>NZ_JBITZP010000003.1:60275-391877 GCF_044546945.1 Kitasatospora sp. NPDC053057 | reverse complement strand
GGGATGATCTGCCCGGCCTCGACCACCACGTGGTCCCCGAGGCGCAGGGCCGTCCCCGGCACCTCCTCCTCGTCCTGGGTGGCCGGCCAGTCGGTGAGCCGACGGGCGACGCTCTCGGTCTTGGTCCTGCGCAGCGTGTCGGCCTGCGCCTTGCCGCGGCCCTCGGCGACGGCCTCCGCCAGGTTGGCGAAGACCGTGGTGAGCCAGAGCCAGACGGTGATCGACCACGCGAACACCGACGGGTTCGCAATCGCGGAGACGGTGGTGACCACCGAGCCCACCTCGACCACGAACATCACCGGGTTCTTGACCATCACCCGGGGGTCGAGCTTCTTCACCGCGTCCGGCAGGGACGCGACGATCAGCTTCGGGTCGAGGAGGCCGCCCGACACTCTGTGCGGCGCGGCGGGCTCGGCCTCGGTGTCGGCCGGTGCGGGGTTGAGCGTAGGGGTGGACATCAGGAGAGACCTTCCGCGATCGGCCCGAGAGCCAGGGCCGGGAAGTAGGTGAGGCCGACGACGATCAGGATCACGCCCGACAACAGGCCCACGAACAGCGGCTTGTGGGTGGGCAGAGTGCCCGGCGTGGCCGGAACCGGCTGCTGCCGGGCGAGCGAACCCGCCAGCGCCAGGACGAAGACCATCGGCAGGAAGCGGCCGAGGACCATCGCCAGGCCGAGCGCGGTGTCGTACCAGTCGGTGTTGACGGTGATGCCGCCGAAGGCCGAGCCGTTGTTGTTGGCGGCCGAGGTGAAGGCGTACAGCACCTCGGAGAAGCCGTGGGCACCGAAGTTGAGCATCTCGGCCCGCTCGCCCGGCAGCGCCATCGCCACACCGGTGCCGATCAGCACGATGGTCGGGGTGGTGAGGATGTACAGCGAGGCGAACTTCATCTCCCGGCCGCCGAGCTTCTTGCCCAGGTACTCGGGGGTGCGCCCGACCATCAGGCCGGCCACGAACACCGCCACGATCGCGAGGATCAGCATGCCGTAGAGGCCGGAGCCGGTGCCGCCGGGCGCGATCTCGCCCAGCATCATGTTGAAGACGGTCAGCCCGCCGCCGAACGGCGTGAACGAGTCGTGGAAGGCGTCCACCGCGCCGGTCGAGGTCAGCGTGGTCGAGGCGGCGAACAGCGAGCTGGCGGCGACGCCGAAGCGCTGCTCCTTGCCCTCCATCGCGGCGCCCGCGGCCTGCAGGGCGGTGCCGCCGTGCTGCGATTCGGCGAAGGTCAGCAAGGCCACCGAGGCGACCCAGAACAGGCCCATCACGGCGACGATCGCGTAGCCCTGGCGGTTGTCGCCGACCATCCGGCCGAAGGTGCGCGGCAGGGCGAACGGGATCAGCAGGATCAGGAAGACCTGCAGCCAGTTCGTGAACCCGGTCGGATTCTCGAACGGGTGCGCCGAGTTGGCGTTGAAGAAGCCGCCGCCGTTGGTGCCGAGCAGCTTGATGACCTCCTGGGAGGCCACCGGGCCGCCCGGTATCTTCTGCACCTCGCCGCTGAGGGTGGTCACGTCGGTGAAGCCGTGGAAGTTCTGGATCACGCCGTTGGCGGCCAGGACCAGCGCGAAGACGATCGAGATCGGCAGCAGCAGCCGCAGGTTGATCCGGATGAGGTCGACCCAGAAGTTGCCGACCCGGTCCGTCCGGTTCCGGGTGAAGCCCCGGATCAGCGCGGCCACGATGGCGATGCCGACGGCCGCGGAGACGAAGTTCTGCACCGCCAGGCCCGCCATCTGCACCAGGTGTCCCATCGCGGACTCGCCGCTGTAGGACTGCCAGTTGGTGTTGGCGACGAACGAGATCGCGGTGTTCCAGGCCTGGTGGCCCTCCATCTGCGAAACGCCCAGGTTCAGCAGCAGGTGGCCCTGGAGGCGGATCAGGCCGTAGAGGAAGAGCACCGAGACGGCCGAGAAGGCCAGCACCGAGCGCAGGTACACCGGCCAGCGCTGATCGGCGTCACCGTCGACACCGATCAGCTTGTAGATGCCGCGCTCGACCCTGAGGTGCTTGGAGGTGGTCAGGATGCGGGCGATGTAGTCGCCCAGGGGCCGGTAGCACAGGGCCAGCGCGCCGACCAGGGCGATGGCCTGCAGCCAGCCCGCGAGAGTGGATCCCATGTCAGAACTTCTCCGGGAAGATCAGCGCCACGACGAGGTAGCCGACGAGAGCGACGGCCACGATGAGGCCGGTGATGTTCTCCACGCTCATGCGCCCACCTCGCTGCGCTCGGCAGGCGCTTCGCGCAACCCGCACCTCTCGATGGTTCGCTCGCTGCGCTCACTCACAGCTTCTCCACCCCCCGCGCGATCAGGGCGATGACGGCGAACACGGCGACCGTGACACCGACGTAGATGAGATCGGACATGGGCTCCACCAGCGTGGTTCGGGAGATGCCGCGGACGGGCCGAAGGACTTCCGTGCGGCGCCGGCGGACGACCGGCAGATGCAGCAAACCAGCCGTCAAGGGCGCGTTCAGGGGGCCCTGACGCCCTCCATACGGGTGCGGGCACCGCGTTGACGGGACCTTGACGCGCACGGGTGGTGGGACGACGAACGGCCCCGCACGGCAGCTCGCCGTCCGGGGCCGTGCGCGTTCCCGGCGCCGCTGGTCACATCCGCATCCGCAGCCGGCAGACCACCGCGTCGGTGTGCCGGCGCAGGGCGCGGTCGATCACGGCGCCGCGCCGGTTCTGCAGCGCGCGCTGCCACCAGTGGGCCGGCTCGACCTCGGGGATCAGCACGGTGAGCCGGTCGTGGGCGCGCTCCTCGCCGAGCCGGTTGACGAACGCGGCGATCGGCGGGCCGAGCCGCCGGTGGTCCTCCGAGATCTCCAGCAGCGGCACCCCGGGCTGCCACAGCTCCCAGTCCCGGCGCAGCGTCTCGGCGTCGGCCGGGTCGTGCACCACGGTCACCGCGAACACCTCGTCGCCCAGCGACAGCGCCGCCGACAGGCCGTCCCGGGTGAGCCGGGTGATCGCCGTCACCGGGACCACCACCAGGCTGCGCTGCCGGGTCACCGCACCCGGCACCCGGCCCAGCTCCAGCCACTCGCCGATCCGCGCGTAGCTGCGGTGGATCGCCTCGAACAGCACCACCAGCAACGGCAGGGCCACCACGATGCCCCAGGCGCCCTCGGTGAACTTGGTGCCGGTCACCACGATCGCCGCGACGCCGGTCAGCAGCGCCCCGAAGCCGTTCAGCGCGGCCTTCCGCCGCCAGCCGGCCGGGCGGTGCAGGTACCAGTGCCGGACCATGCCGACCTGGCAGACGGTGAAGCCGACGAACACGCCGATCGAGGACAGCGGCACCAGGCTGTTGACGTCGCCACCGGAGCCGACCAGCAGCGCGGCCGAGACCACGGTCAGGAACAGCACGCCGTACCGGTACACCTGGCGGTCGGCGCGCAGCGCGAAGACGTGCGGCAGGTGGTTGTCCCGGGCGAGCAGGTCCATCAGCACGGGCAGGCCGCCGAAGGAGGTGTTGGCTGCCAGGCCGAGCAGGACCACAGTGAACTGGACGACGTAGAAGCAGATCCCGTGGCCGAGCGAGGCGTCGGCGAGCTGGGCGAGCACGGTGACGCCGTCGACCGGCCGGAGGTGGAAGCGGCCGATCAGGACGGCCAGGCCGATCAGCATCACGCCGAGCAGGGCGCCGAGCGCGACCTCGGTGTGCTGGGCCCGCTTCACCCGCAGGGTGCGGAAGGAGGGGACGGCGTTGGCCACCGCCTCGACGCCGGTCAGCGCCGAGCAGCCGGCCGCGAAGGCCTTGAGCAACAGCAGCGCACCGACCGCGGTGGCGTTCTCAGCGAGCACCGAGGCGTGGCCGGCGGCGGCCTCGGTGCTCGCCGGGGCGTCGCGGAACAGGCCGACCACGATGATCGCCAGGATGGCGAGGACGAGGCTGTTGGCGGGGGTGGGTGAGCCGTTGTCCCGGCGGGCGCCGGTTGGGAAGACGATCAGCTCGAAGGACTCCCACCCCCGGCCTCCCACTCTGCTGCCTGCAGGACGTAATTGCAAGCAATGCGCAATAACGGCCCCCGGTGGCGTCCGGGCGCACGAAAAGACCCCCGATCCGCGTTTCCGCAGATCGGGGGCCGTTTCTCTATCCTGTGGCTGGTGCAGGGTTCGAACCTGCGTAGCTTGCGCGACAGATTTACAGTCTGCTCCCTTTGGCCGCTCGGGCAACCAGCCAGGATTTTCGTTTCCCGAGGCTCGCGCCCCGTTCGACTTGGTAAACCATACCTGATCCCCGGGGGTGTTCCGCCACTCGATAGATCACGCGACGATCAAGGACCGCGGCGCGGCTGTCACGGGCGGGGCCGGGGTGGCGCTGGATAGGCTTGGGCCGCGGGCGTCCCGGTGGGGCGGGCCGTGTCAGTGAAGCCAGAGCATCAAGGAGACCAACACCCATGGCCGACTCCAGTTTCGACATCGTCTCGAAGGTCGAGTGGCAGGAGGTCGACAACGCGATCAACCAGACCTCCCGTGAGATCGCCACCCGCTTCGACTTCAAGGGCGTGGGCGGCGAGATCAGCCGCTCGGGCGAGAAGATCGAGATGAAGGCCAACGGCGAGGAGCGCGTGCGGGCCATCCTGGACGTGTTGCAGACGAAGTTCGTCAAGCGCGGCCTCTCGCTGAAGGCTCTGGACGCCGCCGAGCCGCAGCTCTCCGGCAAGGAGTACAAGATCTTCGCGAACATCAAGGAGGGCATCACCACGGAGGATGCCAAGAAGGTCGCGAAGATCATCCGGGACGAGGGCCCGAAGGGCGTCAAGGCCCAGGTCCAGGGCGACGAGCTGCGCGTCAGCTCCAAGAGCCGCGACGACCTCCAGACCGTCCAGGCCCTGCTCAAGGGCAAGGACCTGGACTTCGCGATCCAGTTCGTGAACTACCGCTAGTCGACCCGTCGCTCCCCGTCCGCGGGGCACGACGGCACGGCCCCGCTCCCGGGATCCTTGAGTTCCAAGGATCCGGGGGCGGGGCCGTTCGCGTCGGCGGGGTGGGTCCGCGGCTCCATGGCCGGCGGCAGCGGCGGACGCCGTGGCGACCATGGTCAGCGCGAGGGCTGCGGTCAGCACGGCGGCCATCCGGGTGGCAGGCATGGGTACTGCGGCGCGTCGTGTTGACGCGCCGCCGGCTCCCGCGGCCTCAGCCCGCCGCCCAGCCCGCGGTGCTGCGGTGCGCGCCCAGCCCGACCGAGTCGAACTCGTCCACCCGCCCCGGCTCGACGTACCCGCCGAGCCGCCGCAGGGCCCGGGAGATCGGGGTGCCCTCGGCCGGCGCCGGCTCGAACTCGCCACTGCTGAGCGGGCCCAGGACGACCCGGCCGTCCGACCAGACGGCGGCGCGCTGGGTGCCGCTGCCGCCGAAGTACTCGGCCTCGACGCAGGCGATCGGACCGGCCTTGGACCAGGCGGCGAGCCGGAGTTCGAAACCGTCCGGGTGCCAGCCGAATCCCGCCCCGCCGCCGGGCTTCGGCACGGCGGCGTCGCCCTGGAGCGCGGACAGCACGGCGGAGGTGACCGGGATCAGCGCCAGCCCCTGTGCCAGCGGCACCACCCGGGCCGCCGGCACCTCCGCGGCCGCCACCGTCAGCAGCTCCAACATGCCTATCAGCGCTTGGAGTTCATACGACATGCCGGACATGCTGTCCCACCGCACCGACAGTCGGCCCGGAATTTATGATTCCGTGCCCGGCCGGAGACCGTAGAGCAGGGTGAAGAAGGTCACGTCCACGGCGTCATCGGCCGTACTCGGACCTTCCGCGGTCAGCTCGTCGAGGAGCTCCTTGAGCCGGGCCTGCAGCCGGGCCAGCCGCTCCGGTTCGAGCCGCAGCGCGAAGTCCGCGAACAGGCCGGACGGCGCGCCCGAACCACCCTGCGGGCGGCCGAAGTCCAGCCGCCCGTCGGCGACGTGGGCCCGGAACTCGCCGCGGACCCGGTCGAGCGCGGCCTGCATGGCGTCGTACGCCTCGAAGCGGGCCGGGGAGTCGGCGGTGAACATCTCCGGGGCGAGCCGGATGGAGTCCTGGGCGACCTGGTAGCGGCTCTCCACGATGCCCGACACCAGCCGGGTGCCCGCCACCAGGATCAGCCCGGCCTTCTCCAGTTGCTTGATGTGCCGGTAGAGCTTGGTCTGCGGTTCGCGGAGCTCGGCGGCGAGCTCCTTGGCGGTCAGCGGCCGGTCGTCGGCGGCCTTCAGTGCGCCGAGGATGGCGAGGCGCAGCGGGTCGGCCAGTGCCTTGAGCACCGCGACATCGCCCACCTGGCGCTCCTTGACCCAGGTGGTGGGCTGCTGCTGCTCGTCCCCGTCGGTAGGTTCCCGTTCGTGCTCGGCCACGGGCCCACCCTCGCAGATCGGCCGCTCCGCACGCAATCACGCCTCGATGAGCGCTCACTCTTGCGCAATCACTCACGCAGGCGCAATCATTCACGTAGATGTGAACGATTACGGTTAACGCGAACGGTTAACGATGGGGGTCGGGGCATGACGGAGCACACCACAGCGACGGTCGAGCGGGCGACGGAGCCCGCACCGGCGGACCCGCCACCGCCCGTGCCGCTGCGGCGCAACCTGCGGTTCCAGGCCCTGTGGATCGGCCAGTCCTGCGCGACCCTCGGCATGCGGATCGGTGAGACCGCCTTCCCCCTGCTGGTGCTCGCACTCACCGGCTCCTCCACCGCTGCCGGGGCCTTCGGCGCGGTGGAGATGGCCACCACCCTGCTGCTCGGCGTCCACGGCGGCTCGATCGCCGACCGGCGGGACCGCCGCCGGGTGCTGCTCGTCGCCGACACCACCCGACTGCTGGCCCTCGCCAGCATCCCCGCCGCGCTGGCCCTCGGCCGGCCGTCCCTGGTCCACCTGCTGGTGGTCGCCGCCGTGATCGGCGCGACCGTCGCCTACACCGGCCCGATCCGGCTGCTGGCGCTGCGTTCGGTGGTCGCGCCGGAGCAACTGCCGCAGGCGCTCGCCCAGGACGAGGCCCGGATGAGCGGCGCCGCGCTGGCCGGCCCGCCGCTGGCCGGGTTCCTGTTCGGGCTCGGCCGCTCGGTGCCCTTCCTCGGCGCCGCGTTCGCCTCGCTGGTCTCGCTGGTGTCCGCCCTGGTGGTGCGCTTCCCCAGTCCGGCCACGCCGCAGCAGCGGGAGAAGGGCGGCGCGCTGGCCGGCTTCCGCGTCCTCGCCGCCTCCCCGCTGCTGCGCCCCGCCCTGGCCGTGCTGCTGGTGATCAACCTGACCGGGGCCGCGCTGCTGCTGCCCGTCATGGTGCTGCTGCGCGAGCACGGCACCGGCAGCGGCGGGATCGGCCTGGCGCTGGCCGGCGAGGCGGTCGGGGCGCTGGCCGGGACGCTGCTGGTCTCCCGGCTGCACCGGCTGGCCGGCCCCGGCGTGCTGCTGCTGGCCGTGGCCTGGACCGCCGTGCCGGTGCCGCTGGCGCCGCTGCTGCCCGGCGGGGCGGTCACCGTCTTCGCCGCCCTGTTCGTGGTCGGCGCCGGCGTCCCGGCCCTGCGGGTGATGCTCGACCTGCTGGTCTTCCGGCAGGTGCCGGACGAGCTGCGCGGCCGGGTGATCGCCGCGACCGTGACGCTGCTGACCGCCGGGATGCCCGCCGGGGCCTTCGCCGCCGGCCTGCTGCTGGACCACCTCTCCCCCGCCGTCGCACTGGCCTCGATCGCCGGGGTGCTCGCCGCCGCCCTGCTGCCCGCCACCGCGAGCCGCACCCTGCGCCGCGCCGTCTGGCCCGCCGCCACGCCGGCGTCCGCGCAGGGCTGACCGTCGATCACCCGCACGGCCGCACGCCGCATGCGGGGGACGCGGCAACCGGGTGAACTGGCCGGGTACGGCCCGCCCTCACCCGCACCCTGGGTGAGGACGGCGGCGCGGTCTGCGCCGACCCGGCGGACGCGCTCAACCAGGCGCGGTGGAAGTACGGGAGGTCCAACGGCGCCGACGGGCCCGGCCAGCGCCCGGTGCTGTCCGACCGCGAGGTGGCCGAGGCCGAGGCGATCGTGCTCTCGGTGTACTGCCCGGACCGGCTCCCCGCCGTCCAGGACCGGATCGACGACCTCGACCCGCGCACCACCGTCCGCCAGTAGGAGCTTCAGATGACCGACGAACTCGCCCGCCGGATCGCCGAGTTGATGCCCCGAGCGAAGGCCGACCTGGCCGAGCTGGTGGCCATCCCGTCCGTCGCCGACCCCCGGCAGTACCCGCCGGAGAAGTGCCGGGAGGCCGCCGAGTGGGTCGCCGTCGCCTTCGCCGAGGTCGGCCTGCGCGACGTCCACCTGGAGGAGACCCCGGACGGCAGCCACGCCGTGATCGGCCACCGCCCGCCCCCGCCCGGCGCCCCGACCGTGCTGCTCTACAGCCACTACGACGTCCAGCCCCCGCTCGACGACGCCGCCTGGAGCTCCCCGCCGTTCCGGCTCACCGAACGCGACGGCCGCTGGTACGGGCGTGGCGCCGCGGACTGCAAGGGCAACATCGTCATGCACCTCACCGCGCTGCGGGCGCTCGGCGAGGACGTCCCGGTCGGCCTCAAGCTGGTGGTCGAGGGCTCCGAGGAGCAGGGCACCGGCGGTCTGGAGCAGTACGTGCCCCCGCACGCCGGGGAGTTGCACGCGGACGCCCTGCTGATCTGCGACACCGGCAACGCCGCCGTCGGCGTCCCCACCGCCACCACCTCGCTGCGCGGGGTCACCAAGGTGGTGGTCACCGTCCGGGCCCTGCGCGGCGACCTGCACTCCGGTATGTTCGGCGGCCCCGCCCCGGACGCCCTCGCCGCGCTGATCCGGATGCTCGACTCACTGCGCGACGCCGACGGCGGCACCCGGATCGACGGCCTGGACTGCGCCGGGACGTGGAGCGGCGTCGGGTACGACGAGGGGCGGTTCCGCGCCGACGCCGGAGTGCTGGACGGCGTCCGGCTGACCGGCTCCGGCACCGTCGCCGACCGGCTCTGGGCCCGCCCCGCCGTCACCGTCCTCGGCATCGACTGCCCGCCCGTGGTCGGCTCCGCCGCCGCCGTCCCGGGCACCGCCCGGGCCCGGGTGAGCCTGCGGGTGCCGCCCGGCGCCGATGCCCGCGCCGCCCAGGACGCCCTGGTCGCGCACCTGGAGGCCGCCGCGCCCTGGGGCGTGCGGGTGGACGTGGAGCGGGAGGGAGCCGGCGCGCCGTTCCGGGCGGGCACCGGCGGGCCCGCGTACACCGCCCTCGACAAGGCGATGCAGGAGGTCTACGGCAAGCCGATGTCCTTCCTCGGCCAGGGCGGCTCGATCCCGCTCTGCAACGTCCTCGCCGCCACCTTCCCCGAGGCGGAGATCGTGCTGATGGGCGTCGAGGAGCCGCGCTGCCTGATCCACGCGCCGAACGAGAGCGTCGACCCGGAGGAGATCCGGAAGATGGCCCACGTCGAGGCGCTGTTCCTCCGGCACTTCGCCAACAGCCGCTGGCCGTAGTGCGGTTGCGGGATTCCGGAGAACATGGGGGGACGTCGAAGGAAGCAGTCCGCCCGGCCCCGAGGAGGAAGAACCGTGCCCAGTCCGTTCACCACCGAGGACCACACCGCCCGGATGACCCGGGCCACCGCCGAGGCCACCGCCGCCGGGCTGGCCGGCCTGGTGATCGCCCCCGGCCCCGACCTGACCTACCTGTGCGGCTACCAGCCCACCGCGATCACCGAGCGGCTCACCGCCCTCGTCCTCACCGCCGGGCGCCGGCCCGCTCTGGTCGTCCCCAAGCTGGAGCGCCCGGACGCCGAGAAGGCGGTCGGCGCCCCGGCCGTCGACCTGCTCGACTGGTCCGACGGCGAGGACCCGTACGCCACCGTCGGCCCGCTGTTCGACCCGGCCGGGCGGTACGGCATCTCCGACAACGCCTGGGCCATGCACCTGCTCGGCCTCCAGTCCGCGCTGCCCGGCACCGCCTTCACCTCGCTCTCCGAGACCCTGCCGATGCTGCGCGCGGTCAAGGACGCCGAGGAACTGGAACGCCTGGCCGCGGCCGGCGGCGCCGCGGACGCCGCCTACCGGGGCATCCTGGAGGTCGCCTTCGCCGGCCGCCGGGAGACCGACGTGGCCGCCGACCTCGGCGCGCTGCTCATCCAGTACGGGCACAGCCAGGTCGACTTCACCGTGGTCGGCTCCGGCCCCAACGGCGCCAACCCGCACCACGAGGCCGGGGAGCGGATCATCCGCCCAGGCGACACCGTGGTGCTGGACTTCGGCGGCCTCAAGGACGGCTACGGCTCCGACACCACCCGCACCGTGCACGTCGGTCCGGACGCCCCGGCCGAGGTGCGGAAGGTGCACGACCTGGTCCGGCTCGCCCAGCAGAGCGCCTTCGAGGCGGTCCGGCCCGGGGTGAGCTGCCAGGAGATCGACCGGATCGCCCGCCGGGTGATCACCGAGGGCGGCTACGGCGAGTACTTCATCCACCGCACCGGCCACGGCATCGGCATCACCACCCACGAGCCGCCGTACCTGGTCGAGGGCGAGGAGCGGCCGCTGGTGCCCGGCATGTGCTTCTCGATCGAGCCGGGCGTCTACCTGCCGGGCCGGTTCGGGGTGCGGATCGAGGACATCGTGACCGTCACCGCGAACGGCGGGCGGCGCCTCAACAACACTCCGCACGAACTCCGCACCGTGGCCTGATCCGACCGACCTGACTGACCCGAACCCGCCTGCCCGGTTTCGGGACCTTTGCCCGGCGAGATTTGACCCAACCGTGCGACTTTCTTACGGGCTGGTCATAGTTCACCCAGAGTCCTTCAAGCTTCCGTTGCTAGTTTCGGTGAGCATGACGAAGCTGCTCAGCCCGGCCCCACCGTCCCCGGTGCGGGCCGGACGACTGCGCCCCGTGACCGCCCGCGACCGCCGAGCCGGCCTGTCGAGACTGCGGCTGCTGGCCTGGCCGGCCTACCTGACCGCCTTCGTCTGGTTCCTGGCCACCCAGGGCATGGCCTTCGCCAACGACGTGGTGTTCCTCTGGCTGATCGGCGCCCTGCTGACCGCCGCCGTCCACAGCGGCCACGGCCGGCGCGGCTTCCTGCTGGTGCTGCGCGACTGGATCCCGGTGATGGCCGTGGTCTGGGTCTACTCCCTGCTGCGCGGCTACGGCGCCCACACCCCCTGGGCCCCGCACTGGCAGCCCCAGCTGCGCGCCGACGAGGTGCTCGGCTTCGGCGAGACCTGGACCGTACGGATCCAGCACGCGCTCTACACCCCGGGCTCACCGCACTGGTACGACTACGCGGCGACGGCCGTCTACCTCTCGCACTTCCTCGTCGTCTTCGTCCTGCTCGCCGTGCTCTGGCGGCGCGCCCACCAGCGCTTCCGGGAACTGCTCGCCTGCTACTTCACGCTGACCTTCGCCGGCTTCGCCACCTACCTGCTCTACCCGGCCGACCCGCCGTGGCTGGTCGGCCAGCAGGGCGACATGCCACCGCTGCACCGGGTGGTCTGGGAGACCATCTCCACCATGGGCCTGCCGCAGGCCGACTCACTGCTGGAGAACGGCAGCCAGTTCGCCAACGACGTCGCCGCGATGCCCTCGCTGCACTCCGCCTACCCGGCGATGCTGCTGTTCCTGTTCTGGCCGACCGCCGGGCGCAAGCTGCGGGCCCTGCTGGTCGCCTATCCGCTCGCGATGGCGTTCACCCTGGTCTACGGCGCCGAGCACTTCATCGTCGACGTCCTCATCGGCTGGACGTACGCGGCCGTGGTGGTCTTCGGCCTGCGCCTGCTGCGCAACCGCCGTACGGCGCCGGTGGCGGCCGGGGCAGACTTGGCCGGGTGAAGCCGACTCCGCCACCGATGAAGCCGTCCCCCGAACAGCTGCGGGCCGCCCAGGACACCACCATCCCGGACGTCACCGGGCCCGGGCTGCGGGTGCTGTTCTGCGGCATCAACCCGGGCCTGTGGTCCGGGGCCACCGGGCACCACTTCGCCCGCCCCGGCAACCGCTTCTGGCCCGCCCTGCACCGCTCCGGCTTCACCGGGCGCCAGTACCGCCCGGACGAGCAGGGCGAGCTGCCCGCCCTCGGCCTCGGCATCACCAACGTCGCCCCGCGCACCACCGCCAAGGCGGACGAACTCACCCCCGAGGAACTGCGCGCGGGCGGCGCGGCGCTGCGCGACCGCGTCCTGCGGCTGCGGCCCCGCGTCCTGGCGGTGCTCGGCATCGGCGCCTACCGGACGGCCTTCGGCAAGCGACAGGCCGCGATCGGCCACCAGCCGGAGGGCATCGGCGACACCGAGGTGTGGGTCCTGCCCAACCCGAGCGGCCTCAACGCCCACTACACCCTGGACGCGCTGGCCGCCGAGTTCCGCAAGCTCCGGGAAAGCGTCGAGGGCTAGGTGTACTGACCCGTGAGGTCGGGGACGCGGCCGGCGGGCGGCTTGCCCGCGAGTGCGGGGCGCCCGCTCAGAGCGGGGTGACGGCCTTCAGCACCACCAGCAGGGCCACCGCCGCGTTGAGCGCGCACAGCGCCGAGGCGGCCGTGCCGGCCGCGGCGACCATCGCCGCCAGGCCCGCCGGAGTCTTGGCCGGCGGCCAGTTGCGGGCCGTCGGCACCGGGCCGAGCAGCGCCGCCACCCGGCGCGGCACCGGGCCGGGCTGGGCGGCGGCCGGTGCGGCGAAGGCCGCGAAGCCCGGCGCCGGGGCGGCGTGCGAGACCAGGGCCGCCCGGGCCACCGCCCGGGCGGTGATCCGCCGGTCCCCGACCACCTGGGCCGACTCCTCGTCCGCCCACCGCTCCGCGCTGAACGCCACCGCCTCCTGCAGCGGTCGCAGAAAGGGGTTGACGCAGGCGGCGAGCTGGGTGGTCAGCAGGTAGCGGTGGTGGCGGTGGCGCAGGTGCGCCCGCTCGTGCGCGAGCAGCGCCTCGCGCTCGTCCTCGGCCAGCCCGTCCAGCATCCCGGTGGAGACCACTACCCGCCCCGGCGAGCCGGGCAGCGCGTAGGCGTACGGACTGCGGTCCGGCAGCACCGCGAGGCCCTCCTCCCCGGCCGGCTCCTCGGGCAGCCCGACCAGCGCCCGCCGGGCCCGGGAGCGGACCCGCAGGTGCCGCACCACCGTCCGGCAGCAGGTGAAGCCGACCAGCACCAGCAGCCACATCGCGGCCGTGCCGACCGTCTCGTGGTACGGCAGCGCGTGCCGCACCACCGGGTCGGACCAGCTGTCCGGCAGCGGGTTGCCCGGGATCTGCGCGGTGCCCACCACGCCGATCAGCCCCAGGCAGAGCACGCTGCACACCGCCATCACGGCGCTGATCACCGTCATCAGCCGGGCCGCACCGCGCGGGTGCAGGTGCTGCTCGGTCAGGCGGGCGATCGGCACCGCGGTCAGCGGCAGGATGAGCGGGAGGAAGACGAAGAAGCCCACGGATCAGCTCTCACGGTCGGCCGCTGCCGGATCCGCGGACACGGCGTCCAACAGCGCCCGCAGCAGTTCCTCGTCGTGCGGCAGCAGCGCACTGACGAAACTGGCGAGGACGGCGTCCCGGTCCGCCTCGCCGTCGAGCATCCGGCGCATCCGCAGCGCGGCCAGCCCGGCGGCGTCGGAGGAGGCCTGCCACAGGTACGAGCGGCCGGAGCGGCTCCGGGACACGGCGTTCTTGGCGTGCAGGCGGGACAGGATGGTCATCACCGTGGTGTACGCGAGACCGCCCTCCAGGCGTTCCTGGACCCACCCCGCGCTGGCCGGGCCGGGCGCCTGCTGGAGCACCGCCAGCACCTGCGCCTCCAGCTCGCCCTGGCCGCGCCTTCGGGCCGGCGCGTCCCCGGACGCCGGGCCGTGCCTCTCGTCTGCCATGACGGCCCACTCCCTCCGGATGCCGCACCCCGGACCGACGCGGGGCGCGGGGTCATCCTAACGAGCGGGGGCTCCTGCGGACGGCTCAACGCGGGGGTTCGCGGGCGCACGACATCGCCGGGGACCGTCCTGGGGATCGCCGGATCCTAGACCCGGGCCCGCTGGGTGACCGCGATGCAGAGCAGCACCACCACCGCCGTCACCGGCGCGGCCACCGGCAGGTCCTCCCCCAGCAGCAGCACCGACCAGACCAGCGTCAGCAGCGGCTGGGCGAGCTGCAGCTGGCTGGCCCTCGGCACGCCGATCGCCGCCATCCCCCGGTACCAGAGCACGAACCCGCCGAACTGCGAGACCGCCGCGATGTACGCCAGCCCTGCCAGCGCCTTCGCGCCGAGGTGCACCGGCTCCGCGGTCAGCCCGTACCCGGAGGTCAGCAGCATCGCGGGCAGCGCGGCCACCACCGCCCAGGCGATCACCCGGGCGCCCGGGAGCTCCCGGGACAGCCGCCCGCCCTCCGCGTACCCGGCCGCGCAGACCAGCAGGCCGACGATCAGGTAGAGGTCGGCGAGGGTCGGCCGGCCGTGGCTCTGCAGCAGGGTGAAGACGAGCACGGCCGCGGCCCCGGCCAGCGCTGCCGCCCAGAACACCCGGGACGGCCGACGGCCGGTGCGCAGTGCCGCGACCACCGCCGTGGCCAGCGGCAGGACGCCGATGACCACCGCCGAGTGGGCGGTCGAGGAGGTCCGCAGGGCGAGTGTGGTGAGCAGCGGGAAGCCCAGTACGCAGCCGGCCGAGACCACCAGCAGGCCGGGCCACTGCCGCCGCTTCGGCAGCGGGGCGGCGGACGCCAGCAGGTACAGCCCGGCCAGCACCCCGGCCACGGCGCCGCGCAGGCCGGTAGAGGTCCACGGGCCGATTCCGGTCAGGGACCACGCGGTGGCCGGGAAGCTGAGCGAGAAGGAGGCCACCCCGAGGGCGGCGAGGGCGGTGCCTGAGGTGCGGTCACCGTGCCGCGGTGCTACCGCCACCGGCAGGGTAGCGCTATCTTGTGTCGTCATGAACGAGCGTAGCAGCGTGACCGAACTCGCCGAAAGCCTGCGGCGGGAGGTCGAGCGCTACCCGGAGGGACGGAAGCTCCCCTCCAGCCGGGCCCTGATGGAACGCCACCAGGTCAGCCCGGGGACGGTCTCCCGCGCCATCGCGGTGCTGGTCGCCGAGGGACTGGTGGTCTCCCGGCCCGGTGCGGGGGTGTTCCGGGCGGCGGCCTTCGCGGCGGCCCCGGGCGGCCCGGCGGCACCGGCCGCCCGCCCCGGCGACCTCTCCTGGCAGGAGGTCGCGCTCAGCGCCGACTCCGGCCCGCGCGACCTGCTGGCCGCCCCGGTCTTCGCCACCCTCCGGGTGCCCCCGCCGGACGTCATCGACCTCAACAGCGGCTACCCGCACGCCTCCCTACTGCCCGAGCGGCTGCTCGCCGCCGCCCTCGCCCGGGCCGGCCGCCGCCCCGGCGCCTGGGACCGCCCGCCCACCGACGGCCTCACCGAGCTGCGCGGCTGGTTCGCCCGCGACATCGGCGGCCACGCCGGACCGATCAGCGCCGGGGACGTCCTGATCACCTCCGGCGGGCAGGGCGGCCTCACCGTCGCGATGCGCTCGCTGGCCGCGCCCGGCTCACCGGTACTGGTCGAGTCGCCGACCTACTCGGGCATCCTCGCGGTCATCCGGGCGGCCGGGCTGCGGCCGGTGCCCGTGCCGATCGACGCCGACGGCGTCCGCACCGAGCTGCTCGCCGACGCCTTCGAGGCCACCCGGGCGCGGGTGTTCGTCTGCCAGCCGCTGTTCCAGAACCCCACCGGCGCGGTGCTCTCGCCCGCGCGGCGGGCGGAGGTGCTGCGGATCGCCCGGGCGGCCGGGGCCTTCGTGATCGAGGACGACTTCGCCCGGCTGCTCGTCCACGCGGACGCCCCGGCGCTGCCCCGCCCGCTCGCCGCCGACGACCAGGACGGCGTCGTGGTGCACCTGCGCTCGCTCACCAAGGCCGCCTCCCCCAACCTGCGGGTCGGCGCCCTCACCGCACGCGGCCCGGCGCTGGCCCGGCTGCGGGCCACCCAGGTGGTGGACAGCTTCTTCGTGCCCCGGCCGCTCCAGGAGGCGACGCTGGAACTCGTCTCCGACCCCGCCTGGGCCCGCCACCTGCGCACCCTCGGCGCCGAACTGCGCGACCGCCGCACCGCCGCCGTGGCCGCCCTGCACCGCGAACTGCCCGGCGTGCTCGGCGCCTACCGGCCCGGCGGCTACCACCTGTGGCTGCGCTTCCCGGACGGCACCGAGGACGCCGCCCTCGCCGCCACCGCCCTGCGCGCCGGCGTCCTGGTCACCCCCGGCCGCCCGTACCACGCCGCCGAACCCCCGGCCCCGCACCTGCGCCTCAGCTACGCCGCCGCCGACAGCCCCGCCCAGGTGGCGGAGGGCATCCACCGGCTGCGGCTCGCGTACGAGGAGTCGACGGGCTGAGCGGGCCCGCTACTGCCGGTAGCCCGCCATCCGCTCCAGCCGGGCGATCCGCTCCGCCATCGGCGGGTGGGTCGAGAACAGCCGGGCGCCGGCCTCGCCGGGGCGGAAGGGGCTGGCGATCATCATGTGGCTGGCCGTCTGCAGCTGGGGCTCCGGCGGGAGCGGCAGCTGGCGGGTGCCGGCGTCGAGCTTGCGCAGCGCGCCGGCGAGGGCGAGCGGGTCGCCGGTCATGCGGGCGCCGTCGGCGTCGGCCTGGTACTCGCGGGAGCGGCTGACCGCCATCTGGATCAGCCCGGCGGCGATCGGCCCGAGGATCATGATGGCGAGCATCCCGAACAGCCCGGGGCCGTCGTCGTCCTCGTTCCGGCCGAACGGGATCAGCCAGGCGAAGTTCACCAGGAACATCACCACCGAGGCCAGCGCCCCGGCGACCGAGGAGATCAGGATGTCCCGGTTGTAGACGTGGCTGAGCTCGTGCCCGAGCACGCCCCGCAGCTCGCGTTCGTCCAGGATCCGCAGGATGCCCTCGGTGCAGCAGACCGCCGCGTTGCGCGGGTTGCGGCCGGTGGCGAAGGCGTTCGGGGCCGGGGTCGGGGAGATGTAGAGCCGGGGCATCGGCTGGCGGGCCGAGGTGGAGAGCTCGCGCACGATCCGGTACAGCCCGGGCGCCTCGAACTCGCTGACCGGGCGGGCCCGCATGGCCCGCAGCGCGATCCGGTCGCTGTTCCAGTAGGCGTAGGCGTTGGTCCCGAGGGCGATCAGCAGGGCGACCACGAAGCCGGTCCGACCGAAGAAACTGCCGATCACCAGGATCAGCGCCGAGAGGCCACCGAGCAGGACGGCGGTCCTCAGTCCGTTGTGCCGGCTGTGCACGTCAGGCCCTCCAGTGGTGCGGTGGGGAAGCCCTTTCCGCCTCGTCCCTCTTGCCCGGTCAACGGGTGGGGCCGGGGACCTTGTTCCCTTGTGACCGACGCGACACCGCCAGGCCACCCGGACGGCCCCGGACCGGAGGCCGTCCCGAAGGGCGCCCGCACCGCGCCCGGCGGCTCAGAACAGGCTGCCGCCGGCGACCTGGAGGACCAGCTGCGGGGCGAAGGAGAGCACCACCGCCGCCGAGGCGGTGAGCCCCAGCGTGGCGGTCAGGCTGACCGGGAGCCGCGGCTCGGCGCCGACCGCGACCGCCGCCCGCGGGTCCGCCGGGGCGAACAGCCGGGCCGTCCACAGCAGGTAGTAGTACAGGGCGATGACCACGTTGACGGCCATCACCACGGCCAGCCAGCCCAGTCCGGCGTCCACCGCCGCGCGGAACACCACGACCTTGCCGAACAGGCCGATCACGCCCGGCGGCAGCCCGGCCAGGCAGAGCAGGAAGAAGGCCAGCGCGAGCGCCGTCCAGCGGTTGCGGGCGAACAGGCCGCGGAAGTCGTCCACGCTGGTCCCGGCCCGGCGGCCGACGGCGGCGACCACCCCGAACGCGCCGAGGTTCACCACGCCGTAGATGAGCGCGTACGCGGCGGTCGCGCCGAGCGGGTCGGCGCCGGTGGGGGCGTACCCGGCGGCGGCGAGCGGCACCAGCAGGTACCCGGCCTGGCCGACCGAGGACCAGGCGAGCAGCCGCACCGCGCTGTAGCGGGTGTCGAAGCGCTGCCGCAGCGCGCCGACGTTGCCGACGGTCATGGTGACGGCGGCCAGCACGGCGAGCGCCAGGCCCCAGGTGTGGGCGTACGGGCGGAACGCGATGGTGGTGGCCAGCGCCAGGCCGGACAGGCCCGCCGCCTTGCCGACCACCGAGAGGTAGCCGGCCACCGGCAGCGGGGCACCGGTGTAGGTGTCGGGCACCCAGAAGTGGAACGGGACGGCGGCGACCTTGAAGGCGAAGCCGACCAGGGTCAGCACGGCCCCCGCCTCGGCCAGCGGCTTGAGCTGGCCGGGCGCGTGCTCCAGGCCCTGGGCGACGGCGCCGAGGTGCAGGCTGCCGCTCGCCGCGTAGACGAAGCCGATGCCGAGCAGCATCACGGCGGTCGCGGTCACCGAGGAGACGAAGAACTTGAGCGCGGCCTCCGCGCCCCGCCCGTCCCGGCGCAGCGCGACCAGGGCGAAGGCGGGCAGCGAGGCGACCTCCAGGGCGATCACCATGGTGGCGAGGTCGCGCGAGGCGGGCAGCAGGGCGGCGCCGGTGGCGCTGGAGAGCAGCAGGAACCAGTACTCGCCGCTTGGCAACTTCTCACGGTCGACGGTGTGCATCGACAGCAGCGCGGCGATCAGCGCGCCACCCAGGGCGAGCAGCTGGAACACCAGGGCGAAGTGGTCGGCGACGTAGGAGCAGCCTGCGGTGTCAGTGGCCCCTGCTACGTTCCGGACACAGAAGGTCGCTCGGGGTGATCCACCGGTCAGCGGAAGGAGTGCGATGAGGGCGAGGGCGAGTCCGGCCGCGGTGAGGCGGCCGAGCCACTTCTTGTGCTGCTCGGGCAGGAACAGGTCGGTGACCAGCACGGCGAGGGCGGCCACGGCGGCGATCAGCGGGGGCGCGATCGCCACCCAGTCCACGGACTGGATCAGGCTGCCCGGGTTGGCTACGGCGAGGGAGGTCACAGTGTGCTGCCCCGTGGAGTGAGGTCCGAGTGCGGCGGTGTGGGCTGCGAGCACGGTCAGCCACCCCCGAGGAGGTGCTTGACGGCAGGGTCGGAGAGGCCGAGCAGGAGGGCGGGCCAGAGACCGGCCACCAGCGTGAGCGCGGCCAGCGGCGTCCAGCTGACGGCCTCGTACGGGCGCAGGTCGGGCAGCCGGTCCACCGCTGCGGGCTGCGCGGGGTCGCCCATGCAGACGCGCTTGACCACGATCAGCAGGTACGCGGCGGTGAGGAGGGTGCCGAGGCCGGCCAGGACCATGTAGGTGACGAAGGCGGGGCGCGACAGGCCGGCGGCCGGGTCGAAGGCGCCGAACATGGCGAGCAGCTCGCCCCAGAAGCCGGCCAGCCCGGGCAGGCCGAGGCTGGCGACGGCGGCGAAGGCGAGCAGTGCGCCGATCCGTGGTGCCCGGCCGTACAGGGCGGCGCCGGTGGCGCCGGAGAGCGTGTCGAGGTCGGCCGTGCCGTAGCGGTCCTTGAGCGCTCCGACGACGAAGAACAGCAGACCGGTGATCAGACCGTGGGCGATGTTGGCGAACAGCGCGCCGTTGACGCCCACCGGGGTGAGGGAGGCGATGCCCAGCAGTACGAAGCCCATGTGGCCGACGGAGGAGTACGCGATCAGGCGCTTGAGGTCGCCCTTGGATCCGGGGCGGGCCAGCGCCAGGCAGGCCAGCGAGCCGTAGACGATGCCGACGGCGGCGAAGGCGCCCAGGTAGGGGGCGAGCGTCGCGGTGCCGCCCGGCACGACCGGCAGCAGGACGCGGACCAGACCGTACGTGCCCATCTTCAGCAGCACACCGGCGAGCAGCACCGAGCCCACCGTCGGGGCGGCGGTGTGCGCGTCGGGGAGCCAGCTGTGCAGCGGCCAGGCGGGAGCCTTGACCGCCAGCCCGACCATGATCGCCAGCGCGGCGATCACCTGGGTGGTGTGGCTCAGGCCGTTGCCGTGCGCGGCGGCCAGCGCCTGCATGTCGAAGGTGCCGGCCTTGCTGCCGATCAGCAGGAAGCCGAGCAGCATCACGGCCGAGCCGAGCAGCGTGTAGAGGATGAACCGGTTGGCCGCCGGGGTCTTCGCGCCGCTCCCCCAGCGGGCGATCAGGAAGTACATCGGGATCAGCACGATCTCGAAGGACAGGAAGAAGAGCAGGAGGTCCAGGACCGCGAAGGTGGCGAGCATGCCGACTTCGAGGAGCAGGAAGAGCCCCACGAAGGCCTGCGCCGGGGGCACGTCGTCCCCGTCCGGCAGCCGCTTCTCCGAGTACAGCGCGCAGAGGAAGGTGAGCAGCGCGGTCAGCACGATCAGCGGCAGCGAGACGCCGTCCACCCCGAGGTGGAAGCGCACGTGCAGGGCCGGGATCCAGGACACGTCGGTGGTGGCCTGCATCCGGGCCGGCGAGCCGTGGTCGAAGCCGGCCGCGAGGGCGACGGAGACCAGGAACACCGCGCCGGTGACCACGGAGTTCAGTCGCAGCGCCCGCCGGTCGGCGACGGCCCGGTCCGGTCCGAACACCGGCGCCAGGGTGAGCGCGGCGCCGAGCAGTGGCAGCACCAGGAGGGCGATGAGGACCGCGTTCATCGGGGGCTCCCAGGTGTGGCGGTGAACGGGACGGGGGTGGGGGACAGCACCGGCTACACCGCCACCAGGACGGCGAGCAGGACGACCCCGGCGAGCAGCGCGCTGAGGTAGGTCTGCGCGTTACCGGTCTGCGCGAGCCGGACGGCCCGGCCGAGCAGGTTGGCGCCGATCCCGCTGCCCTGGACGTAGCCCTCGACGACCTCGCGGTCGAGGAAGCGGACCAGCTGGGCGGCGGCGGCCACCGGGCGGACGAACAGCACGTGGTACAGCCGGTCGACGCCGAAGCCGTGCCGGGCCGGGCCGAACAGCGGGCCGAGCAGGGTGCGCCCGGGGTCGGCGACGATCACCTCGGCGGCCGGGGCTCCGGCCTGCTCGGGCACCCGGCCGACGGCGGCCGGGGCGGGGCGGCCGGTGGCCACCCGCGCGGTGGCCGACCGCCAGGCGCCGTACGCGGCGAGCACCCCGACCACGGCGAGCCCGATGCCGGTGACGGCGGTGACGCCGGTGGGGCGCAGCGAGCCGCCGTCCAGCAGCGCGGGCAGCCAGTCCGTGCGCAGCCCGGCGACGCCGAAGGCCATGGTCGGGACGGCCAGCACCCAGAGCGGCCAGCGCATCGCGGGCGGCTCGGCGGTGGCCGGGTCGGCCTCGTCCAGCTCGGGCGAGTAGGGCGCGTCGGCCTCGTGGTCGGCGGCCACCGTCGCCCGGTCGGCGGCGGGCAGCACCTCCGGGGCCGCCGCGGCCGCACCGGCCGGGCTGTGGAAGGTGACCAGGAACAGTCGGGTGGCGTAGGCGCCGGTGAGCAGTGCGGTGAGCGCGGCCGAGATCAGCACGATCCAGCCGGCCGCCTGCGGCACCGCCGAGGCCGGGCCGAGCCCGTTGGTGAGCGCCTCGCCGTTGGCGGCGTGCTCGGCGGCGGTCAGCACCGCCTCCTTGCTGAAGAAGCCGGAGAACGGCGGCAGCCCGGCCAGCGCGACCAGGGCGATGCCCATCGTCCAGTAGGCGTCCGGCACCCGCTTGCGCAGCCCCGGGATCCGGGACATCGCGGAGATCGAGTTGGTGTGCGCGGCGTGGATCACCACGCCGGCGGCCAGGAACAGCAGCGCCTTGAACGCTCCGTGGCTGACCAGGTGGAACACCGAGGCCTCGCGGTCCCCGCTGGCCAGCGCGCCGGCCATGTAGCCGAGCTGGCCGACGGTGGAGTAGGCGAGCACCCGCTTGAGGTCGTCCTGGGCGAGCGCGCACAGCGCCGAGCCGATCATCGTCACGGCGGCCATCACGGCGAGCACGACCAGCGCCGCGCCCGACTGCAGGAACACCGGCATCAGCCGGGCCACCAGGTAGATGCCGGCCGCGACCATGGTGGCGGCGTGGATCAGCGCGGAGACCGGCGTGGGACCGGCCATCGCGTCCGGGAGCCAGGTGTGCAGCGGGAACTGGGCGCTCTTGCCGGCGACACCGGCGAGCAGCAGCAGCGCGATCAGCGTCGGGTGGCCGAGCCTGCCCTCGCCCGCGGCCGCCAGCACGTCCGGGATCCGGAAGCTGTGGGCGTCCGCGCCGAGCAGGAAGATCCCGAACAGGAACGGCACGTCACCGAGCTTGGTGACCAGGAAGGCCTTGAGCGAGGCCGAGCGGGCGTCCGCGGTCTCCCAGTGGTGGCCGATCAGGAAGTACGAGCAGACGCCCATGACCTCCCAGCCGACCAGCAGCACGACGAGGTCGCCCGAGAAGACCACCAGGAACATCGCCGCGGTGAACAGCGAGACCAGCGCCGCGTACGAGGGGTAGCGCGGGTCCTTCTTCAGGTACGCGGTCGAGTAGACCTGGACGCAGGTGGCGACCAGGCCGACCAGCACGGAGATCAGCGAGCTGAAGCCGTCCAGGTGGATGGCCAGCGAGATGTCCGGGCCGCCGGTCGGGGTGAGCCGGGTGGCCGCGTCCAGGGTCCGGCCGGTGCCGAGCTGGAGGGCGACCACCAGGGCGAGCACGGCCGAGACGGCGACCGGGACGATCGCCAGCGGCCGGGCCAGCCCGGGCACCTTCTTGCCGGTGGCCAGGGTCGCGGCGGCGCCGACTGCGGGCAGCGCGGGGACGAGGGCGGACAGGGCGAGGTTCATGCGGTGGCCCGGCCCTTCAGTGCCTCGGCTGCGGCCGGCTCCTCCTCGACGGGGGCGTACGGCTCGGCCGGGTCGCCGAGCGCGGTGGCCCGGTCGATGTCCGCGGTGCCCCGGGCCCGGAACAGCAGCAGGACGATGGCGAGCCCCAGCCCGATCTCGGCGGCGGCGACGGTGATGGTGAACAGGGTGAGCGCCTGCCCGGCGTGCAGCGAGTCGCGCAGCCAGGCGTCGAAGGCGACCAGGTTGAGGTTGACGGCGTTGAGCATCAGCTCGACGGACATCAGCACCAGGACGGCGTTGCGCCGGGCGAGGACGCCGTACACGCCGACGCTGAACAGCAGCGCGGAGAGGACGACGGGGTAGGCGAGGTGCATCAGCTCTCCTCCGTCACGGACGGCGCGGACGGGGCGGACGGCTCGGACGGGGCGGACGGCTCGGACGGGGCGGACGGCTCGGACGGCTCGGACGGGGCGGCGGCCTCCGGCGCGGTGCGCGGCGCGGTCGCGGCGACGGTCCCGTTCGACCCGACCGGCCGCCCGGCCCGCAGCTTGCCCGCCCGCGGCGTCGGCACCCGGCGCTTGGACCCGCGGGACAGCACGATCGCGCCGACCAGCGCCGCCAGCAGCAGCACGGACAGCGCCTCGAAGGGCAGCACCCAGTTCCGGAACAGGCTGGCCCCGGTGACGGCGGCCGAGCCGCCGCCCGCGCCGAGGTCGATCCAGGAGGTCCGGAAGGCGTCGACGACCAGCGTCACCAGGGTCCCGGCCGAGGCCAGCGCGACGACCAGGGCGACCCAGCGGTTCTTGGAGTCGGCGTCCGGCGAGCGGCCGATCGGCGCCTTGGTGAGCATCAGCCCGAACAGCACCAGGACGATCACCGAGCCCAGGTAGATCAGCACCTGCACCCAGGCGATGAACTCGGCCGTGAGCAGCAGGAACTCCACCGCCAGCCCGCCGAGCGAGACCACCAGCCAGAGCGCGGCGTGCACCAGCTGCTTGGTGGTGACGGAGACGACCGCCGCGCCGAGCACCGCGATGCCGACCAGCAGGAAGACGATCTCCTGGCCGGTCGGGGACAGGAACGAACGGGCGGCCGGCTCCAACGAACCGGTCGCCGCGAGGAGCGTGGCAGCGCCGGTCATGCGTCGTCACCCTTCTCCTCGACCGCGGCCGCAGCCGCGGCGGCCAGCTTGTCCGCCGCCTTGCGCGCGGTGGCGATCTCCTTGGGCTCCTCGGCCGCCGGGTCCAGCGCCGGGGGCGCCGGGACGGTCCACATCCACTCCCGGAGCTTCTCCCGCTCGTGGGTCAGCTCGTGGATGTCGGTCTCCGCGTACTCGAACTCCGGCGACCAGAACAGCGCGTCGAAGGGGCACACCTCGATGCAGATCCCGCAGTACATGCAGAGCGAGAAGTCGATGGCGAACCGGTCCAGCACGTTGCGGGTGCGGGCCCGCGCGTTCGGCTCGGCGGCCGGCAGCGTCTCCTTGTGGGAGTCGATGTAGATGCACCAGTCCGGGCACTCGCGCGCGCAGAGCATGCACACCGTGCAGTTCTCCTCCAGCAGCGCGATGACGCCGCGCGAACGCGGCGGCAGCACCGGCTGCACCTCGGGGTACTGCGCGGTGACGCTCTTCTTCGTCATCGTCCGCAGCGTCACGGCCAGCCCCTTGGCAAGACCGACACCGGGAAAACTCATGAGATCGCCACCTTGATGATGCCGGTGAGGGCCAGCTGGACGAGCGCGAGCGGGATCAGCCCCACCCACGCGAAGCGCATCAGCTGGTCCTCGCGCAGGCGCGGATAGGTGACCCGCAGCCAGATGACCACGAAGGCCAGTGCGAAGGTCTTGAGGAGCATCCAGAGCCAGCCGAGCTGGTCGGCCATCGGCCCGTGCCAGCCGCCGAGGAAGAGCACCGCCGTCAGCGCCGACACCACCAGGATGCCCACGTACTCGGACAGCAGGAACAGCGCGAAGCGCAGACCGGTGTACTCGGTGTACGCGCCGAAGATGATCTCCGAGTCGGCGACCGGCATGTCGAACGGCGGCCGCTGGAGCTCGGCCAGACCGGCCGTGAAGAACACGAAGGCGCCGATGATCTGCCAGGGCAGCCAGTACCACTGCCAGGCGTCCAGGATCCCGGGCAGCGACAGGGTGCCGGCCGCCATCGCCACCGAGGCCGCCGCGAGCACCATCGGCAGCTCGTAGGACATCAGCTGCGCGGCCGTGCGCAGACCGCCGAGCAGCGAGAACTTGTTCGCCGAGGCCCAACCGGCCATCAGCTTGCCGATCACGCCGACGCCCATCACGGCGAGCACGAAGAACAGCCCGGCGTCGATCGCCTGGCCGACGAAGCCGTTCGGCCCGACCGGGACGGCCAGCAGCACGAACAGGTACGGCAGCAGCGAGACGGCGGGCGCCAGCTGGAAGATCCGGCGGTCCGCCCCGGCCGGGACGATGTCCTCCTTCTGCGCGAACTTCACGCCGTCCGCGACGAGCTGCGCCCAGCCGTGGAAGCCGCCCGCGTACATCGGGCCGAGCCGGCCCTGCATGTGCGCCATGACCTTGTGCTCGGTCTGGCCGATGACCAGCGGGAAGACCAGGAAAACGACGAGGGTGGCGACGCAGCGGAGCACCGTGTCGAGCAGGTTCACGTGCCGTCTCCGTCCTGGTCGACCGCTCCGGCCGAGTTCTCGTCCTTCGTCCCGCCCGGCTCCTCGTCCGAGGGCTTCGCGTCCGCCGGCTTCTCGTCCGCGGGCTTCGCGTCGTGGGCGGGCACCGGGTTGTGCCAGGGCGCGTCGGAGGACCGGGGCCGTGCCGGAGCCGCGGGCTCGGCCGGAGCCTCGGGGGCCGCAGCGGCCTCGGGGGCCTCGTCGGCCGTCTGGCTGACCGACCCCTCGGACACCGAACGCGTCCGCCGCGGCCGGTCCGCCCGCACCGGCGGAGCGCCCTCGGCGGGAGCGGCAGGAGTATCCGGAGCAGCCGGAGTAGCCGGAGCCTCGGCGGCCCCCTGACTCGCCGACCCCTCGGACACCGAACGCGTCCGCCGCGGCCGGTCCGCCCGCACCGGCGGAGCGCCCTCGGCACCGGCGGCCGCAGCCGCGCCCGCACCGGCCCGGGGCGTCCGCGCTGCCGCGCCCGCCGCCCGCGCACCGCGCGCGGGCCGCTCGGCGACCGGCGGCAGGGTGCCCTTGAGCGGGCCCCACTCGTTCGGGTCCGGCACACCGGCCGGCTGCATCTTGCGCCGGGCCGGCCCGCCGCCGTGGTCCGACTCGCCCGGCTCCTTGGCGCCCGGCCAGTCCTTGGCGACGCGCGCCGCGAGCACGAACTCCTTGCGCAGCGGGTGCCCCTCGAAGCCGTCCGGCAGCAGCAGGGTGGCCAGGTACGGGTGCCCGGGGAAGTCGATGCCGAACATCTCGTGGGTCTCGCGCTCGTGCCAGGCGGCACCCGCGTAGACCGCGACGGCGCTGGGCAGCGCGGCCCCGTCGCGCGGCACCCGGGTGCGCAGCGCGAGGTGGCGCACGCCCGGCGCCTCGACGGCGGCCAGGTGCGCGACCACGGAGAAACCGTCGGCGAGCTCGTCGACGGCGCTCAGCCAGTCGAAGAAGCCCAGGCCCAGCACGTCCCGGGCGCTGGTGAGCGACTCGATCCAGCGCTCAGCCGGCACGTCGACGGTGATCAGCCCGTAGGCCTCGGCGCCGGTCGCCCACTCCCCGACCGACGCCGCGTACTGCTCAGGCGTGGTCACGAGACCCCTCCCTCGGACGAACCGGCCGAAGGCCCCGGCACCAGCGGACGGCGCAGCGCCGAGGCGGGCGCGGCGTAGCGGCCGGGCAGGGACTCGGCGGCGATCTTCTCCTGCAGCTTGAGGATGCCCTGGAGCAGCGCCTCCGGCCGGGGCGGGCAGCCGGGCACGTAGACGTCGACCGGGATGATCTGGTCCACGCCCTTGGTGACGGAGTACGAGTCCCAGTACGGGCCGCCGGAGTTGGAGCAGGCGCCGAAGGAGATGACGTACTTCGGCTCGGGCATCTGCTCGTAGAGGCGCTTGACGGCGGGCGCCATCTTGTCGGTGACCGTCCCGGAGACGATCATCAGGTCCGCCTGACGGGGGCCGGGCGCGAACGGGATGACGCCCATCCGGATGAAGTCGTGCTTGGCCATGGACGCGGCGATGAACTCGATCGCGCAGCAGGCCAGACCGAAGTTGAAGCACCAGAGGCTGTAGCGGCGTCCCCAGTTGAGCACGACCTTGACCGGGTCGGGCGCGAGCCGGGCCAGCGGGCCGAGGCCGCGGCGCTCGACGGCGCCGGGGCGGGCGGGGTCGGGCAGACCGAGCGGGACGGGACCGCCCTGGGTGCCGTGCGAGTGGGTGTGCGTCACGTCCATTCCAGAACGCCCTTCTTCCAGGCGTAGAGCAGTCCGACCGCGAGGAAGCCGATGAAGAGGAACATCTCGATCAGCGTTCCGGCGCCGTACCCGGCGGTGGCGAAGACGGTCGCCCACGGGAACAGGTAGATCGCGTCGACCGCGAAGATCACGTACAGGAAGGCGTACACGTAGTAGCGGATCTGGGTGTGCGCCCAGTCCTCGCCCACCGGGTCCACCCCGCACTCGTAGGCGAGGAGCTTCTCGGGTGAGTACACCACCGGCCGCAGCAGGCGGTTGGCGGTGAACGCCACGGTGACGAAGAGCACCCCGATGACGGCCAGCAGGCCCGTCGCGGCGTACGCGTCGAAGTAGCCGCTGCCGACCGCCGGGTCGGCCGCGACGGCAGCCGCCTGCTGCCACTCCATTCCTTCGCCTCCACCTCGGCCGCGAACCCGCCCTCAAGACAGTTCTACGACTTTTACTCACACGGTCTTAACCATGGCCAATGCGTGAGTCTAAGGGGACGGCTCCACTCCTCCCGAAACCTGCCCGCTCCGCAAGACGTCCCGTGGACACCCGGGTGAACGCCCGGGGACCGCCCGGGGGTGGGGATAACCCCCGGCCGGGAAGATGTATCACCCCCATGGCACATCCTCCCCCCGATTCGGGATGCTGGGTCCGCCAGCTCGAACGAGGGGACGGATGATCCGATGAAGTCGCTGAACCGCGCCGTGGACGCCATCAGGGAGCAGGACGCTCGGATGGAACGCCCGCCGCTGTACGGCGCGCGGATGTGGCGCCAGGTCGGACACCTGATGCTCAACCTCCCACTGGGCATCGCCGGCTTCGTGCTGTCGGTCACCGCGCTCTCGGTCGGACTGGGCCTGTCGGTCACGGTGATCGGCCTGCCGGTGCTGGCCGCCGGGCTGGCCGGCTCCCGCGCCCTGGGCGCGCAGGGCCGCAGCCGGGCGCGCTCGGCGTACGGCTCCCGGATCGACGAGCCGGAGCCGGTGAAGCCGCGCCGCCCGGGCGTGGTCGGCTACACCATCGCCCACCTCACCGACCTGCTGAACTGGCGCTCGGCGCTCTACAACGTGCTGATGCTGCCCTGGGGCATCCTGAGCTTCACCCTGGCCCTGACCTCGGTGATCACGCTGTGGCCGGTGCTGCCCGTGGTGGTGCGCGCGATGGCGGCGGTCGACCGGATCCTGATCGAGTCGCTGCTCTTCCCCGGCGCGCTGGCCGAGCGGGTGCGCGAGCTGGAGGACGACCGCGGCACCGTGGTCGAAACCGCCGCGGCCGACCTGCGGCGGATCGAACGCGACCTGCACGACGGCGCCCAGGCCCGCCTGGTCGCGCTGGCGATGGACCTCGGCATGGCCAAGGAGCGGCTGCGCGAGGTGGAGACCCAGGATGACATCGCGGTCGCCACCCGGATGGTCGACAACGCGCACGGCGAGGTGAAGCTCGCCCTGCAGGAGCTGCGCGACCTGGCCCGCGGCATCCACCCGGCGGTGCTCACCGACCGCGGCCTGGACGCGGCGCTGTCCGCGGTCGCGGCCCGCTGCACCGTCCCGGGCGGGGTGAAGGTGAACGTCGACCTGGCCGGGCCGGACGGCGAGCCCGAGCGCCCGGACTCGGCGGTCGAGGGCATCGCCTACTTCACCGTCAGCGAGCTGCTGACCAACGTCTCCAAGCACGCGGGCGCCCAGAGCGCCTCGGTCGACGTCTGGCGCTCGGACAACCAGCTGATGGTGCTGGTCCACGACGACGGCAAGGGCGGGGCCGCCCCCTACCCGGGCAGCGGCCTGGGCGGGCTGGCCGAGCGGATCCGGGCGGTGGACGGGGTCTTCCTGGTGGAGAGCCCGGAGGGCGGCCCGACCACCGTCACCGTCGAACTGCCCTGGCGCACCCGCACCGCCCGCCGCTAGGGCCTGTCGAAGCGGCAGAAGGGCGCCGGGACCTCGTCGAGGCAGTGGGCGAGGTCCCGGCGCCGGTCCGGTGCGCCGGCCGGCCCGCAGAACCCTTGCGCGGTGGGCGGGCCGGCCGGCGTACCGGGGTCGGGAGGGCTCAGGAGCTGCTCTCCAGCGTGCCGAGCGTGACGTCGGCGGTCCTGTTGTTGCCGTCCCGGGTGTAGGCGACGGTCACCTTGGTGCCCGGGGTGAGCGAGGCGAGCGCGGTGGTGAGCGCGTTCAGCGAGTCGACCGGGGTGTCGCCGATCTTGGTGATGACGTCGCCGGGCTGGAGCCCCGCCGAGGCGGCCGGCCCGCCCTGGCTGACCGCCACGATGACCGCGCCGGCCGGCTGGAACTGCTGGTTGAAGCTGGTCCGGGCGGTGATGCCGAGCGCGGCCCGGCCGGAGTTGGTGACCTTGCCCTGCTTGATCAGCTGGTCGGTGATGTTGGTGATGGTGGACGCCGGGATGGCGAAGCCGATGCCGGGGGCGGCAGCGCCGTTGGTCTGCGGCTCGGTCGCGGCGAGGGTGTTGATGCCGATCACCTGACTGTCCAGGTTGACCAGCGCGCCGCCGCTGTTGCCCGGGTTGATCGCGGCCGAGGTCTGCACCATGTTGCCGATGGTGGCGCCCGGCGAGCCGCCGCCGCGGGGCTCGGAGACGGTCCGCCCGGTGGCCGAGACGATGCCCTGGGTGACGCTGCTGGAGAGCCCGAGCGGGCTGCCCATGGCGAGGGTGATCTGACCGAGCTGGACTTTGCCGGAGTCGCCGAAGGTGGCCGGCTTGAGGCCGCCCGGCGGGCTGCTGAGCTTGATCACCGCGATGTCGGAGTCGGGGTAGCTGGCGACCAGGGAGGCGTCCAGCGACTTGGTGGTGTTGGCCAGGGTGACGAGGAAGGTGGTCGCGGTGCCGACCACGTGGGCGTTGGTGACGATGTCGCCCTTGTCGTCGTAGACGATCCCGGAGCCGAGGCTGTCGCCGGTGGTGATCTGGACCACCGAGGGCAGCACGTCGGCGATCACCTTCTGGTACGCGTCCTGCAGCTGGTTGGCGCCGCCCGGCTGGGCGCCGGGGGCGGAGGAGGCCTGCTTGGTGGTGCCGGACGAGGAGCCGGCCGCCGTCGAGGCGGCCGCGGAGGAGGACGAGGAGGAGCTGCTGCAGCCGGCCAGCGCCAGCACGAGCGCCGTCATGACCGCGATCCCGCCCGGCGCGCGCAGCCGTCCGTGCGCCGCCCCTGGGCCGGTCGGCCGGGGGCCGGCCGGCAGCGGGCGGTTGTGTTCCTTCGTTCGGCTCACCTGGCTGCCTCCGATTCGTCACCACGCCGAGGGCGCGGGCATGAGAGCACGGAAATCTTTGTCAGCATTTCACCGATTTGTCCGAATTGCCGTCCCGACTCGCCCGAACCCGGTGGGCCGAATTCGAACGCCTAGGATTGCCCCATGACTTGGTTGATCACCGGCGGTGCCGGTTACATCGGTGGGCACGTCGTCCGCCAGCTGCTCGACGCCGGTGAGCGCGTCGCCGTCCTGGACGACCTGAGCACCGGCGACGCCTCCCGGGTGCCGGCCGGCGTCCCGCTGATCGAGGGCTCGACCCTGGACCGCGCCGTCCTGGACGCCGCGATCCGCGAGCACGGCATCGAGGGCATCCTGCACTTCGCCGCCAAGAAGCAGGTCGGCGAGTCGGTCGAGCAGCCGTTCCTGTACTACCGCGAGAACATGATCGGCCTGCAGACGGTGCTGGAGGCCGCGGCCGAGGGCGGCGTCACGCGCTTCCTGTTCTCCTCCTCCGCCGCCGTCTACGGCATGCCGGACGTCGACCTGGTCACCGAGTCCACCCCCTGCGCGCCGATGAGCCCGTACGGCGAGACCAAGCTGGCCGGCGAGTGGCTGGTCGCCGCGGCCGGCAAGGCCCACGGGATGTCCACCGTGGCCCTGCGCTACTTCAACGTGGCGGGCGCCGCCTCGCCCGAGCTCTCCGACACCGGGGTGTTCAACCTGATCCCGATGGTCTTCGAGCGGCTGACCGCCGGCGAGGCCCCGCGGGTCTTCGGCGACGACTACGCGACCCCGGACGGCAGCTGCGTCCGCGACTTCATCCACGTCTTCGACATCGCCTCGGCGCACGTGGCCGCCGCCAAGCGGCTGGCCGCCGACCCGGCCGGCGAGACCGCGCTGGTGCTCAACATCGGCCGCGGCGAGGGCGTCAGCGTCAAGGAGATGATCGAGGTCATCGGCAAGGTCACCGGCTACGACACCACCGCCGAGGTGACCCCGCGCCGCCCCGGCGACCCGGCCCGGGTGGTGGCCGCCGCCGACCTGATCCACCGCGAGCTGGGCTGGAGCGCGAGCCACGACGTGGCCGACATGGTCTCCTCCGCCTGGGAGGGCTGGTGCAGCCGCCACCCCGAGGCCCGCAAGGCCTGACGTCAAGGCAGCGCCACCGGCACGGCGGTGTCCGCCCCGCTCAGCGGGCGGGCACCGCCGTGCCGTAGTAGGCGTCCAGCGCGTACACGCAGCGGTCCTTGGAGCCGACGAAGACCCGCCCGCCGACCGCCACCGGGGAGCCGGTGAGCTCGCCCTTGGTGCCGAGCTCCCAGCGCAGCTGCCCGGTCGCCAGGTCCAGGGTGTGCAGGGAGTGGTCCCGGCTGCCCAGGTGCACCAGGCCGTCGGCCACCGCCGGGGAGCCGACGATCTCGCCGCGCGCGGTGTAGCGCCAGCGCTCCCGGCCGGTCGCCGCCTCGAAGGCGTACAGCACCTCGCCGCTGCCCACCAGCACCATGCCGTCCCCGACCACCACCGGCTCGGCGCCCTGGCGGCTGCCGGTGACCCCGCGCCAGCGGTCCAGGCCGGTGGCCGCGTCCAGCGCGTAGACGGTGCCCAGGTAGTCGGCCACGTAGACCGCGTCGCCGTCCAGCGCGGGCGGGGTGAACAGCACCACCGGGGCGTCGAAGCGCCAGCGCTCGGCCCCGCTGGCCGCGTCCAGCGCGTACACCCGGGTGCCCGCCGTCACGTACAGCACGCCGCCGCGCTCGACCGGGTGCGAGGGCACGTCCTCGCCGACCTGGAAGGACCAGCGCAGGCCCGCGCCGCGCGGGTCCACGCAGCGCAGCCGTCCGGCGCCGTAGTAGTAGGCGGAGCCGCCCACCAGGACCGGGCCGGACTGCGGGTTCTCGTAGTCCTGCTGGGCGTCGTCCGCGCGCCACAGCTCGGCGCCGGTCGCGGCCGCGCGCAGCTGGACACCGCCACCCCGCACGCCGCAGCAGAGCACGCCGTCGGCGGCGGACAGCGAGTAGACCCAGCCGTCCAGCGAGGTGCGCCAGCGTTCGGTGCCGTCCGCGACGTCCACGGTGTACAGGTGCGGGCCGTCGGCGGCGTGCACCCGCCCGGCGTCCACCGCGAGCGCCCAGGCGACGTCCCGGGTCTTGTAGCGGCGCTCGCCGGAGCCAATGTCCAGCGCGTGCACCTCGAAGCTGGAGACGAAGAGCGTGCCGTCCGCGACCACCGGGGTGCCCCAGACGTCGTTGGACATCCGGAACCGCCACGGGCGCCAGCGGGCGGCCGGAGCCGGGGACGGCTGCGGGGTCGGGGTCAGCGGAGGGACCGGCGGCGGGGTCGGCGCCGCCCGGCGGACCCAGTCGGTCGCGGCCGGGGCGGTGCTCGGACCGGGCTGCTCGTGCTCGGCCCGCGGCCCCGGGCCTATCCGCACCGAGGCGCCGGACAGCTGCACCTCGACGGCCACGCCGCCGGTGGGCGCCCGGTGCTTGTTCTTGGAGGGGATCTTCGCGGTCGGGATCTCGCCGTCCGGGGCCCCGGGGCGCGACCCGGCGTGCACCGGCCCGGCCGGCGGCGCCTGCCCGGCACCCGGGTAGGTGCGCGGGTCGTCCGCGCCGACGGGCTGCGGCGGCGCGGGCGGCTGCTGCGGCGGGGCCTGGAGGGGCGGCGGCTGCGGCGGCTCGGCCGGGCCGGAGTACGGGCGGGGCGCCGGCGCGCTCGGGCGGCGGCCGCGCTTGCGCTCGATCAGCTCCAGCGCGTGGGCGGGCAGCCATTCGCCGGCCTCGCCGGAGGCGTCGTCCCGGGAGAACAGGTGCGGGGCCAGCTCGGCCTGGATCTGCGCCGGGGTGGGCCGGCGCTCGGGCGCCTGCTGCATGCAGGCGCGGACCAGGTCCATCAGCTCGGGCGCCATGCCGGTCAGGTCCGGCTCCTCGCGCAGCAGCTGGAACACCGTCTCGACCGGGTTGGAGCCGCGGTACGGCGGGTGCCCGGTCGCGCAGAACACCATCAGCGAGCCGAGCGAGAAGACGTCGCTGGCGCCCCGGACGGTACGGCTGTCCCGGGCCTGCTCCGGGGACATGTAGGCGGGGGTGCCGACCGCGACGTTGGTCATGGTCAGCCGGGTGCTGGAGACCCCGGACGCGATGCCGAAGTCGATCACCTTGGGTCCGTCCTCGACCACCAGGACGTTGGAGGGCTTGAGGTCGCGGTGGATCAGCCCGGCCGCGTGGATGGACTGCAGCGCCTCGGCTATGCCGGCGACCAGCCAGCGGGTGGCCTCCACCGGCAGCGGGCCACACTCCTCGACCAGGTCCTCCAGCGAGGGCGCCGGGATGTACGCGGTGGCCAGCCAGGGCACCCGGGCGTCCGCGTCGGCGTCCACCACGGCCGCGGTGTAAAAGCCGCCGACCGTCTTGGCCGCCGCGATCTCACGGGCGAAGCGGACCCGGAACAGCTCGTCCTCGGCCAGCTCCCCCCGGACGGTCTTGATGGCCACCCGGCGCCCCGAGGCGGAGCGCGCCAGGTAGACCAGCCCCATCCCACCCGCGCCCAGCCGCCCCAGCACCTCGAAGGGCCCGATCCGCCTCGGATCGTGCGCCGTCAGCTGGTCCACTCCGCAGCCACCTCCCCGTTGTCCGCACCCGCCGCGTGGTGCCGGACCCGATTCTCCAATGCCGCCCGGCGCATCTCCAACCTCCCCCACCGGGAGACGGGCGCCGGACAGTCCGCTGGTCAGCGATGACGGAACGGCCGGATTCTGACGCCCGCTCCGGCCCCGGCTTGCGCGCCGGGGCCCGAACCGTCGATCAGTCACCCGTGCAGCCGGTCACGCTCTGTCACCCGATCACCCCTCAGCGGACTCGCCGTCACGCTATGGGGTCATAAGCACACGGGGGGGCTTCAAGAACGGCTTCGCGGCCCGGTGAATATCCGTCCGAAGTGGTTCGGGGCGCTATAGCAACCCCCCGTGCGGAGTAATAGTCGCATCACCGAATCGCGCCAAGATCTTGCCACGGTAAGCTGACGGCATGACAGGACAAGTTCGCACCGTCGACGGTCGCGTCGCCGGGCGACGCGGACAGGAGACGCGGCAGAAGCTGCTCGACTGCCTCCGCGAGATGCTCAGCACGTCGCCCTATCGGGACGTCAAGGTCATCGACGTCGCCCGTATGGCGGGTACCTCCCCCGCGACCTTCTACCAGTACTTCCCGGATGTCGAGGGCGCAGTCCTCGAAATCGCCGAGGAAATGGCCAAGGACTCCGACACCCTCAAAGAGCTGGTGACCGGAAAGTCCTGGGCAGGGAAGTCCGGACCGACCACTTCGGAAGAACTGGTCGACGGATTCCTCGCCTTCTGGCGCAAGAACGACGCCATTCTCCGAGTGGTCACGCTCGGTGCCGCAGAAGGGGACAAGCGGTTCTTCAAGATCCGCATGACCGTCCTCAACTCGGTCGCCAAGCCACTCGCCGAGGCCGTCAAGGAACTCCAGGCGAAGGGTCAGGCCGACAAGTCGCTCGACCCGAACGCCGTCGCCGGGGCCCTGGTCTCGCTGCTCGCCTCGGCGGCCGAGCACCAGAAGGCCTTCACCTCCTGGGGCGTCAAGGTCAAGGACCTCAAGCCCAACCTCGCTCCTCTGGTGTACCTGGGCGTCACCGGGAAGAAGGCGCCCAAGTAACACCGTCCGTTCGATCCACCATCCGCTCCGCGCGCAGCCCCGGCCTCCTGTCCGGGGACCGACGGACGGCGGCCGTGTCCTCGGGGGAGGTCCGCCGACGTACCGTACGCGCGCCAGACATGCCGGTGGGCGGGCCCCCTCACCCAGGGTGCCCGCCCACCGGCATTTGCTGCTCCAGGGCCCGCCGCGGAGGCGCCCTGCGGGTTTTCGCCCGGGCACCGGGTCAGAGCGCCCCGGAGGCGAGCGGGCGAGAACCCGCCCCGAGCCGAAGGAGCGCGCCGGCGCCGAAAGGGAGAAGCGACAAGCGAGGAACGGGCGCCGGAGCGCCGACCGTCGGCACCGGGTCAGAGCGCCCCGGAGGCGAGCGGGCGAGTCACGGACAGCGGACGACCTGGCCGGCGTAGGCCAGGCCGCCGCCGAAGCCGAAGAGCAGGACCGGGTCGCCCGGGGAGAGCTCGCCGCGCTCGACCAGCTTGGAGAAGGCGAGCGGGATGGAGGCGGCCGAGGTGTTGCCGGAGTCGACCACGTCCCGGGCCACCACCGCGTCGGCGAGGCCCAGCTTGGCGGCGATCGCGTTGATGATCCGCAGGTTGGCCTGGTGCGGGACGAAGCCCTTCAGCTCCGACGGGTCGAGCCCGGCCCGCTCGCAGGCCTCGCGGGCCAGCGGGGCGAGCTGGGTGGTGGCCCAGCGGAACACCGACTGGCCCTGCTGGCTGATCACCGGGTCCCAGCCGGTGATCACCACGGCGTCGCCCCGCTCCGGCTCGGAGCCCCAGACCACCGGCCCGATGCCCGGCTCGGCGCCCTCGTCCTGGGCCTCGACCACCGCGGCGCCGGCGCCGTCGCCGAAGATCACGCAGGTGGAGCGGTCGGTCCAGTCGAGCGTGTCGGACATCCGCTCGGCACCGATCACCAGGGCGCGCGAAGCCGCGCCGGCCCGGATCGCGTGGTCGGCGGTGGCCAGCGCGTAGGAGAAGCCGGAGCAGACCGTGTTGATGTCGTACGCGGCGGGCGAACGGACGCCCAGCCGGGCGGCCACCGCGGCGGCGGTGTTGGGGCTGCGCTCGATCGCGGTGCAGGTGGCGACGACGACCAGGTCGATCTCCGCCGCCGTCCGGCCGCTGTTGGCCAGGGCCTTCTGGGCGGCCTCGGTGGCGAGGTCGACCAGGGTCTCGCCTTCGGCGATGTGCCGGGTGCGGATGCCGACCCGGCTGCGGATCCACTCGTCATCGGTGTCGACGAGTGCCGCCAGGTCGTCGTTGGAGAGGACCTTGGGGGGCTGGTAGTGGCCGAGTGCCACAATGCGCGAACCGCTCATGCTGCCATGGAACCGGGTTACCCGCTGGTCAGCCGGGCATGACCGGCTACAGGATCCGCACCGTCGATCTGTAGGGGCTCCACAAGGGCCTTGGGGCGCCTGGGTCCGGGCGTCCGTCGAGGTCAGGCGGCCAGCGAGGCGGCGTCGCCCATCACGATCACCGGGTGGGCGGCCGGGTCCAGGGTGCGGATCAGCTGGGCCATCTTGTCCTCGGGTATCGACACGCAGCCATGGGTCGGGCCGTCGTGGTCGACGTGCAGCCAGATGCCGCCGCCCTTCTTGCTGCCCATCGGGCGGCGCATGTCGAGCGGGGAGCTGCCGGCGACCCGGTTGTAGTTGATCGCGACCACGTAGTCGAAGGAGCCGGCCAGCTGGTCGCCGAAGAAGCCCGTCCCGGAGACCACGAAGCTCGCGTCCTTGTCGTACGGGAGCTTGCTGCCGGGGTTGTCGTTGTGGCCGCCGGCGTCGGTGAGATCGAAGACGCCGATCGGGCTGCGCAGGTCGCCCTCGTTGTGGTCGGTGGTCCAGCCGTTCTTGCCGTTGTGGCCCTGCCAGGTCTCCCCGGCCAGCCAGCGGCCCTCGGGGGTGCGGGTCCACAGCGTGACGCTGTTCTTGTCGGTGTCCTTGCCCTGGCCGGTGGCGACCACGACCTGGGTGGTCGCGGCAGGGATCTTCGCGGTGAAGGCGGCACCGAGGCCGGGTATCGCGGCCAGCGAGCCGTCCGGGCGGGTCTCGCTGCGGCCGGCGGCCGGGGGCGCGGACTGCCGGTCGGCGGCGGCCTGGACGGCGGCGGGGGCGGGCGGTGCGGGGTGGTCGGGCTTGCTGACGCCCTCCGGTCCGGGGCCGTCGGCAGCGGCGGCGACGGACTTGGCGCCGTCCTGGCCGACGGTGTACCAGCCGGCGGCGGCCGCGACCAGCAGCGCGGTGCCGGCCATCACGGCCTTGCCGTGACGTTTCTGTTTGGCCTTGCGCCGACGACCCCGGGCGGCGGCCCGGCCACCCGGCGCGGGGGCCGCGGCGGGGGTCACGGAGGCGAGGGGCGCCACGGGCGCGAGCTCCTCGTGGACCGGCTGCTGGTACGGCTCGTAGACCGGCTCCTGGTACTCCTGGTACTCCTGGTACTCCGGGTACGCCGGCTGGGGCTCGGCGGGGTACTCCTGGAACGGCTGGTCGTACGTCTCGAAGTATCCGTCAGCGGTCTGCTGGTACTCGCCGTGGTAGCTCTGCTGGTACGGCTCGTAAGCGCCGTACGGCGCCTCGTGCGACTGCTGCGGCACCCCGTACACCGGCTCCTGCATCGGCTCGTACGGCGGGTACTCGGTGGCGCGATGAGAACCGGACATGCCGTCGATCCTGCCAAACGCCGTACCCGTTGGTAAACCCGGGTCGCGTGCTGGAGCCGTGAAGGCGCCGCCGCCCGGACCGCGAGTGCGGTCCGGGCGGCGGGGAGTGCGCAGGTCAGAGGCGCATTGCCTGCGGGGTCTCGCGACGCGTCAGGTCCGGGCCGTCGTACTCGCGGATGACCTCGTATCGGGTGTTGCGCTCCACCGGGCGGAAGCCGGCGTCCCGGATCAGGCCGAGCAGGTCCTCGCGGCCGAGCTTGTTCGGGGTGCCGAAGTTGTCCGCGTCGTGGGTGATCTTGTACTCGACCACCGAGCCGTCCATGTCGTCCGCGCCGTGGCTGAGCGCCAGCTGGGCGGTGGTGACGCCGTGCATCACCCAGAAGACCTTGACGTGCGGGACGTTGTCGAAGAGCAGCCGGGAGACCGCGAAGGTCTTCAGCGCCTCGGCGCCGGTGGCCATCTCGGTACGGGCCATCAGCCTGTTGCGCACGACGCCGTCCTTGGAGTCGTGGAAGTCGTGCTGGTAGCGCAGCGGGATGAAGACCTGGAAGCCGCCGGTCTCGTCCTGCAGCTCGCGCAGCCGCAGCACGTGGTCGACCCGGTGGCGGGGCTCCTCGATGTGGCCGTACAGCATGGTGCAGGGCGTCTTGAGGCCCTTGCCGTGCGCGAGGCGGTGGATCCGCGACCAGTCCTCCCAGTGGGTCTCGTGGTCGACGATGTGCTGGCGGACCTCCCAGTCGAAGATCTCCGCGCCGCCGCCGGTCAGCGACTCCAGGCCGGCGTCGATCAGCTCGTCCAGGATCTCGTCCGCGGACAGGCCGCTGATCTTCTCGAACCAGTGGATCTCGGTGGCGGTGAAGGCCTTCAGCGAGACGTTCGGCAGCGCCGCCTTCAGCTCCCGCAGCGAGCGCGGGTAGTAGCGCCACGGCAGGGTCGGGTGCAGGCCGTTGACGATGTGCAGCTCGGTGAGGGACTCGCTCTCCATCGCCTTGGCGAGGCGGACGGCCTCCTCGATGCGCATCGTGTACGCGTCCTTCTCGCCCGGCTTGCGCTGGAACGAGCAGTACGCGCAGGACGCGCTGCACACGTTGGTCATGTTGAGGTGGCGGTTGACGTTGAAGTGGACGACGTCGCCGTTCTTCCGCGTCCGCACGTGGTGGGCCAGCCCGCCCAGCCAGGCCAGGTCGTCGCTCTCGTAGAGCGCGATCCCGTCCTCGCGGGTCAGCCGCTCACCCGCGTAGACCTTCGCCTCCAGCTCGCGCTTGAGCCCTGCGTCCATGCGGTGACCCGCCTCCTCCGACATTCGATTCCTTGCCGGAGACGAGGTTACGCCTATGCGGACAGCAGCTCCGCGAGCAGTGCCGGGTCGATGTTGCCGCCGCTGACCACGGCGGCCACCGTCTGGCCCCCGGTCTCGGCGGCGCGGTGGAAGTACGCGGCCGGGGCGACCGCGCCGGAGGGCTCGGCGACCAGCCGGCCGCGGCGGGCCAGCAGGGCGACGGTGGCACGGATCTCGTCCTCGGTGACGGTGACGATGTCGTCCACGTAGGTGGTGATGTGCTCGTACGGCAGCGCGCCGACCGAGGGGGTGCGCAGCCCGTCCGCGATGGTCCGGTAGGTATCGGCGACCGGCCACTCCACCCGGCGCCCGGAGCGCAGGCTCGCCTGGGCGTCGGCGGCCAGCTCCGGTTCCACGCCGATCACCCGGATGCCCGGGCGGGTGAGCTTGAGCGCGGCCGCCGTCCCGCCGATCAGACCGCCACCGCTGACCGGCACCAGGACGGTGTCCAGCCCGGCCGGGGCGTCCTCGGCGATCTCCAGGCCGACGGTGCCCTGGCCCGCGATGATGAACGGGTCGTCGTACGGCGGCACCCAGACGTAGCCGTGCCGGTCGGCCAGCTCGCCGGCCAGGGTCTCGCGCTCCGCCGGCGACACCACGATCACCTCGGCGCCGTACGAGCGGGTGGCCTCCACCTTCACCGCGGGCGAGGTGTCCGGCATCACGATCACGGCCTTGATGCCGAGCAGCTGCGCCGCGTACGCGACCGCCTGCGCGTGGTTGCCGCTGGACTGGGCGACCACGCCGCGGGCGCGCTCGTCCCCGGTCAGCGCGGCCAGCCGGTTGTAGGCGCCGCGGGTCTTGAAGGCCCCGGTCGGCTGGAGGTTCTCGGGCTTCAGCCAGAGCCGCCGCTCGCCCTCGGACGCCCAGGGGGCGGGAACCAGCGGGGTGCGTACGGCCACCCCCGCGATCCGCTGCCGGGCAGCGCGCAGCTCCTCCAGACCGACCAGTGCCATACGTCACTCTCCTACAGGAGGAAGCTCACTCACCCGGTTTTCCCACTTCGTGGAGAGTACGACGGTGGTGCGGGTTCTGGCCACGCCCTTCGTGCCCGAGATCCGCTTCACCACCGACTCCAGGCCGGCCACGTCGGCCACCCGGACCTTGAGCATGTAGGAGTCGTCACCCGCGATGAACCAGCAGTCCTCGACCTCGTTGAGGTCCTTCAGCCGGAACGCGACGTCCTCGTGGTCGGCCGCGTCGGTGAGCTGAAGGCCGATCAGGGCCGTGACGCCGAAGCCGAGCGAGGCCGGGTTGACCGTCGCGCGGTAGCCGGTGATCACACCGGCCTGCTCCAGGCGGTTGATGCGGTCCGTGACGCTCGGGCCGGAGAGGCCGACCAGCCGGCCCAGCTCGGCGTAGGACGCGCGGCCGTTCTCCCGGAGCGCCTGGATGAGCTGTCTGTCCACCGTGTCCATATACCGTCCGCGTCCTTCCGAACCTCACCAGACCCACAGATCATTATCCGGATTCAAAGGCGCCGTGCGCCGACCGACCCGGATATCGCAGAGAAGATACTCTCCCGCCCTCGGTCTCCTTACTCCCCCTCAGCCCGATCGCCGTCCCCGGCGTCCGACTTGCGGGCGGCCGCGCCCAACTCCCCCTCCCAGCGCAGGTACAGGGAATGCGGCACGTCGACCGCGTCCAGCACCCGGCCGGCCACGAAATCCACGAGTTCGCGCACGGTGGAGCCGCCGGCGTAGAAACCGGGCGACGCGGGCAGCACGACCGCGCCCTGCGCGTCGAGTTCCACCAAGTGCTTCAACGTCACCCCGTTGAGTGGTGTCTCGCGCACGCACACGACCAGCGGACGGCGCTCCTTGAGGGTGACGCTGGCCACCCGCTGCAGCAGGTCCTTGCTCAGGCCGAGCGCGATCCCGGCCACCGCGCCGGTGGTCGCGGGGACCACCAGCATGCCCTTGGCGGGGTACGAGCCGCTGGACGGGCCGGCCGCGAAGTCCCCGGCCGGCCAGTAGCGGACGTCGTCCAGGCCGTCCTCCGTCCCCAGCCAGCGCGCGAGGTCGGCGCGCCAGTGGGCGTCCCGGAAGGAGATGCCGGTCTCGTCCAGGATGGTGAGCCGGGCGGCCCGGCTGACGATCAGGTCCACCGCCTCACCGGCGGCGAGCAGCGCCCGGATCACCGAGGCCGCGTACGGCGTCCCCGATGCTCCCGAGACCCCGACCACCCACGGCTGACGCTTCGCAGTTCCCATGGGGCAATTCTGTCCCGCCCCCACCTGCGGCTTCGGCCCGGGGACGGCGGAGCGGGCCCGCGGGGGCGCGCCCCCTGGGAGGATGGGGCGCATGGCAGCGACCCTCGTCGACCTCACCCATCAGGTGACCACCGCGATGCCGGTCTACCCCGGCGATCCGGCCGTCCTGCTGGAGCCCGCGCTCACCACCGCCACCGCCGGGGTGAACGTGCTGGCCCTGCACCTCGGCTCGCAGTCCGGGACGCACGTGGACGCGCCGTACCACGTGGACGTCACCTGGCCGACCCTGGACGGGCTGCCGCTGGAGCGGTTCACCGGCCCGGCCGTGGTGGCCGACCTGCGCGGGCTGGAGCCCCGTACGGCCGTCACCCCCGACCTGCTGGCACCCGCGCTGGAGCGCTGCGGCGACGGCTCCGTCCTGCTGCTGGCCACCGGCTGGGCCCGGCACTGGGGCACCGACGCCTACCTGGCCCACCCCAGCCTCACCCCGGCCGCCGCCGAGGCGATCGTGGCCGCCGGGGTGCGGACGGTCGGCGTGGACGCGCTGAGCGTCGACCCCACCCCCGACCCGGGGCCGGACGACCGGGCGGTGGCCGCGCTGCTCGCCGACCTCACCGACGAGCACGACGGGCCCGACTCGGCGGTGGAGGAGGCGACGCTGGCCGCCCACCGGGTGCTGCTGGGGGCGGAGGGCGGCGGGGTGATCGCCGAGAACCTGACCGACCTGCGGGCGCTGCTGGCGGCACAGGAGGCCGGCCGGCCGGTCGAGGTCTCGCTGTTCCCGTTGCGGCTGGTGGCGGCGGACGGGGCGCCGGTGCGGGCGGTGGCGCGGCTGGGCTGAGCCGGATCCGGGCACTGCGGGGAGGCCCACCCGACAAGGGACTTGGTCTAGACCATCCCCCGGTGACGCCACTAGGCTGTCCGGCCATGGCTGAGATCATCGGAGTGGTCGAGCGGCTCTGGCGCTACCCCGTGAAGTCCACCGGCGGTGAGCGGCTCGACGCCGTCGACGTGGACGTGCGCGGCCTGGCCGGCGACCGCCTCTACGCCATCCGCGACGCCTCCGGCAAGCTCGGCTCGGGCAAGAACACCCGGCGCTTCCGCCGGATGGACGGCCTGCTCCGGCTCTCCGCCCGCCTCGGCCACCGGATCGACGGCCCGGAACTGTTCGACCCGCTCGGCCGCCCGGTCGACCACCCGACCGCCTTCCTGCGCGCCTACCTCCAGCGCGAGGACGTCGAACTCGCCCGCGAGGACGCCGTCTCGCACTTCGACCGGCTGCCGGTCAGCCTGCTCACCACCGCGACCCTGGACTGGGTCCGCGAGGCCGTCCCGTTCGCCGTGGTGGACGAACGCCGCTTCCGCCCCAACATCGTGCTGCGCACCCCGCCGGGCACCCCGCCCTTCGTCGAGGACACCTGGTTCGGCCGCCGGACCGGCGGCGAGGCCCCGGACAGCGCCCGGTTCGCCTTCGTCACCTCCAGCGAGCGCTGCTCGATGACCGGCGCCCCGCAACCCGGACTGCCGCACGCCCCCGAGATCCTCAAGGCGATCGCGCACGCCCACGACGGCCGGCTCGACGCCCTCGCCGAGGTCGCCGCCCCGGGGCGGCTGCGACTGGGCGACCGGCTGGTGCTGGACTGAGCCGTTGGGCATGGTGCAGGTCAAACCCGCAGGTCAGGGGAGTTTCTGGGATTCTCCGAAAAAACTTTGAACCCACCTGCAACCCGCGCGCCCCTCGCACGTCTATGTGAGTGAGCGGCGGGGAAGCCCGCCGGAGCGGCCCGCAGGCAACACCGGGGGCACCACCCCGGACCTCGGGTCCGACCAAGACCGCGCTGATCGACCGGCGGCAGGACGCTGCCGGTGAAACACCCTGGGGGGTATTACTCATGTCCGTCGTGCGTGCACGTCGTTCCCGCTCCACCGTTCTCACCGCCGCCACCCTGGGCGTGCTGCTGGCCACCGGCGCCGTGGTGGCCTCCCCCGCCGCCTACGCCGCCGACGCCCCGGCCGCCACCGCCACCGCCACCGCGTCCGCCGAGCCGACCGCCAAGGCCACGGCCGACAAGCCGTCGCTTCAGGTCAACGCGCCCGCGACGGTCGGCCGCGGCGGAGAGCCGGTCGAGTTCACCGAGGCCGTCACCAACTCCGGCACCACCGACGCCTCGTTCAAGCTGCGGGTCAACGCCACGACCGACGCCAGCCCCCTCGCGTACCAGGTCATCAAGGTCGACTACCGTGACGCGGACGGCACCTGGAAGCCCGTCACCGACACGGTGCCCGGCCTGACCGTCGGCGCCGGTGCCACCAAGACCGTCCAGCTGCGCCTCACCACCGGGCTCCACGCCTACTGGACCGACCGGGTGTCCACCGTCAAGCTCAGCTCCGCCATCCTCGACGCGACCGGCAGCACCGTCCTCGCCGAGAGCACCAAGGAGGTCTCGGCCAAGTACGTGACCCTGGAGGTCGGGAACGCTCCGACCACCGCGGTCGTCGGCGGCGCGCCGGTCGAGTTCGACGTCACCATCAAGAACCCCAGCGCCTCCCGCTTCACCAACGTCGCCAAGGTCCTGCAGGCCGACAAGTACAGCACCCTCCAGATGCAGAAGGCCGACGGCAGCTGGGAGACCCTCACCGGAACCTCCCTCCCCCACGCCGACGGAGACCTCAGCTACCAGCTCGCGGGCGACCAGAACATGGCGCCCGGCGAGACCTTCACCCGGCACCTCCGCCTCGGCTTCACCGGCGACGCCAAGATCGGCACGACCTACGTCCACCCGATGGCGCTGCTCGACCAGGGCAGCGACTACGCGCCCGTCATCGTCGGCCCCCAGTACATCGCGATCAACCTCACCGGCTCCGCCCTGGGCCTGTCGGTGCAGGAGCCGGCGTCGATCGGCAACGGCGGCCAGCCGGTCGAGTTCACCGAGACCGTCACCAACGCGGGCAGCTCCGACGCACCGTTCAACCTGAAGCTCGACGCGAGCAACCCGGCCGCCCGCAGCGACGGCCGCATCGCCCTGGAGTCCCGCGACGCGGACGGCGCCTGGAAGCCGGTCGGGCTCACCTTCCAGCAGCAGCCCGACGGGTTCCACTTCATCGGCTCGCTCGCCGGCGTGACCGTCCCGGCCCACGGCACCAAGACCGTCCAGCTGCGCCTCGCCGCCCCGCTCAACAGCGACTGGGCCGGCCAGAGCGGCACCGTCAAGCTCACCTCGTCCGTCCTCGACACGACGGGGCAGCACGTCCTCGCCGACAGCACCAAGGACGTCGCGCTCAAGGCCCTCGACGTGCAGACCAAGGGCGCGCCCACCAGCGCCGCCCCCGGCGGCGCCCCGGCCGAGTTCGACGTCACCGTCGCCAACCCCAGCGCCTCGGCCTACGACAACGTGTCCCCGGTCGTCCAGGCCGACCGGCGCAGCACCCTCCAGGTGCAGAAGGCCGACGGCAGCTGGGAGAACATCACCGGCGTCCCGACCACCCAGCCGGGCGCCGACCAGGTCGTCTACCACCTCACCGCGGACAAGAACCTGCCCGCCGGCGCCTCCGTCACCAAGCACGTCCGCCTCGCCTTCACCACGGACGCCCCGATCGGCCGGACCTACGTGAACACCTGGGCCGTCCTCGGCGAGGACAGCGGCTCCCCCGCCTTCATCGGCCCCCAGGGCTTCCCCGTCGACGTCACCGCCACCCCGGCCGGCAGCACCGGCGAGGGCGCCGCCGACAGCGGCACCACCGCCGTCAAGGCCGGCCTCACCACCACCTCCGGTGGCGGCTCCAACGCCACCGGCACCAGCGCCGGCACCACCGACACCACCGACACCCAGGTGGCGGGCGGCACCCTCGCCCACACCGGCTCGGACGGCATGCTGGCGGCCGCGGCGGCCGCCGCCGGCCTGCTCGCCAGCGGCATCGGCGCGATCTTCTTCGCGCGTCGCCGCCGCAGCGCCTGATCCCTGCCCCGAAGCTCACCCGAGCCCCGGCTCCCCGGCACTGTCCGGGGGCCGGGGCTCGGCGTTTTCAGCCCCTGATCAGGCAGAACGGATGCCCGGCCGGGTCGACGTAGACACGCCACCCGCCGGCGTCGTGCAGCCGTACGGCGCCGAGGGCGAGGACCGCTGGGTCCGGGCAGTCCCGCACCAGGCACTGCAGTGTGCCGATCACAGCTCTCCTCCGGGTGTGCTCTCGTCGGGTCCGGGCAGGGTGACCGCTCGCAGGTAGGCCTCGGCGAAGAGGTCGATGGACTCCTCCAGCGATGGCAGGCCGGCGCCGAGGGCGGGTTCCAGGACCGGGCGCATCAGGACGCGGCTGAGCAGCGGGCCCAGCAGCAGCTGCACCAGCACCGGGAGCGGCAACGGTCGGATCCGGCCGGCCTCGACGTGGGGCAGCAGCAGCCCACCGAGGCCCTTGATGATCCGTGGCATGTGGACCGCCATCATCCGGGCGGCGGGCCCGTCGGGGCGGCTGAGCAGGTCGGCGAAGACCGCCGGGATGATCCGCGGCCCGTCGGAGAAGCTGGCGAGGAAGGTGTGGTGGAGCGCCCGGACGGTGTCCTCCAGGCGCTCGGGCGGGTCGGCCGCCAGCGCCTCCAGGTCCGGCAGTGGGCCGTACTGCAGGAAGACGGCGGCGAGCAGGCCGTCCCGGCCCTCGAAGACGGCGTGCAGGCTGGGCAGCGAGCACTCGGCGCGGTCCGCGACCGCGTCCAGGGTGATCGCGCCGAGGCCGCGTTCGGCCACCAGGTGGGCCGCCGCCTCGATCGCGCGCTCCCGCACCGGCGGGCGTCCACCCGGGTCGACGCCCGTCTCCCGGACCGCCTCGTCCAGCGCCGCCCGGGAGCCGCCGAGCCGCCGCAGCAGCGTACTGCGCGAGATGCCGGCCGCCGTCGCGATCGCCGTCAGCGGGACGTCCGCGACGTCCTGTCCCCGTTCCTTCGCCGCAGTGAGGGCGGCCGCCACCAGGTCCTCCATGTGAAACATCGTACTACTTGACACCTGAGACGGTTCCAGAGATTCTCTATATGCGAGTTCCAAACAGGAACGGCAAGGGGACCGAGGGGAGAAAGCCATGAGCGTCGTCGTCTCCGGGGGCGGACCGGCCGGAATGATGCTGGGCCTGATGCTGGCCCGCGCGGGCGTCGAGGTGACCGTGCTGGAGAAGCACGGGGACTTCCTGCGCGACTTCCGCGGCGACACCGTCCACGCCTCCACCGTGCGGCTGATGGACGAACTCGGCCTCGGCCGGAAGTTCGCCGAACTGCCGCAGAGCCGGCTCGGCAACCTGATGGTGCCGGTGCCCGGCGTCGGCACCGTCGCGCTGAGCGCCTTCGACAAGCTGCCCGCCCCGTACAACTACATCGCGATGATGCCGCAGTGGGACCTGCTCGACTTCCTGGTCGGGGAGGCGAGGAAGGAGCCCACCTTCACCGTGCGGATGAACACCGAGGCGACCGGGCTGCTGCGGGAGGGCGGCCGGGTGGTCGGCGTCCGCTACCGCACCCGGGACGGCGAGGAGGGCGAGATCCGCGCCGACCTCACCGTCGCCGCCGACGGCCGGCACTCCACCCTGCGCCGGGAGGCCGGCCTCACACCCGAGGAGTACCCGGTGCCCTTCGACGTCTGGTGGTTCCGGCTCCCCCGGCACGCCCACGAGCAGGCCGCACCGCCCAACCTCACCCCCGGCTTCGGGGACGGCGAGATGGCGCTCAGCCTCACCCGCGACGACTTCTTCCAGATCGCCTACTTCAAGCCCAAGGGCTCCGACGCCCGGCTGCGCGCCGAGGGCATCGAGCGCTTCCGCGCCCGGATCGCCCGGATCATGCCGCAGTACGCCGACCGGGTCGACCAGTTGGCGAGCATGGACGACGTCCACCTGCTCGACGTCAGGCTCAACCGGCTGGACCGCTGGTACGTCGACGGGCTGCTGCTGATCGGCGACGCCGCCCACGCGATGTCCCCGGCCGGCGGGGTCGGCATCAACCTCGCCATCCAGGACGCCGTCGCCGCCGCCACCCTGCTCGCCGAACCGCTCCGGCGCGGCCGCCCGACCGTCGCCGCCCTGGCCCGGGTGCAGCAGCGCCGCTGGTGGCCCACCGTGGTCATGCAGCGGCTCCAGCGGATCCTGCACGGCGTCATGTTCGCCCCGGTGCTCTCCGGCCGCCGCTCCGGCCCGCCCACCGGGTTCGCCACGGTCTCCCGCCGGGTGCCCGCGGTCCGGCTGGCCCTCTCCCGCCTCATCGCCTTCGGACCGCGCCCGGAACACGCCCCGGCCTTCGCCCGGCGGCCGTCCGCCTGATCCGGCGGACAGCGCTCCGCGGACCGGCCGTTCGGACGGGTGCCTTCCGGGGAACGACCACCGGCATGACGATCCCTCACCGCGTGACCGGCACCGGCGACCACCACGTCCTCGTCCTGCACGACTGGTTCGGCACCAGCGCGGGCTGGGGCCCCTTCCTCGACTACCTCGACGGCAGGTCCTTCAGCTACGCCTTCCTCGACTACCGCGGCTACGGCGAGCGCAAGGACGTCACCGGCGCGTACACCCTCGCCGAGATCGCCGCCGACGCGCTCGCCCTCGCCGACCAGCTCGGCTGGGACCGTTTCTCGCTGGTCGGCCACTCGATGGGCGGCAAGGCGGCCCAGCAGGTCCTCGCCGAGGCGCCGCTGCGGGTGCGCAAGCTGGTCGGCCTGGCGCCGGTGCCGGCCGGGGCGTACCCGCTGGACGAGGCCGGCGAGGCGCTGTTCTACGGCGCCGCCGAGGACCGGGAGAAGCGGTACGCGATCCTCGACCTGGTCACCGGCCAGCGGGCCGGCCGGGTCTGGCTGGACCGGATGGTCGACCAGTCGCTGCGGCTGTCGAACGCCGCGGCCTTCGACGGCTACGTCCGGGACTGGACGACGGCCGACCTGGAGCGCCGGACCAGCGGGAACCCCGTACCGGTCAAGGTGATCGTCGGGGAGCACGACCTGGCCCTGACCGCCGACGTCATGCGGGGCACCTGGCTGGAGCACTACCCCAACGCGGAGCTGGAGGAGCTCGGCGGCACCGGGCACTACCCGATGTACGAGGCGCCGGTCGCACTGGCGTCCTCGCTGGAGTCCTTCCTGCACAACTGACGCGCGGCCTTCACTCGTTCGAGTGAGTTCACGGTCGGGGGCGGGGATGTGTAGCAGGCTCCTCCCCGTAACCGGCGCACCGCCCGAACGAAAGAGGAAGCCATGTCCGCCGTCCCCACCGACCTCAGGTACACCAAGGACCACGAGTGGGTCCTGGTGCAGGGCAAGACCGCCCGCGTGGGCATCACCGACTACGCGCAGAAGCAGCTCGGCGACATCGTCTTCGTCGAACTCCCCAAGGAGAAGGACAAGTTCGACCTCGGCCGGGCGTTCGGCTCGGTGGAGTCGGTCAAGTCGGTGAGCGAGCTCTACGTCCCGTTGTCCGGAACGGTCACCAAGGTGAACGAGGACCTGAACGACGAACCCGAGCAGGTCAACGACGATCCGTACGGCGGCGGTTGGATGATCGAGCTGACGCTCACCGACACCGAGGAGCTGAAGGAGCTGCTCACACCGGCCCAGTACGAGGCCTACATCAAGGAGTAGCGACCACCCTGACTCCCGGAGGCGCGGCGCCGCCGGTTTCCGGCGGGCGCCGCGGCCTCAGATGCCGCGGTCTCAGATGCCGAGGCCGCGGATGACCAGGTCGACCAGGGCGAAGAAGAACAGGGAGATGCCGACGAAGCTGTTGGTCTGGAAGAAGGCCCGGTTGAGCTTGGACAGGTCGTGGGGCCGGACGATGGTGTGCTCGTAGACGAAGGCGCCGGCGACGACCAGCAGGCCGGTCCAGAACGCCGGGCCGGCGTGGGTGAGGACCGCGAACCAGCCGAGCAGCAGGGTGGTGAGGACGTGGCAGACCCGGGCGCCCCGGATCGCGGCCGGGACGCCGAAGCGGGCCGGCGGGGAGCCGACGCCGTTCTCCCGGTCGGACTCGACGTCCTGGCAGGCGTAGATCAGGTCGAAGCCGCCGATCCAGACGCCGACCGCGACGCCCAGCACCACGGCCTCCCAGGACCAGCTGCCGGTCACCGCGAGCCAGGCGCCCACCGGGCCCATGGCCTGGGCCAGGCCCAGGATGGCCTGCGGGAAGTCGGTGAACCGCTTGCCGTACGGGTAGACCACCATCGGCACCACGGCCACCGGGGCGAGGGCCAGGCACAGCGGGTTGAGCATCGCCGCGGCGCCGAGGAACACCACCAGGGCGACCGCCGACCCGACGTACGCGGTCTTCAACGACACGGCGCCGGTGACGAGTTCACGCCCGGCCGTGCGCGGGTTCCGGGCGTCGAGCTCGCGGTCGATGATCCGGTTGGCGGCCATCGCGAAGGTGCGCAGGCCGACCATGCAGACGGTGACGATGAACAGCTCGCCCCAGTGCACCCGCCTGTCGGCCAGGAACATGGCGGTCAGCGCGGCGATGTAGGCGAAGGGCAGGGCGAAGACCGAGTGCTCGATCATCACCAGGCGCAGGAACGCCTTCGTGCGCCCCGGGGTTTCGACAGCGGCCGTGCTCACAGTCCGTATTCCTTCCAGCGACGCGAGACCAGTGCGGCGGTGGCCGGGTCCGAGGACACCATCTCCGGCCAGCCGCCGTCCCGGGTGTAGCCCTCCTCGGGGAGCTTGCGGGTCGCGTCGATGCCCGCCTTGCCGCCCCAGAACTGCTGGTAGGAGGCGTGGTCGAGGTGGTCGACCGGGCCTTCGACCACGGTGAGGTCGCGGCTGTAGTCGACGTTCCCGAACGCCCGCCAGGCGACTTCCTGGTAGTCGTGGACGTCGCAGTCGGAGTCCACCACGATGATCAGCTTGGTGAGCGACATCATGTGGGCGCCCCAGATCGCGTGCATCGTCTTCTGGGCGTGCTTGGGGTACTTCTTGTCGATCGAGACGATCACGCAGTTGTGGAAGCCGCCGGCCTCGGGCAGGTCGTAGTCGACGATGTCCGGGATGATGATCTTCAGCAGCGGCAGGAAGAACCGCTCGGTGAACTTGCCCAGCGGGCCGTCCTCCGTCGGCGGGCGGCCGACCACGATGGACTGCAGGATCGGACGGCGGCGCATCGTCACGCAGTCGATCGTCAGCGCCGGGAAGGGCTCCTGCGGGGTGTAGAAGCCGGTGTGGTCGCCGAACGGGCCCTCGGGGAGCATCTCGCCGGGCTCCAGCCAGCCCTCCAGGACCACCTCGGCGTCGGCCGGGACCTGCAGCGGGACGGTCTTGCAGTCGACCATCCGCACCCGCTCGCCCGCGATGAAGCCGGCGAACAGGTACTCGTCGATGTCGCCGGGCAGCGGCGCGGTGGCCGCGTAGGTGACGGCCGGCGGGCAGCCGAAGGCGATCGCGACCGGGAGGCGCTCGCCGCGCTTCGCCGCGACCGCGTAGTGGTTGCGGCTGTCCTTGTGGATCTGCCAGTGCATCCCGATGGTGCGCCGGTCGTGCCGCTGGAGCCGGTAGAGGCCGAGGTTGCGGATGCCGGTGTCCGGGTCCTTGGTGTGGGTCAGGCCCAGGTTGAAGAAGGAGCCGCCGTCCAGCGGCCAGGTGAAGAGGGCGGGCAGCTCGTCCAGGTTGACGTCGTCGCCGGTGAGCACGACCTCCTGGACCGGGGCGTCGCCGGGCTTCACGTGCCGCGGCGGGACGTGCGCCATCGAGGCGAGCTTGCCGAAGGCGTCCCGGAAGCCGGTGAAGCCCTGCGGCAGTTCGGGCTTGAGCAGGCCGGCGATCTTCTCGGAGATGTCCTCCGGGCCCTTGAGGCCGAGCGACTTGGCGAGGCGCCGTTCGGTGCCGAAGACGTTCATCGCGAGCGGCATCGACGAGCCCTTGACGTTCTCGAACAACAGCGCCGGGCCCTTGGCCTTCTGCACGCGATCGACGATCTCGCCGATCTCCAGGTGGGGGTCCACCTCCGCCTTGATGCGCTTGAGGTCGCCCTCGCGGTCGAGGGCCCGGAGAAACGAGCGGAGATCGTCGTATGCCATGCCTGTCAGTATCCGCCACCAGATAACCTGGCTTGCGTCAAGGGCCCGGGAAGGCGCCCGCCGCTACCGCCGGGGGGAGATCGCAGCCGTGCTGAGGATTCTTCTGACCATCGTCCTTCCGCTCGCGCTGTGGGTGTGGGCGTTCATCGACTGCCTGGTGACGCCCGAGGGCGAGGTGAAGCACCTGCCGAAGCCGATCTGGCTGATCATCGTGCTGCTCTTCCCGCCACTGGGCCCGATCGCCTGGCTGGTGGCCGGCAAGCGGCGCGGCTTCCTGCCGACCGGCGCGCCGGACGGGCGGTCGGCCGCCGACGGGCAGCCTGGGTACGGCGGCGGCACGCGGGGCGGGCGTCCGCTGGCGCCGGACGACGATCCGGAGTTCCTCGCGTCCCTCGGAAACGGGTCGTTGAAGGGGAACGACAAGGATCACGAGGACATGCTCAAGCAGTGGGAGGCCGATCTGCGCCGCCGGGAGCGGGATCTGCGCGGCGGGGACGAGCCCGAGGACGGACGAAAGAGCTGATCGGAGCGGCTCGGCCGGTCCCCCGGACAGCCCACCCGGGCAGCCGCGGGTGGGCTGCGGCGTTTTTGGCGCTTCCCTACGACTGGGGACCCTCTGACACGAATCGGCCCGTTCCCGGCCTCGCGATTGAGTGACGCTTTAGCCGTACCCTAGACGGCCGTCCTACAGTGCTGTGAGACAGCCCTGACCTGCGCTTTTCTTCATGTTCAGATCATCGGACCATCATCCGCCCGACAACCCTCAGCATTCGAACGGACACCGAGCGCAACGCCTTCGACCCGACCTCTTCTGTGCAGGCCTGACAGCTAAACGAACTCGACCTTGTACGGAATCGACGCCGAAACCAGCGCACGGCCCCTCGTACAGTCATAAGTGAAGAAGTTGATTCGCAGCTGGGGGCACAGCAGACGTTGGCTGTCGGACAGTTCCCTCACCCTTGGAGTGGTTCGAGATGACGGTTGTGCATGAGGCGCCGGTCGGCGGCGAGGTCCCCGAGGTCCCGGTCGACGCCAAGGGGCGGGTCGCCGAGCTCCACGAGCTCCGCGAGAAGGTGCGTCGCGGCCCGAGCGAGAAGGCCACGGAGGCCCAGCACGCGAAGGGCAAGCTGACCGCTCGCGAGCGCATCGAGCTGCTGCTGGACGAGGGCTCCTTCCGCGAGGTCGAGCCGCTGCGCCGGCACCGCGCCCAGGGCTTCGGCCTGGAGGCCAAGAAGCCGCACACCGACGGCGTGATCGTCGGCTGGGGCACCGTGCACGGGCGCACCGTGTTCACCTACGCGCACGACTTCCGGATCTTCGGCGGCGCCCTGGGCGAGGCCCACGCGCAGAAGATCCACAAGATCATGGACATGGCCATCGCGGCCGGTGCCCCGCTGGTCTCGCTGAACGACGGCGCCGGCGCCCGCATCCAGGAGGGCGTCACCGCCCTGGCCGGTTACGGCGGCATCTTCCAGCGCAACACCAAGGCCTCCGGCGTCATCCCGCAGATCTCGGTGATGCTCGGCCCGTGCGCCGGCGGCGCCGCGTACTCCCCCGCGCTGACCGACTTCGTCTTCATGGTCCGCGAGACCTCGCAGATGTTCATCACCGGCCCGGACGTGGTCCAGGCGGTGACCGGCGAGAAGATCAGCCAGAACGGCCTGGGCGGCGCCGACGTGCACGCCGGCGTCTCGGGCGTGTCGCACTTCGTCTACGACGACGAGCAGTCCTGCATCGAGGAGGTCCGCTACCTCCTGTCGCTGCTGCCGCAGAACAACCGCGAGATGCCGCCGTCCGTGGTCAGCGAGGACCCGGTCGAGCGCCGCAACGACAGCCTGCTGGACCTGGTGCCCGCCGACGGCAACCGCCCGTACGACATGCGCAAGGTGATCGAGGAGATCGTCGACCACGGCGAGTACCTGGAGGTCCACGAGCGCTGGGCGACCAACGTGCTGTGCGTGCTGGCCCGGGTCGACGGCCACGTCACCGGAATCATCGCCAACCAGCCGCAGTCGCTGGCCGGCGTGCTGGACATCAACGCCAGCGAGAAGGCCGCACGCTTCGTCCAGATGTGCGACGCTTTCAACGTCCCGCTGGTCACCCTGCTGGACGTCCCCGGCTTCCTGCCCGGTGTCGACCAGGAGCACGGTGGCATCATCCGGCACGGCGCCAAGCTGCTGTACGCGTACTGCAACGCCACCGTGCCGCGCATCTCGCTGATCCTGCGCAAGGCCTACGGCGGCGCCTACATCGTGATGGACTCCCGCTCCATCGGCGCGGACCTGTCCTACGCCTGGCCGACCAACGAGATCGCGGTGATGGGTGCCGAGGGCGCCGCCAACGTCATCTTCCGCCGCGAGATCAACGGCGCCGAGGACCCGGACGCCATGCGCGCCCAGAAGATCAAGGAATACAAGAGCGAGCTGATGCACCCGTACTACGCGGCCGAGCGCGGCCTCGTGGACGACGTCATCGACCCGGCCGAGACGCGCCAGGTGATCGCCTCCGCGCTGGCCATGCTCCGCACCAAGCACGCCGACCTGCCCAGCCGCAAGCACGGCAACCCGCCGATGTAGCAGCGCTGTTCGCAGCAGCGGGCCGCGCCGAGCGCCACCACACACCACAGCAACAGCAACAGCAACAGCAACCGGGGGAGAAACCAGGACATGACCGCTTCCGCCGAACCCCTCGTCCGCATCGTCCGCGGCAACCTCTCCGACGAGGAACTCGCCGCCCTCACCGCCGTTCTGGCGGCCCGCGCGGCCGTCGCCCAGCAGGCCGCGGCCGCCGCGCAGGTCGAGCCGATCGCCCGCTGGCAGCGGCTTGAGCGCCGCCCGGCCTACTACTCGCCGGTCAGCTGGCAGCAGGCCGCCTGACGGTTCCGGGCCTCACCCGACGGCCGGTCACCCCATCCGGGTGGCCGGCCGTCGGGCCGTTCGGGCGGTTCGGGCCGCACCCTCGGGCCGGACCGGGGCGTGCGCGCACTTGTTCGTACCCGTCCGATCGGGCCCGGAGCGGCTCGGTAGGATACCTACCGGACGGTTCGCGCCCGTCTGCCCCGTCGGCCCCCATAGGATCGGCCGCTGCCGAGGTACAGAACTTTCCAGGGAGGCTGCGATGGCCAGGCAGGCCCGCGCGCTGGCGACCCGCCAGGCGGTACTCCTCGCGGCGGCCGAGGTGTTCGACGAGCGGGGCTACGCCGCCGCCACGATGTCCGAGATCCTGGACCGGGCCGGCGTCACCAAGGGCGCGCTGTACTTCCACTTCCACTCCAAGGAGGAGCTGGCGCTCGCCGTGATCGAGGGCCAGGGCGCCTGGATCGCCTCCTGGGTGCCGTCCTCGGACAGCCCGGTGCAGACCCTGATCGACCTCGGGTACGCGTTCGCCCGCGCGCTCCAGGAGGACCCGCTGGTGCGCGGCAGCATCCGGCTGACCATCGAGCACGGCAGCTTCACCCAGCCGCAGATCGCCGCCTACCAGGGCTGGATGGACCTGGTCCGCGAGCTGCTGGAGCGCGCCCGGGAGGCCGGGGACCTCCACCCGGGGATCGACCTGGTGGCCGCTTCCGGGGTGATCACCGGCGCGGTGACCGGGATCCAGCTGAGCTCCCAGGTGCTGGCCGACCGGCAGGACCTGATCCAGCGGATGGCCGACCTGTGGACGCTGCTGCTGCCGGGGCTGGTCCAGCCGCACGCGCTCGCCCGGCTGAGCGTCGCCGAGCGCGGCTGAGCGTCGCCCACCGCGGCCCACCGCGGCCCACCGCGGCGACCGCGGCTGACCGCTCAGACCCGGTAGCCCGCGCAGCCCTCCGGCCCCACCAGAGCCGGCAGCACGGCCGCCCAGAGCCGCCGTACGGCCTCCGGCGCCGGGCGCCCGAACCGGTCGGCGGCCAGCAGCACCTGGCCCGCCACCACCGCGGTGAGCAGCTCGGCGCAGGCGCGCCGGTCCGCCCCCGGGCGCAGCTCGCCGGCCCGCTCGGCGCGGTCCAGCAGGCGGTGGACGACGGCGGTGAGGCTGCGCCAGGTGGCGTCCGGTCCGGCGGCGCAGTCGTCCGGTCGCGGTCCCCGGCGGCCGAGCCGGACGCCGGCCCGCACCACCACGTCCTCGCGCAGCAGCCGGGCCAGCTCGTACGAGAAGTCGATCAGCCCCTGGACGGCCCGGCCCTCGGCGCGCAGGGCGCGCAGCGCGGCCGAGCCGATCTCCCGCCCGGCGGCGGCCCGCACTCCGTCGGCCAGGGCCTGCTTGGAGACGAAGTGGAAGTAGAGGGCGCCCTTGCTCACCCCGGCCCGGCGACTGATGTCGACCAGGCTGGCGGCCTCGAATCCGGCCTGCGCGAAGGTGTCCGCGGCCGCGAGCAGCACGGCCTGCCTGGTCCGCCCCGCGCGTTCCTGCTTGACCACTGACCCCTCCGGACTCCGCCGGTCGCGCTCCCCGCCCCACCCGGCTGCTGTCGGCGCGCCCCTCGGTCGGTGGCGGCGCCTCGCATGCGGACGGCACTCGCCGAAACCGCATGGTTGGTATCTAATCTAGCGCCTGTGTCGCCCCCGCCGTCCAGCGGGGACCGCCCCCCGCCCAAGGTCTGCCCTCCCCGTTTCAGGCATCACCGCAGACCAGGGGCCGGGTAGCGTGGTCAGCCCGGGCACTGCAACGGGGTCACCCCCAGTCGCAGAAGACAAACCGGGTGGTATGTATGTTTTGCTGTGGGGCGTCCGTAGCGGCCGCTCGACCGAGACCCTGGAGCTGGGGCCAGTCATGCCATTGATCGTAGAACCGGACGTTCACGGCCCGTACGCCCACCCCGGCTCCGGCGTACACCCGAGCGCGGGCCCCGGTTCCGGCTACGACTTCCACGACCGGACCGTCTCCCGGCACCTGGTGCACCGCGCCTCCGTCTCCGAGGTCTTCCTCACCGGCTGGCAGGCCACCGGCCCGTACGACTTCCTGCTCGGCGCCCAGTGGCCCCGGCTGCACGGCTTCTACCGGCTCCCCGGGGACCGCTACCACGACCCGGTGCTGATGGCCGAGACCGTCCGGCAGGCCGGGCTGCTGGTCGGCCACGCCGGCTTCGGGGTGCCGCGCGACCACCACTTCGTCATGGAGGACCTCGGCTACGCGCTCGGCGAGGCGGGCCTGCCGGGCCTCGCCGTCACCGCCGGACCGGCCTCGCTGATGCTCACCGTCGGCTGCCAGGACGTCCGGATGCGGCACGGCCGGCTCGCCTCGCTGCGGGTGCACGCCGAGATCACCCGGGACGGCCGGCGGATCGGCCACGGCTCCGGCCAGCTGCGGGTGGTCACCCCCGCCTCGTACGAGCGGCTGCGCGGCCCCGGCCGGGGCGTCGTCACGCCGCTGCTGCCGCCGGAGCCCGCCGCGCCCGAACTCGTCGGCCGGGCGCAGCCCGCGGACGTGGTGCTCAGCCCGACCCTGCGGCCGGACACCTGGCTGCTGCGCGCCGACGCCGGGCACCCGGTGCTGTTCGACCACGAGCTGGACCACGTGCCCGGGATGCTGGTCCTGGAGGCCGCCCGGCAGGCCGCCCAGCGGCTGCACCACCCCGAGCCGGTGGTGCCGGTCGAGCTGGTGACCTCCTTCGACCGCTACATCGAACTGGACCGGCCCTGCTTCGTACGGGCCGTCCGCGAGCAGTCGTCGGACGGCCGCCGCACCCCCGTCCTGGTCCGGTTGCTCCAGGACGGGCGGACGGCGGCCGAGTGCCGGCTGCTCACCGAGCCGGTCGACGGTCCACGGGTGCCGGTCCGGCGGGACGCCTTCGACGGCCGCCCCGCCGTTCCCGGCCTGCTGCCGCTGGCCAGCTGAGCCCGTCAGGCGGGCCGGTGCCCCGTCAGGCGGCCACCAGGGTGGCCGGCCGCCCGGCGTGCATCACGCTGAGGTTGGCCGCCAGCCGGACCGGGTCCTGGGCCAGCCAGAGCCGCAGCGCCGCACCCAGGGCCGCGCTGGCCGACTCGATCCGGACGTCGGTGATCTGGGCGATCCGGGCCGCGCCGGGCACCAGCAGGTCGGCCAGAGCGGTCGGCAGCCAGACGGTCAGCGCGCACGGCGCAGGCATCGCGAGGGCGCTCAGCAGCCGGTAGGCGTCCCCCGGTGCGCTGAGCGTGGGGATGATGTCCAGCAGAGCGTCGGCCACCACTTCGGACACGTCGCTCCGGTGTCCCTGGGCGAGCCGTCGGAGCAGCAGTTGCTCGGCGGCGGTGATTCGGACGGTCAGCATGACCTCGTCGCACTCCATTGCGCGATTTCCTCCTCGTTCCTCCCCGTACCGGCACGGACGGCCGGCACGAACTACCCCTGTCGCACCTCGGCCCGGCTACTTCCTGCGGAAAGCCGGGCCGGTCGGTGCGCCGCCCCGGTCAGATCCCCGCGTACGAGTGCTTGCCGGTGACGAAGATGTTCACGCCGTAGTAGTTGAAGAGCCAGCAGCCGAAGGCCGCCAGCGCCAGGTACGCGGCCTTGCGGCCCTTCCAGCCGGCCGTCGCGCGGGCGTGCAGGTAGCAGGCGTAGGCGACCCAGGTGATGAACGACCAGGTCTCCTTCGGGTCCCACTCCCAGTACTTGCCCCAGGCGGCCTCGGCCCAGATCGCGCCCGCGATGATGGTGAACGTCCACAGCGGGAAGACCAGGGCGTTGATCCGGTAGGACAGCTTGTCGAAGGTGGACGCGGCGGGCAGCCGGCGCCAGATCGACGGCGAGGTGCCCAGCGGGCCGGTGGTCAGGCCGGCCGCCATCCGCTTGTCGAAGGAGTCCTTGCCGATGTACAGCAGGGTGGCGATGAACGCCGCGTAGAAGGCGCCGCCGCAGAAGATCGCGGTGGAGACATGGATCGCCAGCCAGTACGAGTGCAGCGCGGGGACGAGCTGCTCGGAGTCGGTGTACAGCACCTGGGTCGCGATGCCGAGCGTCAGCAGCACGGCGACGGTGACCGGCAGGCCGAGCCAGCGGACGTTCTTCCGCGCGGCCAGCAGGACCACGTACGCGGCCGTCATCGCGAAGGCGAAGGCGCACGAGAACTCGTACATGTTGCCCCACGGCCAGCGGGACACCGAGAGGCCTCGGGCGACGATGCCGCCGCCGTGCAGCAGCAGCGCCAGGACGGTGAGCGAGATCGCGATGCGGCCGGCCAGGTCGGCCTTCTCACTGGTGCCGGCCGCGCCCGGGCCGTCCACGTCGTCGTCGCCGCGCCCGCCGGTGACCACCGTCGCGCCCTCGCCCGCCAGGACGGTGCGGGTGAGCGTGGTGGTGCCGCCCTTCGCCCCGGCCACGGTGACGGTGACCTTCTTGGCGGCCTTGGGCTCCGCGGCGGCGAGGGTCTCGGCCAGGTTGCCCGACTGCTCCTTGGAGCGGACGGCGACCGCGCCCTTGCTGCCGAACGTCCACTCGAACATGTGGGCGAACATGGCGATCGTGTAGACCGCCATCGCCGAATAGATCAGCTTGTTGGAGAGGTCGGCCATCTGTGGGTCGACTCCCGAGGCGAGATGCACCGTCTACTCCTTGGAGTTCTGGTCGGCAGGGACTGCGGGGTCTGAGGCCTCGGCCTCGGCTTCTACCTCGGCTTCGGCTTCCGCGGCTTCGTCCTCCTCCGACGCCGGGGCGTCGTCCTGGAGGTCCACCGCGAGTTCGGCCAGCTCCTCGGCGATCTTCGCCGACTCGCTGCGGGCCAGGCCGGCCAGCTCCACCTGGGTGCCGCCGCCCGGCAGGGCCACCGCCCGCACCCAGATCCGGCGGCGCTGGATGAACAGCGAGCCGATCAGGCCGAGGATCGCCAGGACGGCGCCGGTCAGCGCGATCGCGTTGCCGGGGCGGTGCGAGACGTTGAAGCTCGCCCACTGCTTGTAGCCCTCGAAGGTGACGCTGCCGTAGCCGTTCGGCAGTTCCCAGGCCTGGCCGGGCTTGAGCAGCGCCTTGGCCGGCTGGTCGTCCTGCTTCATCTGGGTGAGCCTGGAGGTGTTCAGCTGGTAGATGTTCTGCGGCAGGCCGGAGTCGGTGCCGAGGTCGCCGGAGAAGGCGTTCAGCACCAGCTCGGGGGCGGCGTCACCGGGGAACAGCGAGATCGGGCCGGTGCCCGCGAAGCTCAGCGGGGCGGTCGGCAGGAAGAAGCCGGAGAAGCCCAGCTGGGTCTTGTTGCCGTCCGGGCCCACGCCGTAGTCGGAGACCTTCACCACGCCGGTCGAGGTCAGGTTGGCGTCCTGCGGCAGGAACGGCACGACGTCGTGGTAGACCACGTCGCCCTTGCCGTTGCGCACGGTGAGGACCGGGGCGTAGCCGTGGCCGATCAGGTAGACCTTGCTGCCGCCGATCTCCAGCGGGTGGTTGACCTCGATCGTGCCCTTCTTCAGCTTCGACTCGTCGCTGCCCTGGTAGTACTCGACGTTCGCGGTGAACTGCCGGGCGGCGCCCATCTGGTCGCCGGTGTTCTGGAACTTGGACGTGAAGTCGTCGAGCTTCAGGTAGAAGGGGTCGAGGTCCTGGTTGCCGTAGAACCGGGTGCCGGTGAAGTCGTCGAGCTGGGTGATGGTGTTGGAGTAGCCCTGACCCTCGACCATCAGCTTGCCGCCGGTGCCGGAGGCCAGGCTGGCCCAGGCGAAGCCGCCGAGCAGCGCGAACAGCGACAGGTGGAACAGCAGGTTGCCGACCTCGCGCAGGTAGCCCTTCTCGGCGGCCACCGAGCCGCCGGACAGGTTGGCGCGGAAGCCGCGCTTGCGCAGCAGCCGGTGGGCGGCGGCGTTCACCTGCTCCGGGTCCGCCCCGGTGCGCCAGGCCGCGTACACCGGCATCCGGGTCAGGTTGCGGGGCGCGGACGGCGGCTGGGAGCGCAGCACGCCGACGAACTGCCAGGTGCGCGGGACGATGCAGCCGGCCAGCGAGACGAACAGCAGGATGTAGATCGCGGAGAACCAGACCGAGCTGTAGACGTCGAACAGCTGGAGCTTCTCGTAGATCGGCGCGACCGCGGTGTGCTGCGCCTTCCAGGTCTGCACCTTGAACTGGTTCTGGCCGTTCTGCGGGATCAACGAGCCCGGGATGGCGGCCAGCGACAGCAGGAACAGCAGGATCAGGGCGACCCGCATCGAGGTCAGCTGGCGCCACATCCAGCGCACCCAGCCGAGCACCCCTATGCCGGTCGGCCCCTCGGACTCGACCGGCGCGGTGCTGAGCCGCTCGGCGGCGGTGTCGTCGTCCGGTGCCGGGGGCAGCTCGGTATCGGTCGTGGTCTTGCTCACGGTCAGATTCCGATCTGGGAGTCGGCGGTCCAGGACTGCAGTTCGCTCATCCAGGAATCCCAGATCCCGGTGACGAGCAGCAGACCGACCGCGACGAGCATGCCGCCGCCGATCCGCATGACGAGCGGGTAGTGCCGCTTGACCCACCCGAAGGCACCCAGCGCCCGGCGGAACGCCAGCGCGGCCACGATGAACGGTACGCCGAGGCCCAGGCAGTAGAAGGTCATCAGCAGGGCCCCGCGCGCCGCGTCCGCCTGGTTCAGGGACAGGGTCTGGACGGCGGCCAGGGTCGGGCCGATGCAGGGCGTCCAGCCGACGCCGAACACCATGCCCAGCAGCGGCGCGCCGAGCAGGCCGACGGCCGGGCGGCGGTGCGAGCGCACCTCGCGCATGCTCAGGCCGGGGACGAGGCCCATGAAGGCCAGGCCCATCACCACGGTGAGCGAGCCGAGCACGATCGAGATGACCCGCTTGTGTTCCTGCAGGGTGTTGCCGAACTGGCCGAACAGCGCCCCGCCGGAGACGAAGACGACGGTGAAGCCGAGGATGAACAGCGTCGCCCCGAGCAGCATCCGGCCGCGCTTGGCACCGCGGGCGTCGGCGAGGTCGGCGGCGGAGAAGCCGGTCACGTACGACAGGTAGCCGGGCACCAGCGGCAGCACGCAGGGCGAGAAGAACGACACCAGTCCGGCCGCGAGCGCGATCGGGGCCGCGGCCAGCAGCGCACCGCTCTGCACGGTGGTGAAGGTGTCGGCCAGCGGGAGGCCGGCCTGCAGTGGCCCACTCACCGCTGCTGCTCCGCGACCACCGGCTGGACGATCGACTCCAGCGCCTCCTGGGTCGTCCCGCCGACGGCGCGGGCGGCGAGCTTGCCGTCGCGGTCGACGATCAGGGTGGTCGGGATGGACTGCGGGTTGAGGCTGCCCCTGGGGAACTTGAGCAGCTGGGTGCCCGCCGGGTCGAAGATGCTCGGGAAGGCGACGCCCTGCTCCTGCTCGAAGCGGACGGCGTTGGTCTTGTCGGTGTCCCTGGTGTTGATGCCCAGGAACTGGACGCCCTTGTCCTTGTACTCGTCCGCGACGGCCTGGAGGTTCTTCGCCTCGGCCCGGCACGGCCCGCACCAGGAGCCCCACACGTTCAGCACCACGACCTTGCCCCGGTAGTCCGAGAGCTTGACCTGGTTGCCCTCCAGGGTCTCCCCGGAGATGTCCGGGGCGTCCCCGCGCTCGCCGATGTCCGCCTTCGACAGGTTGGTCCCCTTGACGGTGACGAAGCCGACCTGGCCTTCGCCGCTGCTCGACGAGCCCGAGGAGGAACAGCCGGTGAGGACGAGCGCAGCGGCGGCGACTGTGGCGGCGGCTGCGGCGACACGGGGACGAGGGCGCGTCATGGCAGACATGTGAAAAGTTTCGCATGGAGTTCCGGGCGGGTTCGGGGGGGTCCTCCCTTGCGCGTCGCACCCACTCTGACCTGCAAAGACTTCGGGCCACCCGGCGCTCGCCAGGTGACCCGAAGTCATACTTACGCACCGCTTACGGGCGTCAGGCGCCGAAGCTCTTGCCCACCGGCTTGTCGCCCTTGCGGCCCTTGCCCACCAGGTGCGCGGGCAGCAGGTCGCGGGCCGGCTCGCGGTAGCCGACCGAGACGATCCGGTCGCCCTCGAAGGTGAAGCTGGTCAGCGAGGCCAGCGAGCACTGCCGGTTGCGCGGGTCGTGCCAGAGCCGGCGGCGCTCGACGAAGGAGCGGACGATCCAGATCGGCAGCTGGTGGCTGACGCAGACCGCCTCGTGCCCGCGGGCGGCGTCCCGGGCCGCGCCGAGCGCGCCCATCATCCGCACCACCTGGTCGAGGTACGGCTCGCCCCAGGACGGCTTGAACGGGTTGGTGAGGTACTTCCAGTAGCCCGGGTTGCGCAGCGAGCCGTCGCCGACGCCGAAGGTCTTGCCCTCGAAGACGTTCTCCGCCTCGATCAGCCGCTCGTCCGCCGCGACGTCCAGGCCGTGCGCCTTGGCGATCGGCGCGGCGGTCTCCTGGGCCCGCTCCAGCGGGGAGGCCACCACGTGGGTGATGTCCCGGTCGGCCAGGTCCTCGGCGACCCGGTCGGCCATCTGCCGGCCCAGCTCGGACAGGTGGTAGTCGGGCAGGCGCCCGTACAGGACGCCCTCCGGGTTGTGCACCTCACCGTGGCGCATCACGTGGACGACGGTGATCTCTTTGGCGCTCACTTCTCAACTGCTCCTGTGGTCTGGAGGGGGACTCAGGCCGTCGCGGCGGCAGCGGCGCGGGCCGCGACCGGCAGGGCGGCGGCGATCCGCTCGATCGCCCGCTCGTCGTGGGTCGCCGAGACGAACCAGGACTCGAAGGCGGACGGCGGCAGGTAGACGCCCTCGGCCAGCATCGCGTGGAAGAAGGCGGTGAAACGGTACGCCTCCTGGGTCCTGGCCTCGTCGTAGTTGGTGACCGCGGCCTCGGTGAAGAACACCGAGAACATGTTCCCGGCGGTCTGCAGCCGGTGCGTCACGCCCTCCTTGGTGAGCGCCTCGGAGACCAGGCCGGAGATCTCGGCGGAAACCCGGTCCACCGTCGCGTACACCTCGTCGGTGCATCCGCGCAGCTGGGCCAGGCCGGCCGCGGTGGCGACCGGGTTCCCGGACAGGGTGCCCGCCTGGTAGACCGGGCCGGCCGGGGCCAGGTGGGCCATCACGTCGGCGCGGCCGCCGAAGGCCGCGGCCGGGAAGCCGCCGCCCATGACCTTGCCGAAGGTCAGCAGGTCCGGCGCCCAGCCCTCGTTCGCCGCCTCCAGGCCGTACCAGCCGGCCTTGGAGACGCGGAAGCCGGTCATCACCTCGTCGGAGACGAACAGCGCGCCGTTGTCACGGCAGAGCCGGGCCAGGCCCGCGTTGAAGCCGGGCAGCGGCGGCACGACGCCCATGTTGCCGGGCGAGGCCTCGGTGATCACGCAGGCGATCTCGCCCGGGTGGGCGGCGAAGGCCTGCTCGACCGCGGCCAGGTCGTTGTACGGCAGCACGATGGTGTCGCCGGCCTGGGCGCCGGTGACGCCCGGGGTGTCCGGCAGACCGAAGGTGGCCACGCCGGAACCGGCGGCGGCCAGCAGCGCGTCCACGTGACCGTGGTAGCAGCCGGCGAACTTGACCACCTTCGCCCGGCCGGTGAAGCCGCGGGCGAGCCGGATCGCGGACATGGTGGCCTCGGTGCCGGAGGAGACCAGGCGGACCTGCTCGACCGGGGCGACCCGGGCGACGATCTCCTCGGCGAGCTCGACCTCGCCCTGGCCGGGCGTGCCGAAGGAGGTGCCGAGGGCGACGGCCCGCTGGACGGCGTCGATCACGGCGGGGTTCGCGTGGCCGAGGATCATCGGACCCCACGAGCACACCAGGTCGACGTACTCGCGGCCGTCGGCGTCGGTGAGGTAGGGGCCGGTGCCGGACACCATGAAGCGCGGCGTGCCGCCGACCGCGCGGAAGGCGCGCACCGGGGAGTTGACGCCGCCGGGCGTGACCACGGAGGCGCGATCGAACAGCGACTGGGACTGGGGGGCTTCGTAGGGGTAGCTCACGTGAGACATGGTCTCAAATCGTGTCCTTGAGCTCTGCATGTCCGGCCCGATCATCTGGAACGATGATCCGGGCAGCGTTGTCTGTACGGTTGTCCATGACGGTTGTCCGTGGCGGTCGTGTACGGGCGGGGCCGCTGGCTGTTCCGGAGCACGGACCAGTCAGACTGTGTGCACAGAGCGCGACGAGCGCTCCGGTTGTGTGCAGGGGTGTGGAGAGGACTGCCGCCTACCGCGGGTGGGTACGGCGGCGCATGACGGGTAAGGAGCACGTCCGGTGCGCGCCGGACGTGCGGGGGTCTGTCGATTCCGGCGAATTCCGGTGAGGATGGTCCGAGTGTCCGAGGCGCAGGACGGCTTCGACGAGGCGGCGGGTGGCTCCCGCAGGCCCGCCGAAACCGCACGCGGGGGTACGGGAGCGGGTACGGGTCGTGGTCGTCGCGGCGGCGAGAGGCGGGGTGAGGGACGCGTGGGGGTGACCTACAAGTACTTCGGCGCACCGGACCGCGCGACCGCCGCCAGAGTCCCCACCGCCCTCGGTCCGGGCGGGCTCGGCCTGGACGCCGGCGAGCTCGGCGCACTGGGGCGGCTCGGCGACCTGATGGAGACCAGCGGCTCCCCCACCGGCCACCTCTCCACCAAGATCAAACCCGAGACCATGAGCGCCATGGTCCTCACCGGCATCCAGGGCGTCCCGCTGCACCAGGTGCCGCCGCTGGAACTCGTCGTGCTGCACCCCGACTACGCCGTCGTCCAACTCCCCCACAACGTGGTCGAACCGCTGCGCAAGGCGGACGAGACGGAACTCGGCGCCGCCGCCTTCATCTGGTCCACCGTCCCCGACCGCCGCGGTCCGCGCGACGCCTTCGTGATCTATACGATGCTGCACGAATGGCAGGACTTCGCGAACCGGCTGCACGAGGCCGGGCACCAGCTGTACTGCCTCGTCTGGCCGTAACAGAGGCACAAACCGGGGGAAAACTTCATGACTTACGCAGCACCGGCCGCGGGAGCTCCCTCCCGCGGCCGGTTCGAAGCCGTCTACCCGCTGCTGCTCATGGGCGTCGGGCTGGCGTGCACCTGGTGGTCGGCCGGCGAAGTCCGGGACGTCCAGCGCATGCTGAGCAAGTGCCACGACAGTGACGGCGCCCCCGGGTACATCCTCCCGCTCGACTGGACCGGCGTGGCGCTGGGCGCCGTCGCCGTCGGCTGGGCCGTCTGGATCGTCGCGGCCGCCTTCCGGCGGCGGTCGGTGGTGCCGGTGGGCTGCCTGCACGCCGCGCTGGCAGCCCTGTTGCCGGTCCTGGTGCTCGTTCTCGCGCTCCAGGTCGTCAGCGCGGGGGACGACGGCGACTACACCCACCACCGCCACCACTACTGCTCCGGCTGACGTCGATCTCCCTGCGGACTCCCGTAGTTGACGGTCGGCCGGAGTACCACCGCCGCCAGGACCAGCGCCACCGCGAGCAGCCCGGCGGCCACCGTGAAGGCGAGCCGGAAGCCGCCGGTGAGCGCCTCGGCCGCGGGGTGCCCGGCGGCGGCGAGGGCCCCGGCACGGCCGTCGGCGAGGGTGGTGAGCACCGCGACGCCGAGCGCGCCGCCGACCTGCTGGGTGGTGTTGAACAGGCCGGAGGCGGTGCCCGCGTCCTCCGGGCCGGCGCCGGACATGCCGAGCACCGCGAGCGCGGAGAGCACCAGCCCGCCGCCGCCGATCAGCAGCATGGTCGGCAGCAGGTGGACGGGGTAGTCGGCGTCGGCCGGCAGCCGGGCCAGCAGGCCGAGCGCGACGACCAGCATCGCGAGGCCCGCGAGCAGCACCGCGCGCTCGCCGAACCGGGCGCCCAACCGGGCGGAGAGCAGCAGGGACACCGCGCCGATGGCGACCGCCGCGGGGAGCATCGCGAGACCGGTGGCGGCGGCGCCGTAGCCGAGGACCTGCTGCAGGTAGAGGGCGACCAGGATCTGGAAGCCGAACATCCCGGAGATGGTCAGGAGTTGCACGGCGTTGGCGCCGGAGACGCTGCGGGAGCGGAACATCCGCAGTGGCAGCAGGGGTTGGGCGGCCCGGGCCTGACGGAGCAGGAAGGCGGCCAGCAGGGCGAGCGAGAGCCCGCCGAGGCCGAGGGTGCGGGCGGAGGTCCAGCCGTGGGCGCCGGTGCCGACGATGGTGTAGATGCCGAGCATCAGGGCGGCGGTGATCAGCGCGGCGCCCAGGGCGTCGGCGCCGGCCCCCAGGCCCGGGCCGCGGTCGGGCGCCAGCACCCGGGCGGCCAGCAGGACGGCGGCGAGGCCGAGCGGCAGGTTGATCAGGAAGATCCAGTGCCAGCTGAGGGCCTGGGTGAGCACTCCGCCGAGGACCTGTCCGATCGAGGCGCCGGCCGCGCCGACGAAGCTGAACGCGCCGATCGCGCGGCCGCGCTCGCCCGGCTCGGGGAAGAGCGTGACGACCATGCCGAGGCTGACCGCCGAGGCCATCGCGCCGCCGACGCCCTGGAGGAAGCGGGCGGCGATCAGCATCCCCTGCCCGGTGGCGACGGCGCAGAGCAGCGAGGCGGCGGTGAAGAGGGCGAGTCCGGCGACGAAGACGCGCTTGCGGCCGATCAGGTCGCCGAGCCGGCCGGCCAGCAGGAGCAGTCCGCCGAAGGCGATCAGATAGGCGTTGACCGTCCAGGTGAGGTCGGCGGGCGAGAAGTGCAGGTCGTCCTGGATGGCGGGCAGTGCCACGGTGACGATCGAACCGTCCAGGACGATCATCAGCATGCTGGCGCAGAGCACCGCGAGGGCCAGTGCGCGGGGGCGGGCGGGGGCCGCGGGCGCCGTGTCGGGCGCGGCCGGGGCGTGCGTGGTCATGGCGGGTCTCCCGGTTCGTCGAGTGCCGGGAAGGACGCTATCAGATTGTTTTGTTCGGGACTATCTACCTCGGGAGGAGATGCTGAGGGGTTTCAGCCACGGGAACGACGGGCGCGGCGGACGGTCCGTTCGCTCTCGACCGGCTCCGCCAGGTGCCCGTCCACCAGGTGGGTCAGGGCGGAGACGAAGACCTCCTGCTCTGGCCGCGGCAGCGACTCCAGCAGCTCGCGGTGGACCCGGTCGGCGATCGCGGTGCCCTGCTCGACGGCACGCCCGCCCGCCTCGGTGACCGAGATGATCCGGGCCCGGCGGTCGGTGGCGGACGGGCGGCGCTCGGCCAGGCCCGCCTTCTCCAGCTCGTCGACGGTGACCACCATGGTGGTCTTGTCCAGGTCCGCCAGCTCGGCCAGCTGGATCTGGGTGCGCTCGGCCTCCTGCGCGTGGAACAGCACGCAGTACGCACGGGGGGTGATCCCGAGCTCGGTGAAGGCGGCCGCCATCCGGGTCGCCAGCACGTGGCTCGCGTGGTCCAGCAGGCCGGAGATGTCGCGGATCTGGCGCACGGGTGGGGTCGTCGTCATGCGTCCGAGGTTAGCAACGGCCCGTCTGCTGCCGGATGATCCCGTAGCCAACCAACGCCGGGTTACGGGATACCCAACTCGAACAGCGCATAGCCCGCGTACCAGCCCGCCGCGATCACCGGCATCGCGAACATCCCGACCAGCGAGGAGGTCCGCACCCGGCGCAGCGCCACCGCCAGGCCGATGAACAGCGGGAAGGCCGGCAGCAGGTAGCGCGAGATGTTGCCGAAGATCTGGTTGCTGCTCAGCGCGGTGAAGATGGTCAGCGCGGTGTACACCCACAGCACCAGTGGCGGGCGGACCCGCCAGAGCAGCACCAGCAGGCCGGGCAGGGCGATCAGCAGCGCGATGGCGATCAGGTCCGGGACGGGGTTGGACTGCCAGAAGTCCCAGTGGCCGGTGATCACGTCCATGATCGTGCGCAGGGTGGAGGCGCCGAAGTCGAAGTAGCGGTTCCAGGCGCCGCGCTGGAGCTTGAAGTAGCCGCCCCAGTCGCCCATCCGCCAGCCGACCCAGGCGACGTAGCCGAGCAGGCCCCACGGGGTGATCAGCATCGCGGTCAGCGGGCGGGCCACCCCGTCGGTGCGGCGGACCAGCGCGACCAGCGCGGCGATCGAGACCGCGGCGATCAGCGCGGCGGCGGTCGGCCGGTTGAGTCCCGCGACCAGGGCCAGCAGGCCCGCGGCGAGCCAGCGGCGGGTCATCACGCAGTAGCAGGCCCAGGCGGACAGCGCGACGAACAGCGAGTCCGAGTAGACCGCCCACTCCACGCCCGAGCCCGGGAACAGGCCCCAGATCACCGCGGCGATCACACCCGCCCGGAAGCCGCCGAGCCGCTCGGCGATCGCGAAGATCCCGGCCGCGGCCACCAGCGAGGCCAGCACCGAGACCACGATCCCGGAGCCGTACGGGCCGAGCCCGGTCACCGCGCCGACCAGCCGCATCAGCCAGGGGTAGAGCGGGAAGAAGGCGGAGGAGTTCTCGTAGTAGGTGGCCAGTGGGAAGCCGTGCAGCGGGATCAGCTGCGGGTCGTACCCGTTCTCGGCGATCCGCTGGTACCAGATGCCGTCCCAGGTGCCCAGCACGTCCCAGGCGTGGGCGCCGCCGCCGCGGCCGACCTGCTTGTTCAGGTAGTCGCCGGTGTGCTCCAGCAGCACCAGGAAGACGGTCAGGCCGATCGCCTTGACCACCGCGTACGCGCCGAGCGCGGGCGCGAAGCGGTCCACCAGTGCCCCGAACCGCCCGGGCGCACGGGACGCCCGATCCTCGGGGCGCTCCGCCTCCGCCACCGGCTCGGTGCTGGACGGCTCGGTGCTGGACGACTCGGTACTCGATGCCGTGCTCATCTGCTGTGGGTACTCCCCGCCCCGCTCATGGTGCGCGCGGCTCTGGCGCAACGATTTCCCGTGAGCCTACGGCACGGCCCTCCCCGGCCCACCCTCCCCCGCCTGGCCCGGAAAACCCGTAGCGGGCGGACTGCGGCGCCCGCGACGATGCGGCCATGCCGCTCCAGCCGCCGAAGCATCAGATCCGGGCGCTCCACACCGCCGACACGATCACCCGACCGGATCCGGCGGGAGCGGGATCCGGCGCTGCTGCCGGTCGAGACGCCGCCCCCGACGAGCGCGGCCGTCGCCGCCCGGTTGGGGGCGGCGACGGCCTGAGCCACGTCAGCCGTGGACGTAGAGGATGCCGAGCTTGGTGAGTTGCCAGAGCTGGGCGGGGGCGCCGGTGTCGGTGGCGAGTTCGACGTAGGGGTTGCCGTTGGCGTCGAGGGTGGTGCCGGCGGCCAGGACCTTGGTCGGGTCCGCCGAGTCGGCGATCTTGTAGCTGCCGTTGCCGGCCGGCTTGAACACCCAGTGCTGGTTGGCGCCGCCGTTGCAGCCCCACTGCTGGATCCGGGTGCCGGGAGCGGTGGCGGCCGCGTTGGCGTCCAGGCACATGTCGCGGTTGCCGCTGAAGTCCAGCTCGTAGCTGCCGCCGGACTTGGCCTCCAGGACGAAGGACTGGTTCAGTGCGCCGCTCGCCGGGTAGCTGATGGCGGCCCGGCCGTTGGTGGAGTCGCCGTAGGTGCCGCCGCCGGAGAGGTCGAGCGCGTTGCCGGTGGCCGCGTTGGTGAGCTGGTACCAGGAGCCGTCCTCGGGGGCGTCGCCGAAGGGCTTGCCGGGGGTGAGCGGCTGGATCGAGGTGGTGTTCTGCTGGTTGAGCGTGCAGTACGCCTCGGTCTGGTCGGGCTTGGCGAAGAACTGGCCGAGGCAGACGCCCTCACCGCGGTAGCCGGCCACCCGCAGGTGGTACGACTGGCGGACCATGTTCATGCACAGTCCGGGGATGCCGATCTGCGAGTCGCAGCCGTTGCGCGCCCACTCGGAGAGGTTGATGACGTCCCCGTTGGAGTACTCGTACGGCGAGGTCGTCCACTCCGCGCACACCTCGTGCCCGAAGGCGACCCGCCGCTGGTCCAAGTACCGCACGCCGGGCACCTGTTCGGCCGCGCCGCGGAGCGCGTCGCTGAACGTCGGGACCACCCAGTCGTGGCCCCAGGCGAGGTCCTCGGGGAAGGCCGGGCAGCCGTCGGCGATCTTGCCGAGGTAGTCGTTGCGCCGGATGTCCGGGGTGATCGGGTTGAAGTACGACTGGTAGACCAGTTGGTACGAGGAGTCGGCGTAGCCCGCCTTGCGCATGGTCTGCCGGATGTTCTGCAGCGCGGCGACGACCTTGGGCTGGACCAGTTGGGCCCGCCGGCGGATCTCGTCGCTGCCGATGGTGTCCCGGCAGCCCTGGTCCTTGGGGATCGGGAAGTACTGCGCGAGGCAGTGCATCATGATGCCGCTGAAGTCGAAGTCGTCGTTGGCGCCGATCGTGACGACGACCATCTTGACGTCGTACTTGGCCGCCGTGTCGGCGAGCTTGACGTCCTGTTTGGGCTCGCCGAAGTCGCCGCTGCCACCACCGGTGATCTTGGCGAGCGCGGGGTCGCTGACCAGGTCGCCGGTCTGGGCGCCGGAGCAGGCGAGGTCGATCGGGGTGACCCCGGGGATGTCGGTGACGAAGATCTCCGACTTGGGGTGCCGATGGCAGTAGTTGGTGGGGGTGTCGGTCTCCGGGAAGTAGCCGTCGCCGGTGTCGGTGCCGGCGCCCTCCCCGGAGATGGCGCTGTCGCCGAGGGCGACGATCGCGGCCGGGCGGGTGGCGCCCGGGGCCGGAGCGGGGGCGTTGTCGGCGAGGGCGGCGGGGGCGCCGGCCAGACCGAGGGCCGCGACGAGGACGCCGGTGGCGAACAGCGCGGCGGACCGGGACGAACCCGTTCGCGCTCGTCGCGCCGCGGACGTGCGGAACCTGATCACACGCGACTCCTTGCGGGGGTGGGGAGACCGTCCGGCCGGGGGTGCCGGGCGGCGCGGAGCAAGAGAGGTGCCGAAAAGGTGAGCAGGTCTCACATCCTAGGTACTGACAAGTAGTGCAACAAGGCTCGTGACAACACCGGGAACTGACGCCGCACCCGCCGCCCGGGGCGCGGAAAAGCCGCCGCTCCGCGCCCCAGGAGGGAAGCGCGGAGCGGCGGCTCCTACCGGCCGAACCGGGTGTGGATTCAGCCCACGTTGGCGCAGTGGTTGCCGAACGCCGGGTTCAACAGGCCAGCGGCGTCGACGGTGTTGCCGCACAGGTTGACCGGAATGTGCACCGGCACCTGGATCTGGTTGCCCGAGATGACACCGGGAGAGCCGGCGGCGACACCCTCGGCGCCGGAGCTGGCCATGGCGGTGCCGGCGCCGGCGGCCACGATGCCCACCACGGCCGCGCCGACGGCGGCGGTCTTCTTGATGCTCATGCGAGCCTCCTGACTGTTCAACAGAGATGCACGGGGAGTGCGACATCTAGAACGAGACCCGTCCGGCCCGGTTGCGACGGCGCACGCACTGTCACCCGTCCGGAGCAATGGGGCCGCTGACCGGCATTCGGGTGATCGACGGGCCGGACCGTTTCCCCCCGCGCGCCACCTCGTTCTGCCTGGCGGAAGACGATCCATCCGGTCCTACTCATGAATCGAGTACCGCCCATGCACAGCTCGCCCACGGCCTCGTCGGCACCGAGGCCACCGGCAAGTCGGTCGCATGGCGGGCCCCCCGAACCCGGCGTTCGGCGACACCGCTGAACGCCTGACCGGGAATTCCTCGTCGCGCCTTTGCCCGAACCCTTCCCGGCCGTGCGGGAATTGTTCGCCTGGCGCTGGAAGAACGCGGCGGCTGCGTCGACGCCCGAGCCATGGGCGGAACACGCCGGTGTGCGCCGTCGGAGTGACAATCACGGCAATCCCTGAAGCCATCGGGCCAGCATTCCTACTCGCCCGGCTCCCGACATTTCCGTTCCGTCGGGCAGAAACTCGGAGGAAAATCATGCGCAACTTCAAGAGGGCCACCGCCCTGTCGCTGGCCGCCACCGGCCTGGTGCTCGGCGCCGCCGGTGGCGCGTTCGCCAGCTCGGGCGCCCAGGGCGTGGCCGCCGGCTCTCCCGGCGTGCTCTCCGGCAACCAGATCCAGATCCCGGTGCACATCCCGATCAACCTGTGCGGCAACACCCTCTCCGCCGCCGGCCTGCTGAACCCGGCCTTCGGCAACAAGTGCGCCAACCTCGGCTGACCCGGCGGTCGCCGCTCCGGCGACCGCCGACTCACCGAGCCCGTGCCAACGCTCCGCAGTGCCGGAGCGCGGCACGCTCCACCCATGTGTGATCGAGGAGATCAACCCCCATGCAGAACGTGAAGAAGGCCGCTGTCCTCTCCGCCGCCGCTGTCGGCCTGGTGCTGGGCGCGGCGGGCTCCGCCGCCGCGAGCGCGGGCGCCGAGGGCGTGGCCGCCGGCTCCCCCGGTGTCGTCTCCGGCAACCAGATCCAGGTGCCGATCCACATCCCGCTCAACCTGTGCGGCAACACCCTCTCCGCCGCTGGCCTGCTGAACCCGGCCTTCGGCAACAGCTGCGCCAACGTGGACATGCACCCGAAGCCCGCGGACGACTGCTGATCCCCGATCGGCACGCGTTCGGCCGTCCTGCCCCCCGACCAGTCGGCCGGGGGGCAGTTCGGCATCCCCGGACAGGACGTCCGGAACCTCAGGGCCCGCCTCTCGGGTTCGGTCCGGCCGGGCCCCACTCCACCGAAGGGTGATCCGCATGGTTTCGAAGAAGGGCGGGGCCGGACTGGCCGCCGCCGTGGGCGCGGTGGTGCTGCTCGGCGCCGGTTCGGCGCAGGCCGCCACCCCGAGCCGGCAGCCTGCGGCGGGCCCGGCCTCGCTCGCGAAGACCGACGTCGGGCAGGCGCTGAACGGGACGACGGCCGGGCTCGGTTACGGCGTTGCACCGATCAAGAGCCTGCGTCTGGACCCGTGGGCCAACTCCTCGGCCGACGTGCTCAACAACGGCGCGACCGTCCAGCCGGACCAGGGCCTGGCGCCGGTGGGCACCGGCACGCTGACCGGACCGCTGAGCGCGGGCGGCGGCGTCAAGGACCTCCCGCTGGTCAGCGGGCTGTCCGGCGTCCTGCCGGGCTGAGCGTTCGGACGCGGGGGGGGCCCCCCCCCCCCCCCGGGGGGGGGGGGGGGGGGGGGCGGCGGGGGGCCGGGGGGGGGGGGGGGGGGGGGGGGGGCGCGCCCGCCCCCCCCCCCCCCCCCCCGGCGGGGCGCGGTGTGGCGGGGCCCCCCCCCGCGTCCGGGGTGGGCTCAGAGCTGGGCCTGGCCGGCCAGGCCCGCCAGGCCGCTCTGCTGCACCAGGCTGGTGGCCGTCCCGGTGGCCGCGTCGGTCGCGTTCGTCTGCTGCAGGACGCCGGTGGCCATCGCGGTGGTGGTGTCGGCCAGGTCGTTCACCGCGTCGGTGGCGGAGAGCCGGCTCTGGTCGCCGCCGAGGCTCGCGGTGGCCCCGGGGACGGTCTGCACGGCCGCGGGCACCAGGCGCGGGTCCACCTCGTCCACCCGGAGCCGGCCGTCCGCGAGCTGGCCGCTGCCGTCCTGCACCAGCGCCAACGGCTTGCCCACGTCCAGGCCGGGGGTCTTGGCCTGCAGCGGCGCGGCCGGGGCCTCCAGCAGCACCTCGCCGAGGTCGGCGCCCTGGTCGACCAGCGGGAGCGGCAGCTGGGCCTTGGCGCTCGGGCCGACCTTGCCGGTGGCCAGCTGGGGCACCAGATGGTCCGGCACCAGCCCGTTGTCGGTGGTCCGGCCGGCCACCGGCGGCATCACCAGCGAGGTCGGGATGCCGGCCGTGACGTGGCTGCCCAGCGGGGTCAGCGGCACGTCCGCCGGGACCTGCTGGGTGGACAGCTTGTCCTCCAGGGCTCCGACCTGGTCGGGGCCTACCGGGGCGGCGGAGGCCGCTCCCTGGGAGGCGAGCACGCCCGCACCGACCGCCAGCAGCATCGCGCCGGCCCGCTTGGAGAACTTCATGCTTTTCACCGTTCTGCCTGTCCGTACTGGGTACGTCCTGGGGATCCAGGACTGGAGATCCATCGGGGAGGGCTGCGGGGCCGCAGCCGGAAAGCAATCTGCTCAACGAATGACCGTGAGTTCGGATTGCGGGCGTTAACCGATTCGGCGCAATAATCCCACCGGAAACCATCCCCGGACGCGCCTCCCGGACTCTTTTCAAAAATCCCCGTAACCTTCCGTGCCGTCATTCTTTGATCTGGACGTCAGTGACTGCAGACCGGGTCTGAGCGTTCTACGCGTTGCTACGCACGGAAACCGAAAGCATTTCAGAGAGGGATCTCCCCATGATCCAGAAGTCCTTCGCCGCCGCCGGCCTGGCCGTCGCCGCGCTGGCCGCCGCCGCCGCGCCCGCCTCGGCCATCGCCGACTCGGACGGCGCCGCCGCCACCATCCAGGGCAACGGCGGCAGCAACTTCACCGGCACCGTCGGGAACAACAGCCCGAACTTCCACTTCCTGGACAACGCGAACGTCTGCCTCCCCGAGATCCACAACATCGCTGTGGGCGCGGTCGGGGGCATCGCGGTCCCGATCGAGGTCCCGATCGCCAACAGCGGCGGCAAGCAGTACTGCACCCAGGGGCAGGGCACCCAGAGCCACGGCGACGCGGGCGTGTCCCACCTGGTCGGCTGACCGCTCCCCGCGCTGCTCTCCCCAGCACCGCTCCCCGAACCGTCCCCGAATCGCTCCCCGATTCACCCCCGAGAGGAAAACCGGAAATGATCAAGAAGTCCCTCGCCGCCGCCGGCCTGGCCGCCGCCGCCCTCGCGATGTCCGCGGGCTCGGCCTCCGCCATCGCCGACTCGGACGGCGCCGCCACCTCCGTCCAGGGCAACGGCGGCACCAACCAGACCGGCACCCACGGCAACGGCAGCCCGAACTTCCACACCCTGGACAACCCGAACGTCTGCCTGCCGGAGATCCACAACATCGCCGTCGGCGCCGCGCTCGGCCTCGCGGTGCCGATCGAGGTACCGGTCCTGAACAGCACCCCGAAGCAGATCTGCAACGTCGGCCAGAACACCCAGTCCTCGGGCGACGCGGGTGTCTCGCACCTGATCGGCTGATCAAGGGGCATGGCACGGACGGAGGGCCCGGGGAGGAAGGTCTCCCCGGGCCCTCCGGGCTTGACCGAGTGATCACGAGTCAGAGGCAGAGCGCCCGCGGGGGCGCTCCCACAGAGAGGGCAGATCCATGAAGAGCAAGCTGGCCAAGGCCGCCCTGACCGCCACCGCCGCGCTGGCGCTCGCGGGTGCCGCCACCCCGGCGTTCGCGCACGTCGGCCTGGAGGGCGGCGGCGGCATCGTCGCCACCGCCGACCAGCCGTTCCTGGCCGGGGCGGAGTGGGGCGTCGCCCACACCAAGGACATCGTCGCGGGCGGCGCCGTCGGCGGCGCTGCCACCTCCACCGACCTGGTCGGCGGCGGCGACGGCTTCGCCCACATCAACGGCTGGAAGTAGCGAAACCGGAAGGCCGGGCCCCGCACTGGGCGGGGACCCGGCCTTCCGTCCGCCGTAACCCGCCAAGAGGCGAGCGGGCGAGTAACCGCCTACTGCTGCTTGAGCATCCGGGCGGCCTCGACCGCCCAGTAGGTGAGGATCTGCTCGGCACCGGCCCGGCGGATCGAGGTGAGCGTCTCCAGGATGGTGCGCTCCCGCTCGATCCAGCCGTTGGCGGCGGCGGCCTCCACCATCGAGTACTCGCCGGAGATCTGGTACGCGGCCACCGGCACCGGCGAGGCGTCGGCGACCTGCCGCAGGACGTCCAGGTACAGCATGGCCGGCTTGACCATCACCAGGTCCGCGCCCTCGGCGAGGTCCAGCTCCAGCTCGCGCAGCGCCTCGCGGGCGTTCGCCGGATCCTGCTGGTAGGTCTTGCGGTCGCCCTTGAGCGAGGAGTTGACGGCCTCGCGGAACGGGCCGTACAGCGCGGAGGCGTACTTGGCCGTGTAGGCGAGGACGCTGACGTCCTGGTACCCGGCCTCGTCCAGCGCCCTCCGGATGACGGCGATCTGGCCGTCCATCATCCCCGACGGGCCGACCATGTGGACGCCGGCCTCGGCCTGGACCACGGCCATCTCGGCGTAGCGCGCCAGGGTCGCGTCGTTGTCCACGCTGCCGTCCTCGGCCAGCACGCCGCAGTGGCCGTGGTCGGTGAACTCGTCCAGGCAGAGGTCCGACATCACCACCAGCCGGTCGCCGACCTCCGCGACCACGTCGCGGATGGCCTGCTGCAGGATCCCGTCCGGGTTGGTGCCCTCGGAGCCGACGGCGTCCTTCACCTCGGGCAGGCCGAACAGCATGATGCCGCCCACGCCGGCCTCGGCGGCCTCCACCGCGGCCTTCCGCAGGCTGTCCCGGGTGTGCTGGAGCACGCCCGGCATCGAGGTGATCGGCCTCGGCTCGGCGATGCCCTCGCTGACGAAGGCGGGCAGGATCAGCTCCGCCGGGTGCAGTCGGGTCTCGGCGACCAGCCGGCGCATCGCCGGGCTCTGCCGCAGACGACGGGGGCGAACGTACGGGAATTCAGCGGACACGGCTTCTCTCTCCGAACGGTTGTGCAGTGCTGGAGGCGGCGAACCGCCGCCCCCAGCACCATAGTTGGCCCCACCACGTTAATTGAGGGGGCTCAGCGAGCCTTGCGGCGGGACCCCGGACGGCGCTCGCTGGGCCGGTAGACCGGCTCGCCCGCGGCCGTCGCGGTGTCGCGGCGCTTGGCTCCGAAGTCTGCCAGCGCCTGGGCCAGCGCGGCCGCCGACGGCGCCGGGGCCATCACGTCGACCCGCAGGCCGTGCTCCTCGGCGGTCTTGGCGGTGGCCGGGCCGATGCAGGCGATGACCGTGACGTTGTGCGGCTTGCCGGCGATGCCGACCAGGTTCCGGACGGTCGAGGACGAGGTGAACAGCACCGCGTCGAAGCCGCCGCCCTTGATCGCCTCGCGGGTCTCGGCCGGCGGCGGCGAGGCGCGCACCGTCCGGTACGCCGTCACGTCGTCGACCTCCCAGCCCAGCTCGACCAGGCCGGCCACCAGGGTCTCGGTGGCGATGTCGGCACGCGGCAGCAGCACCCGGTCGATCGGGTCGAAGACCGGGTCGTACGGCGGCCAGTCCTCCAGCAGCCCGGCCGCGGACTGCTCGCCGGAGGGCACCAGGTCCGGCTTCACGCCGAAGTCCACCAGGGCCTGCGCGGTGGTCTCGCCGACCGCCGCGACCTTGATCCCGGCGAACGCCCGGGCGTCCAGGCCGTACTCCTCGAACTTCTCCCGGACGGCGCGCACCGCGTTCACCGAGGTGAAGGCGATCCACTCGTACCGGCCGGTGACCAGGCCCTTGATGGCCCGCTCCATCTGCTGCGGGGTGCGCGGCGGCTCGACCGCGATGGTCGGCACCTCCTGCGGCACCGCGCCGTACGAGCGCAGCTGCTCGGACAGGCCGTGGGCCTGCTCCTTGGTGCGCGGCACAAGGACGTTCCAGCCGAACAGCGGCTTGGTCTCGAACCACGAGTGCGAGGCCCGGTGGGCGACCTGCTCGCCCACCACGGCTATCACCGAGGTCGCCGGGTCCACCGGGGCGGACACCGGCGAGGGCAGCACCCGGGCGGCCTTGAGGTCGGCCGCGATGGTGGACAGCGTGGAGGTGAAGGTCCGCTGACGGGTGGTGGTGCCGGACAGCGTGGCGCTGAGCGCCGACTCCGGCTTGCGGCCGTTGGAGACCAGCGCACCGGCGGTGGCCGGCAGCTGGCCCAGGGTGGTGCGCACCACCAGGGTGGTCTCCGGCGCGCCCAGGTCGACCGGGGCGCCGGACAGCAGCTGGGCGCCGTCCACGAAGCGCACGTCGGTGCCGGCCGCGCCGCGCAGCGGGACGCCCGCGTACGCCGGGACGCCGACCGACTGGGCGACGCCCGGGATCACCTCGAAGGGGATCCCGTCGCCCGCGCAGCTGAGCATCTCCTCGGCGGCACAGCCGTCCAGGCCCGGGTCACCGTCGACGGTGCGGACCACGTGCTTGCCGGCCCGGACCGCCTCGGCGACCAGCTTGGCCAGGTCGAAGTCGGCGCCCTCGGCGACCGGGGCGTGCACCTGCACGCCGACCGGGCAGTGGGTGCGCACGGCCGCGGCGGTCAGCGGGTCGGCGACCAGGATGTCGGCCGAGGACAGCACCTCGACCGCGCGCAGGGTCAGCAGGCCCGGGTCCCCCGGGCCCGCCCCCAGGAAGGTGCACCGTCCGGTGGGCTGGCCGGCCGGGAACAGGGCGTCGGTGGCGGCGGTGGGGCTCATCGGGCTCGCTCCCCCATCAGGGTGGCCGCGCCCCCGTCGAGCAGCCGGGCGGCCAGGGCGTGGCCGAGGGCCCGCGCCTGCTGCTCGGCGGTCTCGTCGAGGACGATCGGACCGTTGGCGGACATCTTCAGCAGGGCGGCGCCGTCGGGGTCTCCGACCACACCGTCCAGCTGCAGTTCGTTCTCCCGGCCCCAGGTGGCCAGTGCGGCCACCGGAGCCGAGCAACCGGCCTCCAGGGTGGCCAGCAGGGCGCGCTCGGCGGCCACTGCGACCCTGGTGGGGGCGTGGTCCAGCGCGGCGAGCGCGACGGTCAGCTCGGCGTCGGCGGTGGCGCACTCGATCGCGAGCGCGCCCTGGCCGGGGGCCGGGATCATCAGCTCGGGGTCGAGGTGCTGCGAGATCTCGGCGCCGCGGCCGAGCCGGTTGAGGCCGGCCGTGGCCAGCACCACGGCGTCCAGCTCGCCATCGGCCACGTAGCCGATCCGGGTGTCCACGTTGCCGCGGATCGCGACGGTCTCCAGCTGCGCCCCGCGGGCACGGGCCCAGGCGTTCAGCTGGGCCATCCGGCGCGGCGAGCCGGTGCCGATCCGGGCCGGGCGGCCGGCGCCGGCCAGCTTCTCCACCAGCTCGTCCAGGGTCAGGCCCTCGGCCGCGACCAGGGCGTCCCGGGCGTCCTCGCGCTCGGGGACGGCGGCCAGCGTCAGACCCTCGGGCGCGGCGGTGGGCAGGTCCTTGAGCGAGTGCACGGCGAAGTCGATCCGGCCCTCCAGCAGGGCGTCCCGCAGCGCGGAGACGAACACGCCGGTGCCGCCGATCTGCGCGAGCGCCTCCCGGGAGGTGTCGCCGTAGGTGGTGATCTCGACCAGCTCGACGGGGCGGCCGGTGAGCCTGGTCACCTCGCGGGCGACCATGCCCGACTGGGCCATGGCGAGCGCGCTGCGCCGGGTGCCGAGCCGCAGGGCGGCGGGCGGAGCCTGCTCGGTGAGCGGTTGACCATTCATGAGGTGATCGTCCCGGTGGTACTCGTGGGATGGCTGACGGTTCATCTGGTGCCCCCGCCCGAAGGCTGGGGCCGGCCGCCGACGGGCGTGCCCGACACGGCGTGCACGGCCGCCGGGTCGAGGTCGAACAGCTCGCGCAGGGCGTCCGCGTAGGAGGCGCCGCCGGGCTCGGCGGCCAGCTGCTTCACCCGGACGGTCGGGGCGTGCAGCAGCTTGTCGACGACGCGACGGACGGTCTGGGTGATCTCGGCGCGGGAGCGCTCGTCGAGGTCGGGCAGCCGGGAGCCCAGCCGGCCCAGTTCGGCGGCGACCACGTCGGAGGCCATCGCCCGCAGCGCGACCACGGTCGGCGCGATCCGGGCGGCCCGCTGGGCGGCGCCGAAGGCGGTCACCTCGTCGGAGACGATCCGGGTGACCTCGTCGACGTCGCCGGCGCCGGGGCTGGCGGCGTGCGCGTGGGAGAGGCTCTCCAGGTCGACCAGCAGGGCGCCGTCGAGCTCGTGCACGGCGTGGTCGACGTCGCGCGGCATGGCGAGGTCGAGCAGGGCCAGCGGCTGGTCCGACGTGCGGACGGCGACCGCGGCGGCCACGTCCTCGGCCCGGACCACCACGCCGGCCGCGCCGGTGCAGGAGATCACCAGGTCGACGTCGGCCAGTGCGTCCGGCACCTTGGCGAGGTCCAGGGTGCGGGCCACGTCCGGGCCGAGGATCTCCACCAGGCGCTCGGCGCGGGCCGGGGTCCGGTTGGCGATCAGCAGGTCGGTGACGCCGGAGCGGACCAGGGTGGCGGCGGCCAGCGAGCTCATCGAGCCGGCCCCGACCACCAGCGCGCGCTTGCCGGCGATCTCGCCGGCGCCCGCGGCGACCTGCTCCAGGCCGAAGGTGACCAGTGACTGGCCGGCCTTGTCGATGCCGGTCTCGCTGTGCGCCCGCTTGCCGACCCGCAGGGCCTGCTGGAACAGCTCGTTCAGGCCGCGCCCGGCGGTGTGCTCGTCCTGGGCCTTGGCCAGCGCGTCGCGCAGCTGGCCGAGGATCTGGCCCTCGCCGACCACCATCGAGTCCAGGCCGCAGGCCACCGAGAACAGGTGGTGGACGGCGCGGTCCTCGTAATGGACGTACAGGTGGGAGGTCAGCTCCTCCAGGTCCACCCCGCTGTGGTGGGCCAGCAGCAGCGACAGCTCGGCGACGCCGGCGTGGAACTTGTCCACGTCCGCGTACAGCTCGATCCGGTTGCAGGTGTTGAGCAGGGCGGCTTCGGCGACGGTCGAGGACGCGGCCGCGTCGTGCAGCAGCCGGGTCGGGACCTCACCGGTCAGCGCGGCGCGCTCCAGCACGCCGACCGGTGCCGTCCGGTGGCTCAGTCCGACGACGAGAAGACTCATGCCCGCCCCCCACAGCTCTCGGTGTTCATGCCGGCATCACCGCGGACAGCTCGCCCTCGCCGCCCTTGGCGGTCTTGCCCTTGGTGGCCTGCTCGGCCGCCTGGTCCTTGGCCGTCGGCTCGACGCCGCCGCGGCTCTTGCCGTTGCCGCCGGCCGCCCGGCGCAGCTTGGCCGCGGCCGCTCGGACCGGGCCGGGGGCGCGGTCCAGCACCGACTCGGTGCGGTCGGGCTCCTCCCCGGCCTTGCGCTGCTCGTGGAAGGCGAGGATCTGCAGCTCGATGGAGAGGTCCACCTTGCGCACGTCCACGCCGTCCGGGACGGTCAGCACGGTCGGGGCGAAGTTCAGGATGCTCGTAACGCCTGCCTCGACCAGCCGGTCGCAAACCTGCTGGGCGGCACCGGGCGGGGTGGTGATCACACCGATCGAGACGTGCTGGCTCTCGACGATCGACTCCAGCTCGTCCATGTGGCGCACCGGGAGTCCGGCCGCGGTGGAACCGACCACGTTCGGGTCGGCGTCCAACAGGGCGGCGACCCGGAAGCCGCGGGAGGCGAAGCCGCCGTAGTTGGCGAGGGCGTGGCCGAGGTTCCCGATGCCGACGATGACGACCGGCCAGTCCTGGGTCAGGCCGAGCTCGCGGGAGATCTGGTAGACGAGGTACTCGACGTCGTAGCCGACGCCGCGGGTGCCGTAGGAGCCGAGGTAGGAGAAGTCCTTGCGCAGCTTGGCCGAGTTCACACCGGCCGCGGCGGCCAGCTCCTCGGAGGAGACCGTCGGCACCGAGCGCTCGGAGAGTGCGGTGAGGGCCCGCAGGTAGAGGGGGAGCCGGGCGACGGTCGCCTCCGGGATGCCCCGGGCACGCGAGGGTCGGCGCGCGGCGCCCTGGTCAGGCGTCTGCGAACTGCTCTGTGGTGATCGGCCGATTGCCACGGTGCTCCTGTGGGTGAAGCTGGGCTTTGGCAGCCAGGCTAAGCGTTTGTGAACGTGTGCACAAAGATGGTGTCCGATTTGTCCCCGCACAGTGATGCGCATCACGCCGTCGAACACATAGCACCGGCCTGTGCCAGGACGAGCTCCGGGGCCGCGGAACCGGGTAGCCAGGGGCCGTACGGCGCCTCCCGGCGCAGCAGCGGGACGGAGCCTCCGGACGGACGGGAGCGGGCCCGGCCCAGCCTCGGCCACGGCACCCGGGCGGCCTCGCGCAGCGGGCCGGCCCAGTCGTCCGGTGGACAGGACGGGGCGCCCACGCAGTGCCGCAGCAGCTCGGCGGTCACCCGGGCGTCGCCCAGCGCGGTGTGCGCCGGGTACCAGCCCAGACCGGCCGCCTCCGCGCAGGCCGCCAGGCCGTAGCCGCGGACCTCCGGCAGGTGGGCGCGGGCCAGCCGCATCGTGCACAGCAGCGGGACGGGCGGCAGCGGCACCCCGATCCGGGCGAACTCACGGTCCAGGAAGGCGTGGTCGCAGCTGACGTGATGGCCGACCAGCACCCGGCCGGCCAGCAGCTCCAGCAGCCGCGGAGCGATCTCCCGGAACCGCGGGGCGCCCTCGACGTCCGCCTGGCGTATCCGGTGCACATGGGTCGGGCCGACCGGGCCCAGCGGATCCAGCAGGGTGGCGAACTCGCCCTCGGGGCAGAGCCGCTCGTTCAGCAGCACCACCGCCACCTCGACCACCCGGTGCCGCCACGGGCTGCGGCCGGTCGCCTCGACGTCCACCACGGCGAAGCCCCGGCCACCGGGCAGGGCTTCGGACGTCGCGGGGATCGGGCGGGGAAGCATGGCGGCACTCCTCGTGTGCTCAGCCCCCCACGGGCGCAAACGCGTTCGATCGTAAGCCGACCGGTGCGCCCCGCCCCACGCCGAAACGGAGTGTCTTTGGCAACGATTCGGCGAACCGCCCCCGCCGGTCGGCGGGGGCGTGGCACACGGACGAACGGCTCCTCAGACGCCCAGTGCCTTGCGCAGGCGGCTCTCGTCGACCCGCCAGAAGTCGTGCTGGCGGCCGTCGATCAGGGTGACCGGAATCTGCTCCCAGTACCGGCGGTACAGCTCCTCGTCCTGGGTGATGTCCTTCTCCTCGAAGGTCGCGCCCAGCTCCGCCGCCACCCGGACGATCACCTCCCGGGCCTCGTCGCACAGGTGGCAGCCGGGCTTGCCGACCAGGGTCACGGTACGGTCCGCCGGCTCGGGGCTCTTACGTCGCAGCAGTGGGCTCACCCCAGCATTGTGCGCCACCCGCCCGATCGCCTCCGGGGAGCTGTTCACCGCACGGGCACCGCTCCGTCACGGCCACTCCCCGCCCGGCTGGATATGCTCGATGACATGGCCGTGCTCCGAAGGCTCACCCAGGCGAGGCGCTCCACCACCGAGCGGAGCGCCCTGGCGGGCGAGGCCGCCGCCGCGGCCGCCGAGGCCGCGCTGCGCGCCGAGCCGCTGTCCCCCCTCGCGACGAACGCCCCCGAGGCGGGTGCCCCCGGGCCCGAGGCGACGGCGGCAGTGGGCACGGCGACCGGGGCCCCCGCGGCGGGCAAGCCCGGGAAGGCCCCCAAGGCGCCGGCCGGGAACCACACCCCCGACCGGGACGACCCCCGCGCCGCCGCCTTCTTCGACTGCGACAACACCATCCTGCGCGGCGCGGCGATCTTCTACCTCGGCGTCGGCCTCTACCGCCACGGCTTCCTCACCCGCCGCGACATCGCCCGCTTCGCCTGGCAGCAGGCCATGTTCCGGCTGCACGGCACGGAGGACCCGGACCACATCTCGGACGCCCGCAACACCGCCCTCGGCATCGTCGCGGGAAAGCGCACCGCCGACCTGGAGGTGATCTGCGAGGAGGTCTTCGAGCAGGTCGTCGCCGACAAGATCTGGCCTGGCACCCGCGCACTGGTCCAGATGCACCTGGACGCCGGCCAGCGGGTCTGGCTGGTGACCGCCGCCCCGCTGGAGGTGGCCCGGATCATCGCCCGCCGACTCGGCATGACCGGCGCGCTCGGCACCGTCGCCGAGGCCCGGGACGGCCACTACACCGGGCGGCTGGTCGGCGACCTGCTGCACGGCCCGGCCAAGGCCGCCGCGGTGCACGCGCTGGCCCGGCGGGAGCGGCTGGACCTCGACCGCTGCGCCGCGTACAGCGACTCGGCCAACGACATCCCGATGCTCTCGCTGGTCGGCCACCCGTACGTGGTGAACCCGGACGGCGCGCTGCGGCGGCACGCCCGGGCGCAGGGCTGGCGGGTGCGCGACTTCCGGACCGGGCGCAAGGCGGCCCGGGTGGGGCTGCCGGCGGCGGCCGCGCTCGGGGTGGCGGCCGGTGCGACGGCGGCGGCGGTGGCGCTGCAGCGCCGTCGCCGACACGGCTGAGCCACGCCCGAGGCGGGCCCGACTCCGGCCGGACACCGGCCCGACTCCCCTGCGGCGAAGCGTTTCCGCCCCTCCCCCGGACGGGTGAGGGGGCGTCAATCATGGGTCTGACCTGGCCCCTCGTACGAGCGAACTCCCCGTTGCCACAGGGCCGTCCGCACCCGATGTACGAACCTGCCACCCGGTGACCGGTTCTGATCGTTCGCCAGGCCCGGAAAGTCGGGGGTTGCCGGGTCCCAAGGCTGGGAAACCGCCCGCAGTGCCGCCGAATTGGTCACCCTGGGCGCCCGAACGGTCACGTTGAGCCGGATGAACGATGACATCCCCGGTCAGTGTCGGCCGAATATGCACAACAAATGGATCCCAAACGACCACTTCGACCACACGGTGTAGCTGTCATTGCACAAAGCGTTATTCTCTCCTGGATGCACGTCACCCATGCATCCCGCTCGAACGGGTGCCATGGGGAGTGCTCTCCGCGCAGGCGGAGGTGATCCGTCCACAGTTCTGCCTCTGGGAGTCCCGTGTACCCACCCGTCCGGAACGACGCGCCTGCACCCTCCCGCCCGTCGTCCGCGCCCCTGCGCCCCCGCACCGGCCTCCGCGGCCGCCCGGCCGCCGAGCGGCAGATCTCCGCCGGCCTGGACCTGCTGCGCACCCTGCTCCGCAGCCAGCTCGCCGCCTCGCCCCAACTCGTGCCCGCTGGCGTGCCGTTCGGCCACCAGCACGGCCCCGGCGTGGCGCTGCGCACCACCGCCGCCGGATCCACCGGCACCGGCTCGCGCGGCCGCACCGGCAGCACCGGCGTCGGCCGCAGCCGCGCCCGCACCGCGCCGAGCCCCGGCTACGAGACCGAGCACAACCCGATCATGGAGCTGGTCGAGCGGGCCCAGGCGGGCGAGAGCGAGGCCTTCGGCCGGCTCTACGACCACTACGCGGACACCGTCTACCGCTACATCTACTACCGGGTCGGCAGCCGGGCCACCGCCGAGGACCTCACCAGCGAGACCTTCCTGCGCGCGCTGCGCCGGATCGGCACCTTCACCTGGCAGGGCCGGGACTTCGGCGCCTGGCTGGTCACCATCGCCCGCAACCTGGTCGCCGACCACTTCAAGTCCAGCCGGTTCCGGCTGGAGGTCACCACCGGCGAGATGCTCGACTCCAACGAGTGCGAGCGCAGCCCGGAGGAGTCGGTACTGGAGTCGCTCTCCAACGCCGCCCTGCTGGAGGCCGTGCGCCGGCTCAACCCGCAGCAGCAGGAGTGCGTGACGCTGCGCTTCCTGCAGGGGCTCTCGGTGGCCGAGACGGCGCGGATCATGGGCAAGAACGAGGGCGCGATCAAGACCCTCCAGTACCGCGCCGTCCGCACCCTGGCCCGGCTCCTCCCGCCCGACGCGCGGTGAGGCGGCGGTGACCAAGGGGGCGATAGGGCCCGGACGGGCCCTGGTCCGGCGACGGCCCGAGAGCCCGTCACCACTCGTACCCGACCGACACGTCCGGGTGAACGGTCGGTCCGATGATCAGTCGTGCGTAACCGACCGCCCGCACCGCTCGTTGGCCAGCATGCAAGCCCCCACCAGGCGTACGGTCAAGCCGAATTGCGACCTGTCACCCGATGGAGTGGCTTTGGCCCGCCGGGGCAACCGTCCGGCAGGCCGGGGTGTCGACAACGACGAAGGGAGGTGTGGCCCGTGACGGCAAACGTGCTGGAGCACCGGCGGGCGAAGGCCTTCGCCGAGGCGCTGGAGGCCCACCAGGCGGAGCAACGCCGCGCGGCCAACGCCGAATCGGCCAACGCCGCTTCCGCCGAGGCGGGTTCGGTCGCGATGGCCGAACTGGTCGGCCTGGCCGACGCACTGGGGGCACTGCCCGGACCAGCCCTGGAGCAGGAGGTCCGGACAGTCCAACGAGCCCAGCTGATGGCCGCGTTCGAGCAGGCCTTCGCGGGCGGGCCGGGCGCCGCGGTGCCCCGCCAGCGCCGCCACCGGGCCATCCGGACGGCGCCGCGCGGCCGGTGGAGCCGCCGCTTCGCGATCGGCGGGCTGGTCGCCGGGCTGGCCGTCGGCAGCCTGGCCGGGGCCGCCGCCGCGAGTTCCAGCGCCCTCCCCGGGGACACGCTGTACGGCATGAAGCGCGGCCTCGAAGGGCTCCGACTGGACCTCGCGGACTCCGACTCGGAACGCGGCGAGCTGCTGCTCGGCAACGCCGCCACCCGGCTCGGCGAGGCCAACGCCCTGGTCGGCCAGACCGGTTCGACCACCGGGCTCAGCCCGGCCACCGTCGACCGGCTCCGCCGGGCGCTGGACGACATGCACGCCGACGCCCTCAAGGGCCGCGACCTGCTGCGCTCGGTCTACCGCAGCAACGGCTCGCTGGACCCGATGCGCGCGCTGGCCGGCTTCGCCCACGACGAGGACGGCCGCTGGAGCGAGCTGCAGGGTCGGCTGCCGGTCCAACTGACCGAGCAGGCGCACCTGGTGGACCAGCTCTTCGACGACATAAGCGAGGACGTCGCGCCCCTGCGCCTGGCCCAGCCCCCCGCCAAGAGCGGTGGTCCGGCCGGCACCGGAGCGGGCGACGACTCGTCCTCCTCGACCGGCGGATCCCCAGCCGGCTCCGGCGCGAACGGCTCCGGCGCCGCACCCGGCTCCGGGCAGTCCCAGGGCAGCGCCGGCAACCGCCCCGGCACCGACCACGCCCCGGCCGACCCCGGCACCGGCAGCACGGCCGGCAGCGGGGCCAAGGGCGGCGGCCTGCCGGGCGCCCTGCCCAGCGGTGCCCCGGACGCGGTCAACGGGCTGGTCGGCGACCTCACCGGCGGGCTCTCCGGCGCGGGCAAGCCCTCGCCGAGCGCCGACGCGGCCCCGCCGCAGGTGCCGCAGCAGCCGTCCGGCCTGCCCAGCGCGCCGACGGCCGCCCAGCAGGGGGTGGACGTGCCCCCGCTGATCCCGGGCCTGCTGCCCGGGCTGCGGATCCTCGGCGGCAGCTGAGCGACGCGGTGTGACGGTGCCCCGGCGGAGTGCGCTCCGCCGGGGCACCGTCACGTCGGAGCACGACGGCGCACGTCGGCGCACGTCGAGCCGCATCGGGTCAGATCAGGTCAGATCAGGTCAGAAGAACACCGAACGCCGCTGCACCAGCAGCTGGTACAGGGTGTGCTGGATGGTCTCGCGCACCTCGTCGGCCAGGTCGAAGACCAGCATCGGGTCGTCCGCCGCCTCCGCCGGGTAGCCGTCGGTGGCGATCGGCTCGCCGAAGCGGATCGTCCACTTGGTCGGCAGCGGCAGCATCCCGAGCGGCCCCAGCCACGGGAAGGTCGGCGTGATCGGCACGTACGGCAGGCCGAGCAGCCGGGCCAGCGTCTTGACGTTGCCGATCATCGGGTAGGTCTCCTCCGCCCCGACGATCGAGCAGGGCACGATCGGCACCTTCGCCCGCAGCGCCGAGGAGACGAAGCCGCCGCGGCCGAAGCGCTGGAGCTTGTAGCGCTCGGAGAACGGCTTGCCGATGCCCTTGAAGCCCTCCGGCCAGACCCCGACCACCTCGCCGCGCTCCAGCAGTGCCTGGGCGTCCTCGTTGCAGGCCAGGGTGTGGCCGGCCTTGCGGGCCAGTTCGTTGACGCCCGGCAGCACGAAGACCAGGTCTGCGGCGAGCATCCGCAGGTGCCGGTGGTGCGGGTGGTGGTCGTGGATGACCACCTGGGTCATCAGGGCGTCCAGCGGGAGGGTGCCGGAGTGGTTGGCGACGATCAGCGCGCCGCCCTCGGCCGGGATGTTCTCGATCCCCTGGACGTCGATCCGGAAGTACTTCTCGGCCAGCGGGCGCAGCAGCGAGAGCAGCACCTCCTCGGTGAGCTCCCGGTCGAAGCCGAACTCGTCCACCTCGTAGTCGCCGGTGATCCGCCGGCGCAGGAAGGCCAGTCCCTCGGTGGCCCGGCCCTCCCAGCCCTTTCCGAACAGCCGGGTGGCCGCCGGGCCGAGCTGCCCGGACAGCGCCCCGCCGACGGCTCCGGCGAGCCGGTCGGCCAGGCCGGGGCCCTCGGGCGAACTCCAGCTGGGGGCGGACTCGATCGGGATGACCTTGGCCTCACCCGGCGCGTTCTCGGCGGCGGCACTCATCGCGGGTTCAGCTCCTCGGGCGGTGGGGGCGGTTCGGTACGGCGTCGGGTACGGCGGCCGGGGCTTCCGGGTCGAGCAGGGCGGCCAGCCGGTCGGTGACGGCGGCCAGCCGCTCGGGCGGCAGCAGGCCGGGGCCCTGGGCGGCGGCGAAGTCGGCGAAGGCCTCCGGAGTGCTGAACGCCGGACGGTAGCCGAACACCTCCCGCAACCGGGTGGTGTCCACCACCCGGCCGTGGGTGAGCAGCCGCAGCTGCTCCGGCGAGACGTCCACCAGCCGGGTCTGCCGCGCCAGCACGGCCATCCAGCTGATCGCGGGCAGCAGCAGCGGCAGGGTGGGGCGGCCGAGCCGGCGGGCGCACTGGGAGAGCAGCAGCACGCCCTCGCCCGCCACGTTGAAGGTGCCGGTGTTGACGGTGCCCGGCTCGGGCTCGTCGACGGCCCGGCAGAGCACCGCGACCGCGTCGTCCTCGTGCACGAACTGCAGCCTGGGGTCGTAGCCGAGCACGGTCGGCAGCACCGGTAGCGCGAAGTACTCGCTGAGCGGGGTGTCCGCGCCCGGGCCGACGATGTTGGCGAAGCGCAGCACCGTCACGGCGACGTCCGGGCGGCGTCGGGCGAAGCCGCGCACGTAGCCCTCGACCTCGGCCGCGTCCTTGGCGAAGCCGCCGCCGGGCGGGTCCTTCGGCTGGATCCGTTCGCTGAACACCGCCGGGTCGCGGGGCGCGGAGCCGTAGACGCCGGTGGTGGACTTCACCACCAGCCGGCGCACCCCGGGGGCCTTCTGGCAGGCGCCGAGCAGCTGCATGGTGCCGATGACGTTGGACTCCTTCACCGCGGAGCGGTTGGTGGAGCCCAGGCCGGTGGCGCTGACGCTGAGGTGCACCACGGTGTCCACCCGGTGCTCGGCGATCACCCGGGAGACCGCCGGGCGGCGCAGGTCGAGCTGGTGGAAGGTGTACGGCGCGGCCGGGCCGTCCGGCTCCTCGACCGGCAGCCGCGGCGGCTGCACGTCCACGCCGACGACCCGGTCCACCCCCGGCCGGCTACGGACCTCGGCGGCGAAGCGGGCACCGAGATGGCGTGCCACGCCGGTGACGAGCACGACCACGCCCACGGTGCTGCACCCCATTCCCTCGACCCGAGCGGCCTGCGTGCACCGTACCGCGCCGCCCCACCGGGCCGTGAAACGACACCGCCCGCCCAGGCACGAAGCCTGAGCGGGCGGTGGAAGCGCTGGGCGCGCTGGGCGCGGCCGGGGGCGCTTACTTCTTGTTGCGACGCTGAACGCGGGTGCGCTTGAGAAGCTTGCGGTGCTTCTTCTTGGCCATACGCTTGCGACGCTTCTTGATGACAGAGCCCACGGAACAACCCTCGCTCACTGAGACTCTCGTCCGTGAGAGACGGAGTCCATACGACTGACGTGAGGGCCTAGCCTACCGTCCGCGTGGCCGGGGCTGTAAATCGCACTCCCGGCAGCCGGGAAACTCCCGGGAAATCCGGGGCGAACGGGGGCGTGTCCACGGCTGCGGACCCGCCCCCGCCCGGCCTGTCGGCTACGCGCTCTCGAGCCGTACGTACGACTCCTTGAGGTACTCGTGCACCGCCTGCTGGGGCACCCGGAAGGACCGTCCGACCCGGATGGCCGGCAGCTCTCCGCTGTGCACCAACCGGTACACCGTCATCTTGGACACCCGCATGACCGCGGCGACCTCGGCCACGGTCAGGAAGACGACTTCCTGCAGGGGGCGCTCGACGGAACTCATGACCATCACCCGACCCTTAACCCGTGTGCAAGGCACCGGCTTCCCCTCCGGTGACTCCACCGGCACACGTGTATCCCCAGAGTAGTTATGGGTGGTACCAGTGGGAAGAGGGTAGATGCAGTCCTCGTACGGTGAGAGATAGGACTGTTGCAGTACGTAGTCACTCGGCGGATCGCACCAGTGGGCGTACGCCCCGCCCGGCGGGCGCGCGGCCGGGGTGGCGGATTCAGGCCAGCAGACCGTGGTGGGGGAACACCGCGCGGCGGCCGGCGAGGATGGCCTGATCGAGTCGGTCCGCCGGATCGTAACCCGAGTCGAAGTCGCGCCAGGCCGGGCGCGCGCCGTCGGTCATCCGCAGCGGGGCGGGGCGGCGGGTGCGGCGGTAGACCTCGGCCCGCCAGGCCTCGGGGGTCTCGGTGGCCGGGTCGACGGGCCGGCCGGCGGCGGTGGCGACCAGGTGGGTCCAGGTGCGCGGGACGACGTCCACCACCGCGTAGCCGCCGCCACCGGTGGCCACCCAGCGGCCGCCGGCGTGCCGGTGGGCCAACTCGTGCAGCTCCTCGGCGATCAGCCGCTGGGCGTCCACGGTGACGGCGAGGTGGGCGAGCGGGTCCTCCAGGTGGGTGTCCGCGCCGTGCTGGGTGACCAGGACCTGCGGCCGGAAGGCTTCGAGCAGCTCGGGCACCAGGGCGTGGAAGGCCCGCAGCCAGCCGGCGTCGCCGGTGCCGGCCGGCAGCGGCAGGTTGGCGGCGGAGCCGGGGGCGTCCGGGCCGCCGGTCTCGGTGGGCCAGCCGGTCTGCGGGAAGAGGGTGGCCGGGTGCTCGTGCAGCGAGACGGTCAGCACCCGGGGGTCGTTCCAGAAGGCCTCCTGGACGCCGTCGCCGTGGTGGACGTCCACGTCGACGTAGGCGACCCGCTCGGCGCCGAGTTCGAGCAGCCGGGCGATGGCGAGGGCCGGGTCGTTGTAGATGCAGAAGCCGGAGGCCTTGCCGGGCATCGCGTGGTGCAGTCCGCCGGCGAAGTTGACGGCGTGCGGGGTCTCGCCGCGCCAGACCGCCTCGGCGGCGGCCACCGACTGACCGGCGATCAGCGCGGAGGCCGAGTGGACGGCCGGGAAGGACCAGTTGTCGTCGGTGCCGAGCCCGTGTCCGGGGTCCGACTGCTCGGGGTGCGCGGCGGCGTGCTTGACCGCCTCGACGTACTCCCGGGTGTGCACCAGTTGCAGGGTGGACTCCCCGGCGGCCGGCGCGGAACGGACGGTCACCCCGGGCCCGGCGGCCAGCCCGAGGGCCTCGACCAGGCGCATGGTGAGCGCCAGCCGGGTCGGATCCATCGGGTGGCCGGGGCCGAAGTCGTAGGCGGTGACGGCCTCGTCCCAGAAGAGGTGCAGGCCGCAGGGGGTGTCACGCTCGGCTTCGGGCATGGCCTCCACCGTAGTGGGTGGGGGCGGACAGGCGGCGGTCAGGGCTCGCCGCGGGGAGGCTCAGGGGGTGCCTTGCGGATCTCTGCCGGGTCCGCGCCGTCACGTGGCGGCGGGTACCGCCGCCGGTGCCGGGGCGAAGCGCTCGGCCAGCGGCAGCACGGCGAGCACCAGCAGCATCGGGGCGAGCAGCGCCCAGCGGTACGAGCTACCGTCCGCGATCGCCCCGACCAGCGGCGAACCGACCAGGAAGCCCACGTAGTTGAAGAGGTTGAGCCGGGCCACGGCGGCGTCCGAGTCGGCCGGGAACAGCCGGCCACCGGCCGCGAACACCTGCGGGATGATCGCGCAGATGCCGAAGCCGAGCACGGTGAACGAGGCGATTCCGGCCCAGGCCGTGGGGGCCACCGCGGCCAGTCCGAAGCCGAGCGCGGCCAGCGCGGCGCCCCCGCGCACCACGGCGACGGCGCCGAAGCGCTGCACCGCACGGTCGCCCAGGGCTCGGCCGAGCAGCATCGCGACCATGTAGCCGAGGTAGGAGAGCTTGGCCAGGTCCTCGCGGGTGCCCAGGCCGTCGGTGAGGTACTTGACGCTGTAGTTGGAGACCGAGGCGTCCGCGATGTACGCGCAGGCCATCGCCAGGCACAGCGGCAGCAGCGGGCGCCACGGGATGGACCGGGCGGCGGCCTCGGCGGCCTCCCGGACGGCGTCGCCGAGTTCGGCCGGTCCGGCGAAGAGGGTGCCGGTCAGCACCGCGAGCGGGGCGATCACCGCGCCGGCCGTGCCGAACAGCACCGGCAGCCCCAGGTCGTAGTGCGAGCCGAGGCCCGCGATCGCCGCGCCGAGGATGCCGCCGAGGCTGAACGCGGCGTGGAACCCGATCATGATCGAGCGGCCGTAGCGGTGCTGCAGGCCCACCCCCAGCATGTTCATGCTGGCGTCCAGCGCTCCCACCAGCAGCCCGAACGCGCCCAGGGCGATGGCGAGTTGCCACAGCGAGTCGCCCAGCCCGGCGCCCGCCAGGCTGAGGCAGATCGCCGGCTGGACGACCCGCAGCACGGCCCGGGCGCCGGTGCGCTTGACCAGCTGCTCGGAGAGGATCGAGCCCACCCCGGCCAGGATCGGCACCGCGGCCAGGAAGACGGGCAGCAGCCCGTCGCTCAGCCCGTACCGGTGCTGGATCTCCGGGATGCAGGTGACCAGCAGCGCGAAGGTGGTGCCCTGGAGCAGGAAGCTGACCGCGAGCGCGGCCCGCCCGACGCGCAGGCCGGGCGTCAGCGGGGACGGGACGGGCTGCACGGACGGCGCGGCACTCATGCGGGAACCTCGCTACTGGCCGGTACGGACGACGGTGGCCGAGAGCGTAGGGGCTGCGCCGCGATTGCGGGAGGGGTCGCGCGCGATCATTTCCCGCCGGAGGCCAGCTCCCGGGAGCGGTCCCGGGCCGCCTCCAGGGCGCCCAGTAGCGCGGCCCGCACCCCGTGGTTCTCCAGCTCGCGGATCGCCGCGATGGTCGTACCGGCCGGGGAGGTGACGGCCTCGCGCAGCTTCACCGGGTGCTCGCCGGAGTCGCGCAGCATCACCGAGGCGCCGATCGCGGACTGCACGATCAGGTCGTGCGCCACCTGCCGGGGCAGGCCGAGCAGGATGCCCGCGTCCGTCATCGCCTCCACCAGGAAGTAGAAGTAGGCCGGGCCGGAGCCGGACAGCGCGGTGGCCGCGTCCTGCTGGGACTCCGGCAGCCGCAGCGCCTTGCCGACCGAGCTGAAGATCTCCTCGGCACGCGCCAGGTGCTCCTCCCGCGCGTGCGAGCCGCCGGAGATGACGCTCATCCCCTCGTCCACCAGCACCGGCGTGTTGGGCATCACCCGGACCACCGGGGTGCCGGCCGCCAGCCGCTCCTCGAACCAGGCGGTCGGGATGCCGGCCGCCGCCGAGATCACCAGCCGGTCCGGGCTGATGTGCGGGGCCAGCTCCTCCAGCAGCGTGCCCATGTCCTGCGGCTTGACCGCGAGGATCAGGGTGTCGGCCAGCTTGGCGGCCTCGGGGTTGGAGGCGGCCACCACGCCGTAGCGGGCGGCGAGTTCGGCCGCGCGCTCGGGCCGGCGGGCGGTCACCAGGACGTCCGACGGGGCCTTGCCGGCCCGCAGCAGACCGGAGAGCAGGGCCTCCCCGATCTTGCCGGTGCCCAGGAAGGCGATCTTCTGTCCGGGTGCTGCGCTGCTGCCCATGGTCCGCTCCTAGCCTAGGTACTGCGGCCATCCTCGCACCGCGCGGCGGCACCCGTCAGGACCGTCCGGTCCGTGGTCCGCGGGCTCCGGGAAGGCCGTTGCCCCTAGGGAGAAAACTCGGGGGTTTCCCCTATGGCCTCCGGGCCCGGCCAGGCGCACCGTGGAGCCATGGCACACGACGGAATGTCCCGACGAGAGAACCGGCAACTCGCCGTCGCCTCGGCGACGGTGGGCCCGTGGCGGACGGCCGCGGGAGTCGGTGCGGTGGTGGGGGCGACGGCCCTGGGGATCGAGGCGATCTCCGGTGACTGGTCGCTGAGCATGCTGGCCGAACCGGCCGGCTGGGGCCTGTTCTTCTTCTTCCTGGTCGGCTGGGCCGGCAACCAGCTGCGCCGGGACGGCGACGACCGGCGGCTGAAGCGGTGGGCGCAGGAACACCCGTGGCAGTCGGCGCTCCCGGCGGCCGGCGGGCTGCTCGTGCTGAACACGGTGGCGCAGATGTTCCTCGGCGACGAGGGTCTGTTCGGCGCGCTCCTCCTGTCGCTCATCCCGGCCGCCGTCCTGATGGGGATCGCCGGGGTGGTGCACGGGGTGAAGCAGGCCCGCGGCAAGGGCTGACGGGCCATTTCCGGACAAAGAGTGGTGAACCCCGCGGCCCCGCACACTGGTCCACCACAAGGTGCGCCCCCGCTCAACGGATCGTCACACCCCGTCGGCATACTGGCGCGATGCCGATAGCCGAAGATCCGGAACCGCGTCCCTCCGAGGGCGGTGAGCCGGGCGGGTCCGACCTGTCCGGAGCGGGCGGGAAGGACCCGTTCGCAGACCTCGTCCTGGACGAGGAGTTCGTCCGCGCCGCCACCGTCAAGGAGCAGTCCGGACGCACCCGGATGCTGGCCGCCCGCTGGAAGCACACCCCGCCGGTCGACCCGGGCGGCCGCCGCTCGGTCAACGACGGCCCGGCTGCGCCCAAGCGCCGGTTCGGGCGCAGGCCCAAGCTGCAGGTGGTCGATCCCTGGGGCAACCCGCGCCCGGCCAAGCGCCGGGGCGGCCGGTGGCGCACCCCGCTGCTGGTGCTGCTGACCGTCGCGGGGCTGCTCGCCTCGCTCAACGTCAACGCGATCGGCAACTGGGTCTCCGGCCACGGCTCCTCGAAGGCCGACGCCACCGCGCCCACCGTCGCCCCGGAGACGGCCCGGCCGACGACGGCTCCGCCGTCCGTCGATCCGAAGCAGCCCACCGTCGCGCACCCGTGGGTGGGTTCACCGGCCGAGGGCTGGCCGTCCGGCGCCGCGGGCATCGAGGTGCCCCAGGCGCGGGCCGTCGGGGCCTTCGACGAGGAGCAGGTCGCCGCCCAGTTGAAGCTGGTGAAGGACTTCCTGGTGGCCTCGAACCTCGACCCCCGGGTGACAGCCGGTGGGCGGCCCGACGCGGCGCTCGCGATGATGGACACCAAGGCGCAGGAGAAGCCCGCCCGGAGCCTCGACACCCCCTCCCAGGAGACCAACCCGACCTGGTGGTTCTCCCGTTTCGACGCCCGTGACGCGATCCCGGTCGACGACACGGTCAAGGTCCAGGGCTGGACGAAGCTGGACGATGACGGCGACGGCGGTGTCCTGGTGCACACCGACTACACCTTCGTGTACGCGCTGCGCCCCGGCCCGGAGGCCGCGAAGCTCGCGGCGGAGGAGCCGACCGATGCCCCGCGTCCGAGCACGTCCACGGCACCCGGCAGCGCCACGGCGAAGCCGGTGAGCTGGACGGTCACCTCGGCCGCGGACGTCGCGGGCGACACCTGGACCACCCGCACCATCGTCCGCCGGGAGACAGACTTCCGGTTCTACGACCCGGCCAAGTACCGCAACAACCCGAAGAAGATCAACATCGGCAGGTCCGACAGCTTCGCGGGCAACAGCTCCTGCACGCTCTACGACGGGTTCTTCCACCCGGCCTTCGCCCAGTTCGACCGTCCCCACCCGGAGCGGACCGGGCCGACCACCGACCCGTACGACCACAGCAAGGACCTGGACGGCGGTTCCGGCTGCAAGACGCTCAGCCGCGGGTGACGGTCAGCGCCTGCGCTTCGCGCCGGGTCGGCCGCTACGGCCGGCCCGGCGCTTGCCGTACTGCTCGACGGCCCGCTCGTGGGCGGCCCGCCTGACCCCCTCGCCGGGCGCCTCGACCAGGCTGCGGGCGAAGTAGGCGGCCAGGCTGCCGGCCCCGCCGATCAGCCAGACGGCGCCGAGCGACTTGTCCTCGGCCATCCAGCCGGTCAGCCGGTCCCTGCCCTCGGTGAGCACCTTCCAGGTGCGCCGGACGGACATCATCGAGCAGACCGCGATCGCGGCGGTCAGCAGGCCGTTCAGGAAGCCGCCGTTGTCGGAGAGCGCGACGCCCTCGACGCCGAAGCGCAGCACCAGCGCGGCGGCGGCGGTGGCGACCAGGGCGCCGGCCGAGACGCCGACCCGGCGCAGCCAGTAGCCGTTGTCCCGGTTGACCCAGGTGGTGCCGAAGAAGCGGATCGGCTCCGGCTCGGGGGCGCCGGCGGGCTTGGGGGCGGGGGTGGGGGGCTGCTCGCTCACGTCGTCGATTATCACCCGATTGCCACGGACGACGGAGGAGCCGTCCCGGACCGCGGGACGGCTCCTCCTGGTACCAACCGGATCTCGCCGGGCTCAGCCGAGCTTGCCGACGTCCCGGACGGCACCCTTGTCGGCCGAGGTGGCCATCGCCGCGTAGGCCCGCAGCGCCTGGCTGACCTGGCGGTCACGGTTCTTCGGCCGGTAGCCGTCCCCGGCCTCCAGCGCGCGGCGGCGCTCGGCCAGGACCTCGGCCGGCACCTCCAGGGAGATCGTCCGGGCCGGGATGTCGATGGCGATGGTGTCGCCGTCCTCGACCAGGGCGATGGTGCCGCCGGAGGCGGCCTCCGGGGAGGCGTGGCCGATGGACAGGCCCGAGGTGCCGCCGGAGAAACGGCCGTCGGTGATCAGCGCGCAGGCCTTGCCGAGGCCGCGGCCCTTGAGGAAGGACGTCGGGTAGAGCATCTCCTGCATGCCGGGGCCGCCCTTGGGGCCCTCGTAGCGGATGACGACGACGTCGCCCTCCTTGACCCGCTTGGCGAGGATCGCCTCGACGGCGTCCTCCTGGGACTCGCAGACCACCGCCGGGCCGCTGAAGGTCCAGATCGACTCGTCGACGCCGGCGGTCTTCACGATGCAGCCGTCCTCGGCGAGGTTGCCGTACAGCACGGCGAGGCCGCCCTCGACCGAGTAGGCGTGCTCGACGCTGCGGATGCAGCCGTTGGCGGCGTCGGTGTCCAGCGACTCCCAGCGCTCGGACTGCGAGAAGGCCTCGGCGGAGCGCTTGCAGCCGGGTGCGGCGTGCCACAGCTCGACGGCCTCGGCGGAGGGCGAACCGCCGCGCACGTCCCAGGTCTTGAGCCACTCGGCGAGCGAGTCGGAGTGCACGGTGTGGACGTCCTCGTTGAGCAGCCCGCCCCGGTACAGCTCGCCGAGGATGGCCGGGATGCCACCGGCCCGGTGCACGTCCTCCATGTAGTACGCGCCGTTGGGCGCGACCTTGGAGAGGCAGGGCACCTTGCGGGAGATCGCGTCGATGGCCCGCATGTCGAAGTCCAGCTCGGCCTCCTGGGCGGCGGCGAGCAGGTGCAGGATGGTGTTGGTCGAGCCGCCCATGGCGATGTCCAGGGCCATGGCGTTCTCGAAGGCGGCGCGGTCGGCGATCGCGCGCGGCAGCACCGAGGCGTCGTCCTGGCCGTAGTGGCGGTTGGCGATCTCGACGACCGTCTGCCCGGCCTTCTCGTACAGCGCCCGGCGGGCGGTGTGGGTGGCGAGCACCGAGCCGTTGCCGGGCAGCGAGAGGCCGATCGCCTCGGTGAGGCAGTTCATCGAGTTGGCGGTGAACATGCCGGAGCAGGAGCCGCAGGTGGGGCAGGCGTTCTCCTCGATGATCGCGATGTCCTCGTCGGAGACGTTCTCGTTGACCGCCTGGGAGATCGCGTCGATCAGGTCCAGCTTGCGCACGGTGCCGTCGACCAGGGTGGCCTTGCCGGCCTCCATCGGGCCGCCGGAGACGAAGACGGTCGGGATGTTGAGGCGCAGCGCGGCCATCAGCATGCCGGGGGTGATCTTGTCGCAGTTGGAGATGCAGATCAGCGCGTCGGCGCAGTGCGCGTTGACCATGTACTCGACCGAGTCGGCGATCAGGTCGCGCGAGGGCAGCGAGTAGAGCATGCCGCTGTGGCCCATCGCGATGCCGTCGTCCACGGCGATGGTGTTGAACTCGCGCGGGATGCCGCCCGCCTGCTTGATCGCCTCGGAGACGATCCGGCCGACCGGCTGGAGGTGGGTGTGGCCGGGGACGAACTCGGTGAAGGAGTTGGCGACCGCGATGATCGGCTTGCCGAAGTCCTCGCGGGCTACGCCGGCGGCCCGGAGAAGCGCCCGGGCGCCTGCCATGTTGCGACCGTGGGTGACCGTACGGGACCTCAGCTCGGGCACTGTGCTCCACTCCTTCGGGGCTCTCGACGGCTCCCCGCGGGAGAGGGAGGTGTGGGGGGCCGCTGGTGGCTTCCGAGCCTACGCCCGCCGTCCGGCCGCCGGACAGTCCGTCCGGGATGCGGGCAGGAGGAACCACCCCCCGAGGTCCCTTGAGGTCAGCCGGGCTTGACGGCCACGGTGAGGTCCAGGATGAAGGGCTCGACCACGACGCCGTCCGGGAAGTCGGCGCGCAGGGCCTCCCGTTCGGCGGCCAGGACAGGGACGCGCTCCTCGGGGGTGAGGGAGGCCATGAAGGAACGGGAGGTGAGGTCGGTGAGCACGTGCTCGACGCTGACCTGCCGCTCCCAGCGCAGCCGGGCGTGCCCGAGCGCCAGCCCGGCCGGGGCGAAGTGGCCGGTGTGCTCGGTGATCCGGCCGTAGCCGTGGTAGCGGCCGGGCAGCGCGGCGATCAGCCGCTCCGCCCGGGCCCGGACCCAGGGCACGGTCTCGTCGGGCACGTTCCACCAGGCGGCGAGCGCGCCGCCGGGCCGCAGCACCCGGACCGCCTCCGGGACGGAGCACTCGGGGCGGGTCCAGTGGAAGGCCTGGGCGTAGCCGATCAGGTCGGCGGAGCCGTCGTGGAAGGGCAGGTCGTCGCCGTTGCCGCGGACCAGTGGGAGCTGCGGCGAGGCTGCCAGGAACTGGGCGGCCATCCCGGCGTACGGCTCGACGGCGATCACGTCCGCGCCGCGGGCGGCCAGCAGCCGGGTCGCGATGCCGGTGCCGGCGCCGACGTCCAGGACCCGGGCCCCCTTGAGGCTTCGGCCCCAGAGCCGCTCCAGCTCGTGGAACAGCTCGTCCGGGTAGCTGGGGCGGGCCCGGTCGTACTCGGCGGCCACCGAGCCGAAGCTCTGGGCCAGTTCACGGAAGTTGTCGAGCTCGCTGTAAAGCCGGTCGTTCGTCACCGATCCCCCTCCGTAAGGAAGTTCGCGCCCCCGCGGGCCCTGGCTCAGCGTACGCGCGAGGGGGTGGCCAGGTGCAAGCGGGTGAAGGCGAGGGCCTCGGCCAGATCGGCCTCGCGTTCGGCGGGGGACGCGGCGCGCCGGGTGTTGACCTCCAGCACCACGTGGCCGTCGAAGCCGGTGCGGGCGAGGTGCTCCAGGAACTCGGCGCAGGGCTGCTTGCCCCGGCCCGGGATCAGGTGCTCGTCCTTGCCGGAGCCGCTGCCGTCGGCCAGGTGGACGTGGGCGAGCCGGTCGCCCATCCGCTCGGCCATGGCGAAGGCGTCGATCCGGGAGGTGGCGACGTGCGAGAGGTCGATGGTGAAGTGCCGGTAGTCCTCGTCGGTGACGTCCCAGCCGGGCGAGTAGGCCAGCACCTCGCGGTCGCGGTAGCGCCACGGGTACATGTTCTCGACGGCGAAGCGGACGTCGGTCTCGCCCGCCATCCGGTTGATGCCCTCGACGAACTCCCGGGCGTACTGCCGCTGCCAGCGGAACGGCGGGTGGACGACGACGGCGCTCGCGCCGAGCTTCTCGGCCGCCGCCCGGGCCCGGACCAGCTTGGTCCACGGGTCGGTGGTCCACACCCGCTGGGTGATCAGCAGGCAGGGCGCGTGCACGGCCAGGATCGGCATCTGGTGGGCGTCGGAGAGCCGGCGCAGGGCCTCCAGGTCCTGGCTGACCGGGTCGTTCCAGACCATCACCTCGACCCCGTCGTAGCCGAGCTTGGCGGCCAGCTCGAAGGCGACGGCGGTGCTCGCCGGGTACACCGAGGCGGTGGACAGCACCACCTTGGTGTCCGGGATGTGCAGGGCCGGGTGCTGGGGCAGCACCAGCCGGTCGGTGGTGCGCAGCAGGGGTGGGCGGGCGGCGTCGCGCTTGGCGGCCTTGACCGAGCGGACGGACTGGACGGCGGCCTTGGCGGCGCCGGCGGCCCGGGCGGTGCGGGTCTCCTTGGGCGGCTGCCGGGGGGTCTCGGGCTTCTTCGCGGTCCTGTCCGCGGTCTTGCCCACGGTCTTGTCCGCGGTCCTGTCCGCGGTCGCGGCGGTGGGTTCCGTCGTCTTCTTCGCGGCCTTCTTCGCGGTGCGCTGGGCCGCCTTGACGGCCTTCACGGCCTTGGTGGCCTTGGTGGCCTGAGCCGCGGTGGCGCTCTTGACCGCCTTGCCGAGCGCCGCCTTGCCGAGCCGACCGCGCGGGCCCGCCGGCCGCGGCTGCCCGTCCGCTCCGGGAGCGCGGCCCTCCTGCGTTCCGTCCTCGCCCGCTGGTTGCACCACGGGAGACAGCGTAAGCGGAGCACGCACCGAACGGGGCGGGATGCCGGGCGGAGTGACCATCGGCACGCCCGGGCGGCCGCGCCTGCGGGGTGAGCCGCGCCTACGGAGTGAGCACGGGCCGGCGCTCGGTGGGGCTGTCCATCGCGTCCAGCCGGCGCAGGATGATGCCCTCGCGCAGCGCCCAGGGGCAGACGTCCAGCTCCTCCAGGCCGAACAGGTCCATCGCCGCGTCGGCGACCAGCGCCCCGGCCAGCAGCTGCTTGGCCCGGCCCTCGGAGACGCCGGGGAGCTGCGCGCGCTCGGCGACGGTCATCGTGGACAGTCGCGGCAGCCACGCGGACAGTCCGCTGCGGGTGAGCCGGCGGTCGGCGTACGGGCCGGCGTCGGCGGGGGCGGCGCCGGTCATCCGGGCCAGCTGCTTGAAGGTCTTGGAGGTGGCGACGGCGTGCCGCGGCGGCCCGAGCCGGGAGATCTCGCCGACCACGTGGGCGATCTCGGCCCGGATGTGCCGCCTCAGCTCGCGCAGTCCGTCCGGGTCGGCGACCTCCCCGGGCAGCCAGCGGGCGGTCAGCCGACCGGCGCCCAGCGGCAGTGAGCAGGCGACGTCCGGCTGCTCGTCCAGGCCGCAGGCGATCTCCAGCGAGCCGCCGCCGATGTCCAGGTTGAGCAGCCGGCCCGAGGACCAGCCGAACCAGCGGCGGACGGCCAGGAAGGTGAGCCGGGCCTCGTCCTGTCCGGAGAGCACCCGCAGTTCGACCCCGGTCTCGTCGGCGACCCGGCGCAGCACCTGTTCGCCGTTGGCGGCCTCGCGCACGGCGGACGTGGCGAACGGCAGGATGTCGACCACGCCCTTGTCCTCGGCGACCCGCAGCGAGGAGGCGACGTGCCCGATCAGCCGCTCGACCCCGGCCTCGCTTATCGCGCCGGACTCGTCCAGCAGCTCGGCCAGGCGCAGCTCGGCCTTGTGCGAGTAGGCGGCGAGCGGGGCGGCACCCGGATGGGCGTCCACCACGAGGAAGTGGACCGTGTTGGAACCTACGTCGAGCACACCGAGTCGCATAACTCTCCACGCTACGCGATTCGGGCGTGGAGCAGATCGGTTGTCACGGTATTCGCGCTGGTCCAGGTCGTTCCCAACCGTTCCGGGTGCGATCGCCGACCGTTGCTCGGTGATCGTCGCTCAGTGGCCGCGGGGTCCGGTCCGGTGCTCGGTGCGGCAGTTGGCGTCCACCCAGCGGCGGGCCGGGCCCGGGGTGTCGGTGATCAGACCGTCGGCATCCCGGTCGGTCATCAGCTGCCAGGCCTCCTCACCGTCCAGCGTCCAGACGTAGACCTCTCGCCCGGCCTTGCGCTCGGCGGCGATCCGGGCGGCGCTGGCCAGGCCGGTGTCCAGGGCGATCCCGTTCAGCTTCAGGTCCTTCGGGTCCTCGGCGATCCCGCCGCTCTGGATCAGCACCACCGGCAGGGCGGGCGCCACGGCGTGGGCCTGGCGTAGGTGGTCGACCGAGAAGGAGTAGAGGACGACGTGCGCCTTGCTGCCGGCCGCGATCCGGGCGATCCGGGCGACGTCCTCGGCGCGCTGCCACTTGATCTCCATCAGCAGCGTGGCGCTGCTGCCGGAGAGCCGCTTCAGCAGTTCCTCCAGGGTCGGGACGGACTGGGCCGGGCCGGGGCCGACGGTCACCCGCAGGGCGGCGACCTGGGCGGCGGTCAGGTCGGCGACGGCGCCCTTGCCGTTGGTGGTGCGGTCCACGGTGGGGTCGTGCATCAGCACCGGGACGCCGTCCCGGGTGGTCTGGACGTCCGTCTCCAGCCAGTCGGCGCCCTGATCGAGGGCGGCCTCGAAGGAGGCCATGGTGTTCTCGGGCGCGTTGAACGGCGCACCCCGGTGGCCGATCACCACCGGGGACCCGCACACCGGCGGCGCGACGGCCGAACGGGCCTGCCGCGCCGGGCCGCCGCCCGCGGCGCAGCCGGCGGCCAGGACCGCGAGCGCGGCGAGGAGGGCCGTTCGGGCGGCGCGGGGCGGGGCGGTCACGGCTCGGTGCTCCAGCTGCTGCTTCGGGTCGCTCGGGTCGCTCGGGTCGCTCGGGTCGCTCGGGTCCTGGGCTCGTCTGGTTCGTGGTCATCTGACAGTTCCGACAACTCCGCGCCGGTGTCCGGTTCCCGGATCCGTCGCCCGAGGTCGGATCAGAGCAGACCGTCCCACAACTGTTCCACGATGACGGCCCACCAGTTCTCCGGATCGCCGTAGACCGTACCGTCCAGCTCCGCCAGCCCCCGCTGCAAGGCGTCCACCGCAGCGCCCGCGGCCGCCGGGTCCAGCCCGCGCAGGGTGGGCCACCAGCCGGCGAACAGCTCCAGGCAGCGGGCGAAGGCGCGCAGGTCGGCGTTGCAGTGGCGGGCCGTCGCGTAGTCGGGGTCCACCGCCCGGACGGCGCCCGTTCCGGCGTCCAGGGTGATCAGCGCCCAGCCGTCCGTGCCCAGCACCAGCTGCCCGGCGAGCCCCGACCGCTCCCGCTCGGCCACTCGGGTGCCGCGGCCCAGCGCCGCGAGGTGCGGGGCGAGCGGCGGCAGGACGGTGCCCGGGCGGGAACCGTCCGCGATCGCCTCCACCCCCGGGTGGTGCAGTGCGAAGAACCCGTCCACCGCCTTCGGCACACCGGCCGACAGCAGCAGCGCGGCCGCGTCCCCGGACAGCTCCGCACGCGCCGTGTCCGCCGGGTCGAAGCGCTGCACGCCCGCCGGGCCGAAGCGCCGGACCAGCCGCTCCGCCAAGGCGGCGTCCGACTCCGCCGGCAGCGGCGGCGCGGCGCGGGGGAACGGCACCCGGTTACGGCCCGGCCCGTCCGGCGAGGCGGGCAACTCCCGTACGGCGGCCGCCCGGTGGTCGAAGCGCGGCCCGTACGGCAGCTCGAAGTCCAGCCGGGCGTGCGGCAGTTCGGCCGCCAGCGCGTACGACCAGTAGCCGCCGGGCAGCGCGCTCAGCCGCAGGTCGGTCCGCACCGCCAGCACGTCCTCGGCCGGGATCCCCTGCTCCCGCAGCCACCACCAGCCGCGCAGCGCCGGGTGCGGCAGACCGGCGGCCGAACGCAGCGCCAGCTCATGGGTCGCACCGGTGCCGTCCCGGTACGTCAGCTCGGCCCGGGCGCCCCGGCCGGTGGCCGGCGGCCTGGTCGGGTCGTAGCCGCCCGCGCCCACGAAGTCCCGGTAGAGCCCGACCACTTCGTCCACCGGCACCGACGGCCACACCGTGAACCGCCCGCTCTCCCGGTCCACCACGGCACACGCGGCGCCCACCTCCCCGGGCGCCCGCCGCTCCCCGCTCCGCGGATCCACCTCCACCCGCGGCGGCTGCGCCCACACCACCCACCCGAGCTCGAACTCGTGCGCACACACCCGACGCACCGCCCCGGCCCCCTGCGGCAGATCCCCGTTGATCCACCGATGGCCCGCCTCCACCGCCTGCGCCCGCGAGATCACCCGTCCACCCCCGTCAACTCCGACTCCGAACCCCACCATCATCCAGCCCCGCCACACGGCCGTCAGTTCGGGCCGAAGACCTCGATGCGGCATTTCGCGGCACCGCCGCGTTCGATCCTCGCGTCAGACCCACGCCCGGGCCGCCGTGGGGCGGCCCGGCCGTGGCAGTGGGGAGGGATCAGGCGGCGGCCAGATCGAGGGGGCGGCCTTCCGGGGTGAGGGCGATGGCCCACAGGCCCTGGGCGGCGGGGTGGAGGGGGGTGGGGCTGTGGCGGGCGAGCTGGTGGTCGAGATAGGTGACGGTGTCCTGGTGGTTGACCGCGTTCCAGGCGTGGGGGCGGCCGTAGGCGTCGAGGGTGAGGAGGACGGCCTGGGCGCCGTGGCCGGCGCGGCGGAGTTCGTCGGTGAGGCGGGTGAAGGCCTGGCCGCCGTCGCCGAGGTCGCGGAAGGGGGCGCCGAGTTCGCGTTCGGCGCGGTCGCGGCCGCCGCGTTCGCCGGCGTCGCCCTCGGTGGGGATGCGCGGGGCCGCGCAGGTGGGGCGGCCGGTGTAGGTGTCGACGGCGGAGAGGGCGATCTCCAGGCTGTTGTTGGCCCGGCCGGGTTCGCCGTAGCCGCCCGCGTTGACGGCTTCGGCCCAGCCGCCGGCCGCCGGGTCGGGGTGGCGGAGGGGCAGGCCGTCCTCGTCGCGCGGCACCCGGCGTTCGAGTTCGGCCTGGTGCTCGGGGTCGACCGGGCCGAGCCCGCCGGGCAGGCCGTACGGGCGGCTGTCCGCGATGGTGCGCAGCCGGAGTTCCGGGTCCTCGGCGAGCGGGCCGCGCCGGGCGCGCAGGGCGAGCTGGAGGGCCATGGCGTGGGCGGTGGCGACCGGGACGGCGCCCCAGGCGAGGGTCGGGTCGGCGAGGGCGGCGGCGGTGTCCCGGCGGCGGCCGTCGGTGTGGTGCGGCTCGGGCCGGCCGATGACGGGTGTGGTGCCGACGATCGGCGGCTCGGCCGGGGCCGGGGGCGGGGCCGCGGGCCCGGGGGCGGCGCCCACCGGGGTGCGGGGCGCGCCCGGCCGGGCCTCGGTGCCGGGCTGGGGTCCGGCCACGGGGGCGCCGACGGGCGGGGACCCGGCCCCGGGTGTGCCCGTGCCGATGCCGCTGCCGAAGGGCGCGGCCACGTGCGCCGGGTACCCGGCGCCGGCCGCGAGCGGGCCCGGTCCGACGGTGCCCACGGTGCCGATCCCCGGGTAGCCGCCCGAGTAGGCCGGTGTCCCGAACTGCCCGGGCACGCCGACCACTCCGACCGGCCGGACGACCGACGGCGCGTCCGGGGCCGGGCCGTACGCCGGGCCGTACGCGGGGCCGTACGCGGGGCCGTACGCGGGAGCGCCGACGGACGGCTGGGCGGCGGGCGCGGGCGGTGCGCTCACCGAGTCGGTCCGTACGGTCACCGGCACGCTGCCGCCACCGCCGCCGTTGTGGGTGGGCGCCTGGAGCGGGTAGTCCCCGTCGGACCAGCTCGCCGCCACCGGTCCGCCGCCCTGGTGCGCGGCCACCCGTGCCGGCGACCAGTCGTCCCGCGCGGGCGGTGACCAGTCGGCGGCGGCCGTCACGGCCCGGTGCGAGCCGCTGTGGGAGGGGCCCGACGTCGTGACCGGTGCGGCGGCGACCACCGGATCGGCCGCCGAGGCCACGGACGGAACCGCGGACGGCCCAGCGGACGGGACCGCGGCGGGGTCCAGCACGGAATCCACGGCGGGGAGCGAGGCGGAGACCACGGACGGCGCCGCCGTCGGGTCCACCGGCGGCACCACGGCCGACGCCGTCACCGCACCGGGCACCTTGGGATCACCCTTGGCGTCGCGCGCGCCGGTGACGTCGGTGAGGTCGGCGAGCGGCAGCCCGTGCAGTTCCTTGCCCTGCTGGTCGGTGAGCACCGGCTGCCCGTGCTCGTCCAGCCGGACGGCCAGGTCGGCCACCCCGACCACCGGCTTGCCGTCCGGCCCGGTGACGACGAGCAGCCCGGCGGCGTCGGCCACCGGGGTGCCGTCGGAGCGCAGGATGACCGGTTTGCCGTCGGGGCCGAGGACGGGCTGCCCGTGGTCGTCGAGCTTGACGCTGAGCCCGGGCACGCCGACCAGGGGTTTGCCGTCCCGTCCGGAGAGGACGATCAGTCCGGTGCCGTCCTTGCCGAGCACGCCGGGCTCGCCGAGGGCGGCGGGCAGTCCGGCGGCGAGCGGGTCGAACCCGCCCTTGGTGCGGTAGGAGGCGGTGGTGACGCCCGTGCCGGGCGCGGTGCCGAGCCGTAGCAGGGCGACGGCGGCCGGCTCCTTGAGCGCGGTGGCCAGGGCGTCCTTCATGCTGCGGCCGAGTTCGGCGAGCAGCCCGGCGATCTTCAGTGCGGCGGTCTCCACCGCGACGGCCTCGACGCCTGCGGCGACCTGGGTGGTGGCCGCGTTCTTCACGCTGTCCGCGAAGCCGGCGACGGACTTCTCCAGCCCGCCGAAGACCCCGGTCTGCCCGGTCTGCCCGGTCTGCCCGGCGCTCCTGGCGACCACGGCCGCGGTCTGCTGGACCTTGGCGGCCTGCTCCTGGGCCTGCTTGAGCTCGGCGGCCAGGTTCTGCAGGGTGGCGATGATCTCGGCCTTGCAGCCGTCGACGGCCTGGGCGGCGGCGTCGAAGGCGGTGGCGATCAGCCCGACGGCGGTGTGCGCGTCCTGCAGGTGGCCCTTGCCGCCGTCGCTGTACGTCCGCCAGTACGCGGTGAACGAGTCGACGGCGTGACCGGAGTTGTCGGCGGCCACCCGCTGGACGGACTCCCCGCCGCGCCGGGTGATCCGGTCGGCCTCGGCGGCGAACTCCCGCCAGTGCGCGGCCGCCTTGCGCAGGGCCTCCTCGTCGGCCTGCGGCCACGGGTGGCCGGTCCTGGTCAGGAGCGGGACCAGTTCCTCGGGCAGTTTCCGGGACACGTGCTTCTCCCCCTTCGAGCCGGGCCGTTCAGACCGACATGTCCTGGGGGACGGCCGGTGCCGCCCCCGGGGTTGCCCCGGATCCCGAATAGACCGCCGGCCGGGCGACGGACCCCGGCGGGCCGGCCACCGGCGCGCCCGTCGAAGGATCCGGACTCCCCCCGAACCCGTCCGCCGTCGAGGTGTCGGTGTCCGTGGTCCGTGCCGCCATCGTGTGCAGCCCGGCGCCGACCTGCCCGACCTGGCCGGCCAACGCCCGCAGCCCGCCCATGAGTTCACCGTGCGCCGGGCCGTACACGGCGGCGAAGGCGCCGCCCGGCTGGTCGGTGCCCCAGGGCGCGCCGAGCACGGCGAGGCCCTTCTCCAGGGTGCTCACCGCCTTACCGAGTTCGCGCCCGAGCTTCTCGAACTCCCGCCCCTCGCCGTGCAGTTCCCACGGCTTGATGACGAACGCGCCGCTCCCGCCGTCGGACGTCCCGGTGCTGCCGCCTGCCATCCCCGTACCTCCCCGTAGCGGACTGGCCGCCATCCTAGGCACCCGCCCGCCCCGGCCCGCACGGACAGTCGGACCTCTTCACCCCGCCTTCACGCCGCCCCGAGCCCGCCCGGCGCCCGTCCGAAGCCCACCCGGCGCCCGTCCGAAGCCCACCCGAAGCCCGCCACCAGCAGCGCCCACCGGCCCGAAAGCCCCCGCGAAGCTCTACCCTTGCCGGGTGGCACCAGCAGAAACGTCCAAGAAGAAGGCCAAGGCGAAGCCCGAGGCCTCCCCCGCCCCCGTCGACCTCGCGATGCCGACCCTGCGCCGCGAGATCCCGCGCGACGAGGTCCCGCTCGACTTCCCGCGCGCCTGGGTCGAGTTCGCCGACCCCGCCGACGAGGAGCAGGTCTTCCGCTGCGACCTCACCTGGCTGACCTCCCGCTGGTCCTGTGTCTTCGGCCAGGGCTGCCACGGCATCCGCGAGGGCCGCGGCGAGTCGGACGGCTGCTGCACCCTGGGCGCCCACTACTCGGACGAGGACGACGAGAAGCGCGTCCTGGGGCACGCGGCGCGGCTGACGCCCGAGCTGTGGGAGAACTTCGCCGAGGGCACCGACGCCAAGGGCCGGATCAGGTCCGACGGCGGCGTGACCATGCTGGACGAGGACGGCGACCGCCAGACCCGCCGGGTCAACGGCGCCTGCATCTTCGTGAACAGCCCCGGCTTCGCGGGCGGCGCCGGCTGCGCCCTGCACGCGCTCGCCCTCAAGGAGGGCCGGGAGCCGCTGGAGACCAAGCCGGACGTCTGCTGGCAGCTGCCGATCCGCCGCACCTACGACTGGATCGACCGCCCCGACGACACCCGCTACCTCCAGGTCTCGATCGGCGAGTACGACCGCCGCGGCTGGGGCCCGGGCGGCCACGACCTGCACTGGTGGTGCACCGGCGCCCCGGCCGCGCACCAGGGTGCGGAGCCGGTGTACGTCAGCTACCGCCCCGAGCTCACCGAGCTGATGGGCAGGAAGGCGTACGAGGTGCTGGCCCGGCTGTGCGAGGAGCGGATCGCCACCAAGGGCGACCGCAAGGTGGCCCCGCACCCGGCGGACCCGGTCAAGAAGTCCAAGAAGAAGGACTGAGCCGAGTCCTACTTGTCGATGTCCCCGACCACGAAGAACATCGACCCCAGGATCGCCACCATGTCCGCCACCAGCGTCCCCGGCAGCAGCTCGGTCAGCGCCTGGATGTTGTTGAAGGACGCCGAGCGCAGCTTGAGCCGCCACGGCGTCTTGTCACCGCGCGAGACCAGGTAGTAGCCGTTGATCCCGAGCGGGTTCTCGGTCCACGCGTAGGTGCTGCCCTCGGGTGCCTTGAGCACCTTGGGCAGCCGCTGGTTGACCGGGCCGGGCGGCAGGGTGGCGATCTTGTCGAGGCAGGCGTCGGCGAGGTCCAGCGCGTTGAGGGTCTGCTCCAGCAGGCACTCGAAGCGGGCCAGGCAGTCGCCCTCCTCGCGGGTGACCACGGTGAGCACCTGCCGCAGTTCCTCGGAGCCGTACGCGAGGTAGGGCTCGTCGCGGCGCAGGTCGAGGTCGAGGCCGCTGGCCCGGGCGATCGGGCCGCTGACCCCGTACGCCTCAGCCTGGGCCCTGGTGAGGACGCCGACGCCGGCGGTGCGGGCGCGGAAGATGTCGTTGCCGAGGACGAGGTCCTCGAAGACCGGCATCTGCGAGCGGACGGTGGCGACGGCGGTGCGGACCCGGCCGAGCCAGCCGGCCGGGAGGTCCTCCTTGAGGCCGCCGACCCGGTTGAACATGTAGTGCATCCGGCCGCCGGAGGCCTCCTCCAGCACGTGCTGGAGGTCCTCGCGGCCGGTGAAGGCGTGGAAGATCGGGGTGATCCCGCCCAGTTCCAGCGGGTAGGAGCCGAGGAACATCAGGTGGTTGAGCACCCGGTTGAGCTCGGCGAGCAGGGTGCGGAGCCACACCGCCCGCTCGGGGACCTCCATGCCGAGCATCCGCTCGACGCCGAGCACGACGCCGAGTTCGTTGGAGAAGGCGGAGAGCCAGTCGTGCCGGTTGGCCAGCATGATGATCTGCCGGTAGTCGCGGGCCTCGAACAGCTTCTCCGCGCCCCGGTGCATGTAGCCGATCACCGGCTCGGCGGTGACGATCCGCTCGCCGTCGAGCAACAGGCGCAGGCGCAGCACGCCGTGGGTGGCCGGGTGCTGCGGGCCGATGTTGAGCACCATGTCGGTGGTGCCCGCCTCGCCGGTGAAGTTCTCGGCTCCCGCCCCGATGCCGACCGTGGTCTCCCTCATGACCCCAGAGTCTGCCATCCCGGCAGAGGCTCCAAGCTTTCCGGTACCGGCATGCGGACGGCCTGCAAGACCCACCCGAAGCCGCCCAGCCCCGCCGGGTCGGTGAGCTCGGCCCCCTCCCCCGCGCCACTCAGCGCCCGCAGGTACGCCGCCGGGTCGGTGGAGGCCAGCGTCAGCGGCGGGCGCCCGCCGCTGACCCCGAGCGCGCGCAGGGCCTCGCGCTGGGTTGTCCACAGGCTGTGGAGACCGGGCACGGCGATGGAGTCCAGCGCGACGTGCGCGGTCACGTCGCAGGAGCCGTCCGGCACCGGGGCCACCTCCCGGCCCTCCCGGAAGCCCGCGTGGGTGCCGAAGAACGGTCGCCGGTTCGCCGTGTGCCCGTAGTCGACGGCGACGGCCAGTCCGCGCTCCAGCCCGGCCACGGCCCGCGCCCAGGCGGCGTCCCGGGGCCCGCCGAACTCCACGAAGTCCCCGGGGTGCTCGACCGGCCACCAGCGCTCGGCCCAGGCCGCGTCCGCCGCCGAGACCGGCTCACCGAACCGCTCCTCACCGGTCGCGGTGTCCACCTCGACGTAGCGCAGCACCCCGTCCTCGTCCACCTCCCCGGCGTCCAGCGGCACGTTGTCCAGCCACTCGTTGGCGAACAGCAGCCCGGTCACGCCGCGCGGCGGCTCCGTCGTCCACAGGGCTGTGGACGAAAGGCCGTCGGGCCGCTCCGCGAGCTCCACGCCGTACGGGCGCAGCCGGGCGAGCACCTCGCCGGGCAGTTCGGCCAGCACGCCGGTCAGCAGTTCCCCGCGCCCGGCCCCGACGTCGACCAGGGCCAGCTCCTCCGGACGGCCGAGGGCCTCGTCAACCTCCAGCAGCAGCCGGGCCACCGCACGGGCGAACCTGGGCGAGGCGTGCACCGAGGTGCGGAAGTGCCCGGCCGGGCCCTCCGGCCTGCGGTAGAAACCGCCGTCCGGGTCGTACAGGGCCCGTTCCATGGCGGGCGCCCACCGCATCCAAGTCATGGGGCGGGACGCTACCGGGCCTCCGGGCCTCTCTGATAGAAGCGGGGGCCTCCCAACCGGAACCGGGACGTCTCCGACCTACGGAGTAGGACGGATCGCCCTACCGGCGGACCTGGGCACCTCGCACGACTGCCTAGGCTGGAGAGGTGCATCGACTCAACGCCTGGCTCCGCCGTCACCCCATGGTGGTCGACGCCGCCTGGGCGTCGATCGTGCTCTTCCTCGGCCTGCTGCCGGGCGACAACCTCCCCGACACCGGCTGGCGGCTCGACTCCGCGATCCTGGTCGCGGTGCTGCTGCCGCTGCTGATGGTCTTCCGCCGGCGCTTCCCCGACGTCACCGTCGCGGCCGCCGCCGGCGTCGCCGTCGGCCAGGTGGCCGCCGACATCGACCCGGGCGCCTCCTCCATCGCCTACCTGGTCTTCGCCTACACCGGCGCCGCCTTCGGCCAGAAGTGGACCTCCCGGCTCGCGCTGCTCGCCGGGCTCTCCGCCGGGCCGCTGGTGTTCTGGCGGATGCAGCCGATGAAGACCTCCGCCGACCACACCGGGATCTACGTCTCCCGTCCGTACGGCCTCGGCGAGGCGGTGCTGATCACCGTCCTGATGAGCACCCCGTTCATCCTCTGCTGGGCCTGGGGCCGGCTGACCCGGGTGCGCCGTGCCTACCTGACCGAGCTGGAGGACCGCGCGGCCCGGCTGGAGCGCGAGCGGGACGCCCAGTCCAAGGTGGCGGTCGCGGCCGAACGGGCCCGGATCGCCCGCGAGCTGCACGACGTGGTCGCGCACAACGTCTCGGTGATGATCGTCCAGGCCGACGGCGCCGCCTACGTGCTCGACAACTCCCCGCAGCAGGCGAAGGAGGCGCTCGGCACGATCGCCTCCACCGGACGGCAGGCCCTGGTCGAGATGCGCCGCCTGCTGGGCGTGCTGCGCACCGCCGACACCGCCGAGGAGTACGTCCCGCAGCCGGGCGTCGAGGAGCTGCCGGACCTCCTGGAGCAGGTCCGGACGGCCGGGCTGGCGGTGGACTACGCGACCTCCGGGCACCCGCGCGAGCTGCCGCGCGGCGTCGAGCTGACGGTCTACCGGATCGTCCAGGAGGCGCTGACCAACGTCCGCAAGCACGGTGGCCCCGACGCCCACGCCCGGGTCGCGGTCGACTTCGGTGAACGCGAGCTGGCCGTCCTGGTGGAGGACGACGGCCGCGGCAGCACCGACGAACAACTGGCCGCCGGCGGCGCGGACGGTCTGGGCCACGGCCTGATCGGCATGCGCGAGCGGGTCGGCATGGTCAGCGGCAGCCTCGACGTGGGCCCCCGCCCCGGCGGCGGCTTCCGGATCCGCGCCGTCCTCCCGCTCAAGGCGGCGCACTAACCCCCTCTTAGGAGCCCCCTTTGACCATCCGCGTGATGCTCGTCGACGACCAGGAGCTGCTGCGCACCGGCTTCCGGATGATCCTCCAGTCGCAGGGCGACATCGAGATCGCCGCCGAGGCGGGCGACGGCGCCCAGGCCCTGGAGCTGCTGCGGCACACGCCGGTGGACGTGATCCTGATGGACGTCCGGATGCCGCGCCTGGACGGGGTGCAGGCGACCCGCCGGATCTGCCTGGCCGCGGACGGCAGCCCGCTGCCGAACGCCCCGCACGTGCTCATCCTCACCACCTTCGACCTGGACGAGTACGCCTTCGCCGCGCTCAAGGCCGGGGCCAGCGGCTTCCTGCTCAAGGACGTCCCGCCGACCGAGCTGGTGGCCGCGATCCGCGCGGTGCACGGCGGGGACGCCGTGGTCGCCCCGACCACCACCCGCCGGATGATCGACCGCTTCGCCGAGGTGCTGCCCACCCCGCAGAGCGCGCCCGGCTCGGACGTCCTCGGCCGGCTGACCGAGCGCGAGCGGGAGGTGTTCCTGCTGGTCGCCCAGGGGCTGTCGAACGGCGAGATCGCGGCCCGGCTGGTGCTCTCCGAGGCCACCGTGAAGACCCACGTCGGCCGGATCCTGGCCAAGCTGGGGCTGCGCGACCGGGTCCAGGCCGTGGTGCTGGCCTACGAGGCCGGACTGATCCGGGCCGGGGCGGCGGACTGACGCGCCCGTACACTGGGGCGGTACGTCCGGTACCCGTTTGAGGACTGGAACGGTCATTCAGGGCAAGGGTGGGCGCGTGAGCGAGCGCAGCGAGCGAACCATCAAGAGGTGCGTGTGGGCGAATGCCCCTGCCGAGCGCAGCGAGGTGGGCGCATGAGTTCGTCCGACTTCGGTGACTTCGCCGAGTTCGCACCGCTCGGTGATCCCAGCGACCCCGCCAGCCGTCCGGCCCGGCTCGCGGTCGGTGTGCTCGGCACCGGCCGGGTCGGCCCGGCGCTGGGCGCCGCGCTGCAGCTCGCCGGGCACACCGTGGTCGCCGCCTCCGGGGTGTCCGCCGCCTCCCGGCGCCGCGCCGACACGCTGCTGCCGGGCGTGCGGATCGTCACCCCGCCGCAGGTCATGGCCGCCGCCGACCTGGTCCTACTGACCGTCCCGGACGACGCGCTGGCCGACCTGGTGACCGGCCTGGCCGCCACCGGCGCCGTCCGCCCCGGCCAGCTGCTGGTGCACACCTCCGGCGCGCACGGCGTCGGCATCCTGGAGCCCGCCACCCGGGCCGGGGCGCTGCCGCTGGCCCTGCACCCGGCGATGACCTTCACCGGCACCTCCGTCGACCTGGCCCGGCTGGCCGGCTGCCCGTTCGGCGTGACCGCCCCCGAGGAGCTGCGGCCGGTCGCCGAGGCCCTGGTGGTGGAGATGGGCGGCGAGCCCGAGTGGGTGCCCGAGGAGGTCCGCCCGCTCTACCACACCGCCCTCGCGCACGGCGCGAACCACCTGGTCACCCTGGTCGCCCAGGCCATCGAGCTGCTGCGCACGGCCGGTGTCGCCGAGCCCGGCCGGATGCTCGGCCCGCTGCTCGGCGCCGCCCTGGACAACAGCCTGCGCTCCGGCGACGCGGCCCTCACCGGCCCGGTCGCCCGGGGCGACGCGGGCACCGTGCGGCGCCATCTGGCGCAGCTCAGTACGGTGTCCCCGGACATCCCGGCGGCCTACCGGGCGATGGCCCGCGCCACCGCGCAGCGGGCGCTCGCCAACGGGACGATCGACGACGCGTCGGCGGCGGCGCTGCTGGACGTACTGAACGAGGAGAAGCCAGATGGCACGCGGTAAGCAGCCGAACAAGCCCCAGCGAACGCCGAAGGTCCACCGGGCCGTCGTCACCCGCACCGTGGACGACTTCGAGGCCGCGTTCTGGCCGGACGAGCAGCCGGTGGACAACGCCGTGGTGATGACCATGGGCGCCCTGCACGAGGGCCACGCCGCGCTGATCCGGGCCGCCCGCAAGCAGGTCGGCCGGGACGGCCGGGTGGCGGTGACGGTCTTCGTCAACCCGCTGCAGTTCGGCCCGTCCGAGGACCTGGAGCGCTACCCGCGCACCCTCGACGACGACGTGAGGCTGGCCGAGGAGAACGGCGCCGACGTGGTCTTCGCGCCCTCCGTGGAGGAGGTCTACCCGAACGGTGAGCCGCAGGTGCGCCTGGCGGCCGGCCCGATGGGCGACCGCTTCGAGGGCGCCACCCGGCCCGGCCACTTCGACGGCGTGCTGACCGTCGTCGCCAAGCTGCTGCACATCACCGACCCTGACTTCGCCTTCTTCGGCCAGAAGGACGCCCAGCAGCTGGCGGTCATCCAGCGGATGGTCGCCGACCTGGACTTCGACGTCGAGATCGTCGGCGTGCCGACCGTCCGCGAGGAGGACGGCCTGGCGCTGTCCTCGCGCAACCGCTACCTCTCCGAGGAGGAGCGCGGCCACGCCCTCGCCCTGTCCCGGGCCCTGTTCGCCGGCCGGGACGTCGCCGCCCAGGGCCCGAAGGCCGTGCGCGAGGCCGCCTCGGCCGTCCTGGACGGCGCCGAGGGTGTCACCCTTGACTACCTCGCCCTGATCGACCCGCACGACTTCTCGGAGGCGGCGGACGACTTCCAGGGCGAGGCGGTGCTGGCCGTCGCCGCGAAGGTGGGCTCGACCCGCCTGATCGACAACGTCCACGTCATCTGCCGCTAGGCGGATGACCGTCAAGCACAGAATCGTCCGGTAGTACCGGAAGCAAGAACCCCCCTTCAGGCATGCACTCACAGGAGGCGTGACCACATGCTCCGCACCATGCTCAAGTCCAAGATCCACCGGGCCACCGTGACCCAGGCCGACCTGCACTACGTCGGCTCCGTCACGGTGGACGAGGACCTGCTCGACGCCGCCGACCTGCTCCCCGGCGAGCTGGTCCACATCGTCGACATCAACAACGGCGCCCGGCTGGAGACCTACACGATCGCCGGCCCGCGCGGCACCGGCGTGATCGGCATCAACGGCGCCGCCGCCCGCCTGGTCCACCCGGGCGACCTGGTCATACTCATCGCCTACGGGCAGATGGACACGGCCGAGGCCAAGGGCTACGAGCCGAAGGTCGTCTTCGTGGACGAGCACAACCGGATCACCGGCCTCGGCGGGGACCCGGCCGAGGCCCAGGAGGGCACCGGACTGCTGCGCGGTGACCTGGGGGCACCTCCCGGCCGTCAGGCCGGGGGCGCGTACCGTGGCGAAGACGGCGCGGCCACCGCGGCCACGCGCTGAAGGAGCCACTGAGCCATGTCCGTTACGCATCGCCTCGCCGCCCCGACCCCCGGTTGGACCGCCACCACCGACGTGGTCGTGGTCGGCTCCGGGGTGGCCGGTCTCACCGTCGCCCTCAACGTCCGCAAGGCCGGCCTGCGGGCCATGGTGGTCACCAAGGCGATGCTGGACGAGGGCTCGACCCGCTGGGCCCAGGGCGGCGTCGCGGCCGCCCTGGGCGAGGGGGACACCCCCGAGCAGCACCTGGACGACACTCTGGTGGCCGGTGCCGGGGTCTGCGACGAGGAGGCCGTCCGCACCCTGGTCACCGAGGGCCCGGGCGCCGTCCGCCGGCTGATCGCCACCGGCGCCCTGTTCGACCGGGGCGAGGACGGCGAGATCCTGCTGACCCGGGAGGGCGGCCACCACCGCGACCGGATCGTCCACGCGGGCGGGGACGCCACCGGCGCCGAGATATCCCGCGCCCTGGTCGCCGCCGTCCGCACCGACCCGGAGATCGAGCTGATCGAGCACGCGCTCGTCCTCGACCTGCTGACCGACGCCGAGGGCCACGCCGCCGGGCTGACCCTGCACGTGATGGGCGAGGGCCAGCGGGACGGCGTCGGCGCCGTCCGCGCCCGCGCGGTGGTGCTCGCCACCGGCGGCATGGGCCAGGTGTTCTCCGCCACCACCAACCCGGCGGTCTCCACCGGCGACGGCGTGGCGCTGGCGCTGCGGGCCGGCGCCGCCGTCACCGACCTGGAGTTCGTCCAGTTCCACCCCACCGTGCTCTGGCTCGGCCCGGAGGCCGAGGGCCAGCAGCCGCTGGTCTCCGAGGCGGTGCGCGGCGAGGGCGCCCACCTGGTGGACGCCGACGGCGTCCGCTTCATGGTCGGGCAGCACGAGCTGGCCGAGCTGGCCCCGCGCGACATCGTCGCCAAGGCGATCACCCGGCGCATGCAGGAGCAGGGCGCCGAGCACATGTTCCTGGACGGGCGGCACTTCGGCGCCGAGATGTGGGAGCACCGCTTCCCGACCATCCTCGCCTCCTGCCGCGCGCACGGCATCGACCCGGTCACCGCGCCGATCCCGGTCGCCCCGGCCGCGCACTACGCCTCCGGCGGCGTCCGGACCGACCGGCGGGGCCGCACCAGCGTCCCGGGCCTGTACGCCTGCGGCGAGGTCGCCTGCACCGGGGTGCACGGCGCCAACCGCCTGGCCTCCAACTCGCTGCTGGAGGGCCTGGTCTTCGCCGAGCGGATCGCCGCCGACCTGGCCGGCCTGCACGCGGCCGGCGAGCTGCCCGAGCGCACGGTGGACGTCGCCGCCGCCCGGGCCGCCCGGCCGGTGCCGCTGCCGCCGTCCGAGGCGCGGGCCGAGATCCAGCGGCTGATGTCGCGCGGTACGGGCGTGCTGCGCTCGGCCGCCTCGATGGCCGGCACCGCGGCCGGGCTCGCCCTGATCGCCGAGCAGGCCCACTCGCACGTGGCCGAGGAGAAGCCGGCCGACCCCCGGGTGGAGACCTGGGAGGCCGCCAACCTGCTGCTGGTCGCCACCGCCCTGGTCGCGGCCGCCGCACAGCGCGAGGAGACCCGCGGCTGCCACTGGCGCGAGGACTTCCCCGAGCGCGACGACGCCCACTGGCGGCGCCACCTGATCACCACCCTCGCCGCCTCCGGCGACCCCGTCAGCACCCCTGAGGAGCAGTAGAACCATGACCCACTCCCACGAGGAACTCCCCCTGGCCGACCAGGGCGGCTGCGGCGACGGCTGCGCCTGCGGGGACGGCGAGGGCTACGAGACCGGCCTGGACCCGCAGCTCGCCGAGCTGCTGGAGCAGGCCGGGCTGGACCCGATCGAGGTCGAGGACATCGCCACCCTGGCGCTGGCCGAGGACCTGGCCGGCGGCGAGGACGTCACCTCGGTGGCCACCGTGCCCGCCGACGCCGTCGCGACCGCCGACTTCACCGCCCGCCAGGCCGGCGTGGTCGCCGGTCTGCGGGTCGCCGAGGCCGTCGTCTCGCTGGTCTGCGAGGAGGATTTCGAGGTCGAGCGGCACGTCGAGGACGGCGACCGGGTGGAGGCCGGCCAGGTGCTGCTGTCCGTCCGGTCCCGCACCCGCGACCTGCTGACCGCCGAGCGCAGCGCGCTCAACCTGCTCTGCCACCTGTCCGGCATCGCCACCGCGACCCGGGCCTGGGCGGACGCCCTGGAGGGCACCGGCGCGGTCGTCCGGGACACCCGCAAGACCACCCCTGGCCTGCGCGCGCTGGAGAAGTTCGCGGTGCGCTGCGGCGGCGGCGCCAACCACCGGATGGCGCTCTCGGACGCCGCCCTGGTGAAGGACAACCACGTGGTGGCGGCCGGCGGCGTGGCCGAGGCCTTCCGGGCCGTCCGGGCCGCGTACCCGGAGCTGCCGGTCGAGGTCGAGGTGGACGCCCTGGAGCAGATCGCGCCGGTGCTGGACGCCGGGGCGGACCTGATCCTGCTGGACAACTTCACCGTCGAGCAGCTGAAGGAGGCCGTCGCGCTGGTGGCCGGCCGGGCGAAGCTGGAGGCCTCCGGCGGACTCACCCTGGCCGGCGCGCGCGAGGTCGCCCAGACTGGTGTCGACTACCTGGCCGTGGGCGCGCTGACCCACTCCTCGCCGGTCCTGGACATCGGCCTGGACCTGCGCGCCTGACCGTCAGGTCGAGAGCAGTCCCTGCCCCGGCCCCGTCCCGACTCGCAGAAAGCGTCCCCGTGCTCCTCACCATCGACGTCGGCAACACCCAGACCACGCTCGGCCTGTTCGACGGCGAGGAAGTGGTGGAACACTGGCGGATCTCCACCGATCCGCGCCGCACGGCCGATGAACTGGCGGTGCTGCTGCAGGGGTTGATGGGCAACCACAACGCGGTCCGGGAGGCCAAGGTGGAGGGCCTGGCGATCTGCTCCTCCGTTCCCGCCGTGCTCCACGAGCTCCGCGAGGTGACCCGCCGTTACTACGGCGACGTCCCCGCGGTGATCGTGGAGCCCGGCGTGAAGACCGGGGTGCACGTCCTGATGGACAACCCCAAGGAGGTCGGCGCCGACCGGATCGTCAACGCGCTGGCCGCCAACCACCTGTACGGCGGCCCGTGCATCGTGGTCGACTTCGGCACCGCGACCACCTTCGACGCCGTCAACGCCCGCGGCGACTACGTCGGCGGCGCGATCGCCCCCGGCATCGAGATCTCGGTCGAGGCGCTCGGCGTCCGCGGCGCCCAGCTGCGCAAGATCGAGCTGGCCCGCCCGCGCAACGTGATCGGCAAGAACACCGTCGAGGGCATGCAGTCCGGCATCCTCTACGGCTTCGCCGGACAGGTCGACGGCCTGGTCGAGCGGATGGCCCGGGAGCTGGCCAAGGACCCGGACGACGTCCAGGTGATCGCCACCGGCGGCCTCGCCCCCCTGGTCCTCGGCGAGGCCACCACCATCGACGTCCACGAGCCCTGGCTGACCCTGATCGGCCTGCGCCTGGTGTACGAGCGCAACCGGCCCAGCTGACCGGCGAGGACGGGCCCTGGTTCCGTCGGGCCGATCGTGCGGAATTCCGCGTGACGTTACCGACAAATCGGATATTCCTCACGTAGTGTCAACCCATGCCTACGCCACACGGATCGCGCGGCGGCATGGCCTTCAGCGCCGACGAAGTCCGCGTGCTGCGCCGAGCCCTCGCCCAAGCCCTGCACCCCGCCGTCCCCGTCCACCTCCAGGGGCCCGACCGGACGGCGTTCGCCGGGCCGGGCGCCGAGCTGTGGGCGGAGGACGTCCAGGAAGCCCTGCGCCTGACCGAGGCGATCGACGAGGCCGTCCAGGAGGGCGGCCGGCTGCGCGCCTTCCTGCTCGCCGACCTCGGCCGCTACCGCTCCGCCCTGCCCGGCAGCGCCCCCGGCTACCTGGAGCGGCTGGAGGAGGCCGTGACCGACGGCTACCTGCCCGGCCCCGAGGACCTCACCGCACTGCGCGGGCTGACCCGCCAGCCCTGCGGCCACGGCGAACGGGCCCGCCGCTCCCGGCTGGCCGGGCGCTGCCACGCGCTGGCCGAGGCCGCCGTGCGCGAACGGCTCGCGCTCACCGCCGGGCACCCGCGCCACCTGGTAGCCGTACCGAACCCCGCCGCACCCCCGAGCAGTCACCCCACCCCTGTAGGAGGACGGACCACGATGAGCAGCAACGACTCCCGGGACTCCCGCCCGGAGCAGCCCGCCGCCACGCCGACCCCGCCCCGCCCGCACCGGATGCCCACCCCGGCCGAACTCTTCGGCCGCCGCCCCAAGCCCCCGGCCCGCCCGGCCGAGCCGGCCGAGGAGACCCCGGACGAGATCGAACTGCGCACCGGCACCGGCTGAGCCGCCCGACCCCCGGAGGGGAGGCCGTCGACCCGACGGCCTCCCCTCACGCGTCATCCGGTCGCGGAGCACGGTGTACGGCTGGCTACCCTTGTGGGGTGAGCGATCAGAGCCTTATTCCCGCGACCGACGACCTTCCCGAGCAGATGCGCGTCCGGCGCGAGAAGCTGGACCGGCTCCGGGCGGCCGGCGTCGACCCGTACCCGGTCGGATTCCCCCGCACCAGCACCATCGCCGACCTGCGCGCCAAGCACCCGGACCTCGAACCCGACACCGCGACCGGTGAGCGCGCCGGCATCACCGGCCGGGTGATCCTCTCCCGCACCGGTGGCAAGCTCTGCTTCGCGACCCTGCGCGACGGCACCGGCGACCTCCAGGTGATGTTCTCCCTGGACAAGCTCGGCCCCGAGCGGCTGGCGGCCTGGAAGTCCGACATCGACCTCGGCGACCAGGTCGGCGTCGAGGGCGAGGTGATCACCTCCAAGCGCGGCGAGCTGTCGGTGATGGTGGACCGCTGGGAGCTCACCGCCAAGTGCCTGCGCCCGCTGCCGGACAAGCACAAGGGCCTGACCGACCCGGAGGCCCGGGTCCGCCAGCGCTACCTCGACCTGATCGTGAACCCCGAGGCCCGCGAGATCCTGCACCTGCGCAGCAAGGTCGTCCGCTCGATCCGCCGCACCTACGAGGACCGCGGCTACATCGAGGTCGAGACCCCGATGCTGCAGCCCGTGCACGGCGGCGCCAACGCCCGTCCGTTCAAGACGCACATCAACGCGTACGACATCGACCTGTACATGCGCATCGCCCCCGAGCTGTACCTCAAGCGGCTGGTGGTCGGCGGCGCCGAGAAGGTCTTCGAGATCAACCGCAACTTCCGCAACGAGGGCGCGGACGCCACCCACAACCCGGAGTTCACCTCGCTGGAGTCGTACGAGGCCTACGGCGACTACGACACCCAGGCCGAGCTGATCCGCGAGACGATCGTCAACGCCGCCCGGGACGCCCTGGGCACCACCGTGATCAAGGGCGTGGACGCGCACGGCGTGGAGCACGAGATCGACCTGGCCGAGCCGTGGGAGGAGGTCAGCGTCTACCCGGGCATCTCCGCCCACCTGGGCGTCGAGGTCACCCCCGAGACCGGCGTCGAGGAGCTGCGCAAGCTGGCCACCGAGCACGGCATCCCGTTCGAGAAGAACTGGGGCCACGGTCAGATCGTGCTGGAGATGGTCGAGCGCCTGCTGGAGGAGAACGCCGTCCGGCCGACCTTCATCAAGGACTACCCGACCGAGGTCTCCCCGCTGACCCGCCAGCACCGCTCGGTCGCGGGCGTGGCCGAGAAGTGGGACCTGGTGATCTTCGGCACCGAGATCGGCACCGCCTACTCCGAGCTGATCGACCCGGTCGAGCAGCGCGCCCGCTTCACCGCCCAGTCCCTGCTGGCGGCCGGCGGCGACGTCGAGGCGATGCAGCTGGACGAGGACTTCCTGCGCGCCCTGGAGTACGCGATGCCCCCGACCGGTGGCCTCGGCCTCGGCGTGGACCGCCTGATCATGCTGCTGACCGGCAAGAACATCCGGGAGACCGTGCTCTTCCCGCTGGTGAAGCCGGAGCCGAAGGCTTCCGCCGCGCCGGCGGAGAAGACCGAGGAGGAGTGACCTGATGGACTACGTCAGCGCGATCGTGCCGCCGCTGGTCATGGCGATCGGCTTCGGATTCCTGGTGCGGGCGATCATCCGCAGCCAGGGCGGGGCCCAGAAGGCCAAGGAAGACGTCGACTGATCGACGGACGCCGTCAGCCGCTCCTGAACGACCCGTGCGCCGCCATTCCCGATTCCGGGGGTGGCGGCGCGCCGGTTTGGCGCACTTCACAAGATTTGCCCCATTCACTCCCTATCCTGGCCGCACTATGGTCCGGCAACTCGGCGAACTTGAGAACGCCATCATGACCCGGGTGTGGCGGTGGAACCGACCGGTGACGGTCCGCGAGGTTCTCCTGGATCTGCAGTCGGAACGCGAAATCGCGTACACCACGGTGATGACCGTCCTGGACAAGCTGCACAGAAAGGGCTGGTTGCGCCGCGAGCGGGCCGGCCGGGCCTATCGATATGAACCGGTCTCCTCGCGTGAGGCGTACACGGCGGCCCTGATGAACGACGCGTGGGCCACCAGTGACAATCCGGCGGCGGCCCTGGTGCACTTCTTCGGCCTGATGTCCCCCGAGCAGCGCGAGGCACTGCGGGACGCGTTGCGGGTGGCGGCACTGTTCCCGTCCGATCCGCCCGGCGCGGATTCCGCCGAGGACGGCCCGGATACCGGCGGCGCGGATACCGGGGAGACCGCGCCGGGCGCGACGCGATAACGTCCGGCCATGGAGGTCACCATCCGCCGCGCGCGGACCACGGACGTACGGACCGTACGCGGGCTCATCGACGCCTACTCGCGCGACGGCATTCTGCTCGACAAGCCCACAGTCACACTGTTCGAATCCGTCCAGGAGTTCTGGGTCGCGGAACGCGACGACAACGGCGCGGTGGTGGCCTGCGGCGCCCTGCACGTGATGTGGGAGGACCTCGCCGAGGTCCGCACGCTCGCGGTCGATCCGTCCTGCCGGGGCTTCGGGATCGGGCATCTGCTGTTGGAGAAGCTGGTGCAGACGGCCCGCTGGCTGGGCGTCCGTCGGATTTTCTGCTTGACGTTCGAGGTGCCGTTCTTCGCGAAACACGGTTTCGTCGAGATCGGAGAGGTTCAGGAAACCGACGATGGTACGACAGACCCGGCGGCGATCGCTACGGATGTCTATGAAGAACTCCTCCGCTCGTACGATGAAGGTGTCGCCGAGTTCCTTGACCTCGAGCGGGTGAAGCCCAACACACTGGGCAACTCGCGCATGCTGCTGCACCTCTGAGCGGCTCCGAGCCGGTCAAGGGTTTGTGTTTTCCGGAGAAAGGCGCTTTCCTTTCCTTAGGCAATGGGTCGTTTAGCGGAAAGGGAAGCCCGTGGCACAGAGGGTGCAGGTCATTCTTGAAGACGATCTCGATGGCGGTTCGGCGGACGAGACGGTGACGTTCGCGCTCGACGGCGTTGCCTACGAGATCGACCTGAAGAGCGCCAACGCGGACAAGCTGCGCGGTCTGCTGGCGCCCTACGTGGAGAAGGGCCGCAAGCAGAGCGGCCGGCTGGCCGGCGCTCGCCGTCCGGGCCGCGGCACCGCCGCGCGCCCGTCCGGCAGCGCTCCCGACACCGCGAAGATCCGCGCGTGGGCCAAGGAGCAGGGCATGGACGTCAACGACCGCGGCCGGGTGCCGAGCACCGTCCGCGAGGCCTACGACAAGGCCAACGCGTCCTGACCCCGGCGCCACCGGCCCGCCGGAGCGGATGCGGGGCCCCGGCGGCCGCGTACGGCACCGACGACACACGCGCGGGGCGCGGAGGGAACACCTCCGCGCCCCGCGGTGCGCACCCGCAGGACCGCGGCGCCACCGGCACCGGGGCCCGCGCCGGAACGACCGGCCGGGGCGGCGGGCTCGGGCGGCGGAACAATCACGAGCTGTGCAACGCTGTAGGAGCGAAGCGGTAACGCGGACACCCCGGGATGGCGTACGACCGACCCCGGCTGCCGTTGAACCACCGTCACCGCGGCCCGACTTCTCGCCAGGCGAACACCGCCACCGCGGAAACTGCGCGAGAAGCGCCCCGATACCGGGTATGAATGCAGGTGGCCGGGTTCTTCGACCCGTCCAGGGGCAGCACGTACGACCGGCCGAAGACGGTCCGGCTCCGCCCCGGCGGCTCTTGTTCGCCGATGGCGTAGCGGTTTCCGGTGCATCCGGCCCACCTGTGGGAACACCGATTCCCAGCATCAGGTTGGGATTGGTGTCGGCTGGTCGCGCAGCATCTCGCTCCTCTACCGGGGAGTGAATCCGTGGGCCGCGCCGCTGAGCGGGACTAGCATGCGGAAGGACAGGGCGGGGACGGACCCCGAACTGCCCGACCGCTCTGAGGAGCGATAAACGATGTTCGAGAGGTTCACCGACCGCGCGCGGCGGGTTGTCGTCCTGGCTCAGGAAGAAGCCCGGATGCTCAACCACAACTACATCGGCACCGAGCACATCCTCCTGGGTCTGATCCACGAGGGCGAGGGCGTCGCCGCCAAGGCCCTGGAGAGCCTCGGGATTTCTCTTGAGGCCGTTCGCCAGCAGGTCGAGGAGATCATCGGCCAGGGCCAGCAGGCCCCGTCCGGTCACATTCCCTTCACCCCCCGGGCGAAGAAGGTTCTGGAGCTGTCGCTCCGGGAGGCCCTGCAGCTCGGCCACAACTACATCGGCACCGAGCACATCCTGCTCGGCCTGATCCGCGAGGGCGAGGGCGTCGCCGCCCAGGTCCTGGTCAAGCTGGGTGCCGACCTCAACCGGGTGCGCCAGCAGGTCATCCAGCTGCTCTCCGGCTACCAGACCAGCGGCGGCAAGGAGTCGGCCACGGCCGGCGGCCCCGCCGAGGGCACCCCGTCGACCTCGCTGGTCCTGGACCAGTTCGGGCGCAACCTGACCCAGGCCGCCCGCGAGGCCAAGCTCGACCCGGTCATCGGGCGCGAGAAGGAGATCGAGCGGGTCATGCAGGTGCTGTCCCGCCGCACCAAGAACAACCCGGTCCTGATCGGTGAGCCCGGCGTCGGCAAGACGGCCGTGGTCGAGGGCCTGGCGCAGGCGATCGTCAAGGGCGAGGTCCCGGAGACGCTCAAGGACAAGCAGCTCTACACGCTGGACCTGGGCGCCCTGGTGGCCGGCTCGCGCTACCGCGGTGACTTCGAGGAGCGCCTGAAGAAGGTGCTCAAGGAGATCCGCACCCGCGGCGACATCATCCTGTTCATCGACGAGCTGCACACCCTGGTCGGCGCGGGCGCCGCCGAGGGCGCCATCGACGCCGCCAGCATCCTCAAGCCGATGCTGGCCCGCGGCGAGCTGCAGACCATCGGTGCCACCACCCTGGACGAGTACCGCAAGCACCTGGAGAAGGACGCCGCGCTGGAGCGCCGCTTCCAGCCGATCCAGGTCGCCGAGCCCTCGCTGCCGCACACCATCGAGATCCTCAAGGGTCTGCGCGACCGCTACGAGGCCCACCACCGGGTCTCCATCACGGACGCCGCCCTGGTCGCCGCCGCCACCCTGGCCGACCGGTACATCTCGGACCGCTTCCTGCCGGACAAGGCGATCGACCTGATCGACGAGGCCGGCTCCCGGATGCGCATCCGCCGGATGACCGCGCCGCCGGACCTGCGCGAGTTCGACGAGAAGATCGCCGACGTGCGCCGCGAGAAGGAGAGCGCGATCGACGCGCAGGACTTCGAGAAGGCCGCGTCCCTGCGCGACGACGAGAAGCAGCTCCTGCAGGCCAAGGCCAAGCGCGAGAAGGAGTGGAAGGCCGGCGACATGGACGTCGTCGCGGAGGTCAACGAGGAGCTCATCGCCGAGGTCCTGGCCACCGCCACCGGCATCCCGGTCTTCAAGCTGACCGAGGAGGAGACCTCCCGGCTGCTGCGCATGGAAGACGAGCTGCACAAGCGCGTCATCGGCCAGAAGGACGCCATCAAGGCGCTCTCCCAGGCCATCCGGCGCACCCGTGCGGGCCTCAAGGACCCGAAGCGTCCCGGCGGTTCGTTCATCTTCGCCGGCCCGTCCGGCGTCGGTAAGACCGAGCTGTCCAAGACGCTCGCCGAGTTCCTCTTCGGCGACGAAGACGCGCTGATCGCGCTCGACATGTCCGAGTTCTCCGAGAAGCACACCGTCTCCCGGCTGTTCGGCTCCCCGCCCGGATACGTGGGCTACGAGGAGGGCGGCCAGCTGACCGAGAAGGTCCGCCGCAAGCCGTTCTCGGTCGTCCTCTTCGACGAGGTCGAGAAGGCCCACCCGGACATCTTCAACTCGCTGCTGCAGATCCTGGAGGACGGTCGACTGACCGACTCCCAGGGCCGCGTGGTCGACTTCAAGAACACCGTCATCATCATGACGACCAACCTCGGCACCCGGGACATCTCCAAGGGCTTCAACCTGGGCTTCGCGGCCACGGGTGACACCCAGACCGGGTACGAGCGGATGAAGGCGAAGGTCGGCGAGGAGCTCAAGCAGCACTTCCGCCCCGAGTTCCTGAACCGCGTCGACGACATCGTGGTGTTCCACCAGCTGTCCGAGGACGACATCATCCAGATCGTCGACCTGATGATCGCCAAGGTGGACGAGCGGCTCAAGGACAAGGACATGGGCCTGGAGCTCAGCGTCGAGGCCAAGAAGCTGCTGGCCAAGCGCGGCTACGACCCGATCCTGGGTGCCCGTCCGCTGCGCCGCACCATCCAGCGCGAGATCGAGGACCACCTCTCCGAGAAGATCCTCTTCGGTGAGCTGCGGGCCGGCCACATCGTGGTCGTCGACGTGGAGGGCGAGGGCAAGGACGCCAAGTTCACCTTCCGCGGCGAGGAGAAGTCGGCCGTCGCGGACACCCCGGCCGCGGTCGCTTCGTCCGGTCCGGACCTGACGAAGTAAGGCAACATCCAACAGACAACTTCACATCCACCGAGCCCCCGGCGTTCGCGCCGGGGGCTCGGTGCGTTCCGCCTCCCTCCGCCTCCCCGCGCGGGGCTCGGGCCTGGGGTTCCCAACTGACCGTCAACTGACGGAAAATCGGCGAGCATAGCGCCGTGGCCATGTCAGGGTCAAGGTCTATCTTTTCCCGCCCCACTTCGGTCAAATGACGTCCACCTGTCTTTCATATTGGTTTACCGAGCCTTGGCCAAGAGTCGGCTCGGTCGGGGAGGGCGTCACAACGTTGAAGACCACCAGGAGGGCCGCAGCGGTCACCACCGCGGCGGCGGTCATAGTCACGCTCGGCGCGGGCCTGTTCCCGAGCAGCGCCGTCGCGGCCGGCTCGGCACCGGTTCCGAAGGACCCGGCCGACGCGGTCCAGGCCGTCAACACCGAGCACAACATCCCGGGCCCGCTGACCGCCAAGGTCGACGCCGAGAAGAAGGCTGCCACCGAGCAGCTGCTCAACGGCACCGCCCAGGTCGAGCAGCACAACGGCAGCACCAGCGTGAAGCTCGGCAAGGACAAGTACGTCGAGCTCGCCCGTGAGCGCACGGACAAGATCTTCACGATCCTGGTCGACTTCGGCGACCAGGTCGACAACACCACCAAGACCGCCGACGGCAAGGTCAAGTACGGCGGCGAGGCCGGCCCCAAGCACAACGAGATCGAGGCGCCGGACCGCGCCACGAACAACTCGACCGCCTGGCAGGCCGACTACAACCAGCAGCACTACCAGGACCTGTACTTCTCCAAGGACAAGCCCTCGCTGAAGACCTTCTACGAGAAGCAGTCCTCGGGCCGCTACTCGGTCGACGGCGTGGTCTCGGACTGGGTCCGGGTGCCGTGGAACGAGGCCCGGTACGGCTCCGACTACTGCGGCTCCAACGTCTGCTCCAGCGCCCAGGACCTGATCCGCGACGCCGTCGACATCTGGTACAAGGACCAGGTGGCGAAGGGTCAGACCGAAGCGCAGATCAAGGCGACCCTGGCCCAGTACGACCAGTGGGACCGCTACGGCTCGCACCACGACGGGAACTTCAACCAGCCCGACGGGTACATCGACCACTTCCAGATCGTGCACGCCGGTGAGGACAAGTCGGCCGGCGGCGGCAAGCAGGGCAGCAAGGCCCTGTGGGCCCACCGCTCGTACGTCTACGGCAACCTGACGGGCCAGGCCGGCCCCGACGGCAACAAGCTCGGCGGCGTCCAGGTCGGCAACACCGGCATGTGGATCGGCGACTACACGATGCAGCCGGAGAACGGCGGCCTCGGCGTCTTCGCCCACGAGTACGGCCACGACCTCGGTCTGCCGGACCTCTACGACACCGCCGGCAAGGGCATCGACAACTCGGTCGGCTTCTGGTCGCTGATGTCCTCCGGCTCCTGGCTCGGCGAGGGCAAGGACAGCATCGGCGACATGCCGAACGACCTCGACGCCTGGAGCAAGTACCAGCTCGGCTGGCTGAAGGTCGACCGCGCCAAGGCGGGCACCGAGTCGACGCACCACATCGGCCCGGTGGAGTACAACTCCGACCTGCCGCAGGCGCTCATCGTCGACCTGCCGAAGAAGAGCATCACCACCGACATCAACAAGCCCTTCGGGGGCAACAGCGAGTGGTGGAGCGGCAGCGCCGACAACCTGAACGTCACGCTGACCCGGGACATCGACCTGACCGGCAAGACCAAGGCCGTCATCAACGCCAAGGCCTGGTACGAGCTGGAGCAGGACTTCGACTACGCCTTCGGCGAGGTCTCCACCGACGGTGGCAAGACCTGGACCGTCGTGGACGGCACCTGGAACGGCGCCGCCCTGCCCAAGGAGAACGGCCGCCCGGCCCTCAGCGGCCTCACCGCCGCCTGGGGCGACCTGTCCTTCAACCTGGACGCCTACGCCGGCAAGAAGATCCAGTTCCGCTACCGCAACACCACCGACGGCGGCCTGCACTACCGCGGCTTCGCGGTGGACAACGTCTCGGTGGTCGCCGACGGCGCCACCGTGTTCAGCGACGACGTGGAGAACGGCGACAACGGCTGGACCGCCGCCGGCTTCACCCGCTTCGGCGGCTCGTACACCAAGGACTACGCGCAGTACTACATCGCGGAGAACAAGCAGTACGTGTCGTTCGACCAGACGCTGAAGACCGGCCCGTACAACTTCGGCTCGGCCGCCAAGCCCAACTGGGTCGAGCACTACTCGTACCAGCCCGGTCTGCTGATCTGGTACTGGGACGAGTCGCAGACCGACAACAACGTCAGCGCCCACCCGGGCCACGGCCTCGTCCTGCCGGTCGACTCGCACCCGACCCCGATGAAGTGGTCGGACGGCACCCTGATGCGTCCTCGCATGCAGGGCTTCGACTCCACCTTCGGCTCGCGCCGCGTCCCGGCGCTGACCCTGCACAAGGCGGACGTCGAGACGGTCATCCCGAAGTCCAAGGGCGTCGACGAGTTCTCCGACCTGAAGTCCTGGTGGTCGAAGGACAACCCGTACGCCGGTGTCGACGTGCCGAAGACCGGTACCAGCATCGAGGTCGAGAACGAGTCCGCGAACTACCTGGAGACCTGGATCCGGGTCCGCCCGGTCGACAACTGATCGTCCTGACGGTCAGGCCGTGATCGCACGGCACTGAAGTCCCCACGCCGGCCCGCCCCCGCATCGCGCGGGGGCGGGCCGGACGCTTTCGGGGCTCAGCCTGCGGCGCGGACGGGGTGGCTGATCCGGTCGCCGATCTCCAGCGCGACCGTCCGGGCGGCCTCCAGCGCCTCGTCCAGGTCGGCCACCGGCACCTTCTCGCCCCACACGTTCTCGGCAGGGAGGCTGTCCTTGCCGTCCTGCTGGAGCAGGAACATCGACGAGTGCATGGTGAACAGCGCCATCGCGGCGCGCAGCCGGTCCTGGAAGCTCGCCTCCGGCCCGTGCACCAGCTGCATCATGGTGATGATCCGCTCCTTGAAGGCCAGTCCGGCCGGGGACTCCCGAAGCGCGGGCTGATTCTCGTGGAAGAAGCGCAGCAGCGGGGCCCGCTCGGCCATCCCGTCCGCGAAGCGGCGGATCAGCTCGTCGCGCGTGTCCGGGCTCCACTCCTGCTCGCGGCCCCATGCGATGGTCTCGTCGATCGGCGCGGCCATCCGCTCGACGATGCCCAGGACGATGTCGTCCTTGGTCTTGAAGTGGTAGTAGAGCGCGGCCTTGGTGACGCCCAGGCGGTCGGCGATCTCGCGCAGTGAGGTCTGCTCGTAGCCCTGCTCCGCGAAGAGCTCCAACGACACCTCGATGATGCGAGCCCGGGTGTCGCTGCGGGGGCTGTGCGGAGTGCCCATGGCCTGCCTCATGACTGCGTCGGTGACTGCTGCGGACCCCCAGGGTGAGCGTCCGCCCCGGGCCCATTCTCCCTGCCCAGGGGGCCGGTCTTAAAACTGGCTTGACGACCGGCTAGGAAACAACCTACCGTGCCGACGATCGATAAACTAGCCGGGCGACAAGTAAGTGAGCCGCCACACGGCGCGACGCTCGTCCGAACCACCCCTCCGGGAGACCCCACCCCATGTCACAGTCCAAGACCGCCGGCCCGGTACCGGAGGACAAGACGGCCGAGGAGGAACAGCCGCGGTCGCCCCGCGAAATCCGCCTCGTGATGGTCGGCTTGGTCGTCACGATGCTGCTGGCCATGCTCGACAACCTGATCGTCGGCACCGCGATGCCGACCATCGTCGGCGACCTCGGCGGCGCCGAGCACCTGTCCTGGGTGGTCACCGCCTACACCCTGGCCACCGCCGCCTCCACCCCGATCTGGGGCAAGCTCGGCGACCTGTACGGCCGCAAGGGCACCTTCCTGACCTCGATCGTGATCTTCCTGGTGGGTTCGGCGCTGTCCGGCCTGTCGCAGAACATGAACGAGCTGATCGGCTTCCGCGCCGTGCAGGGCCTGGGCGCCGGCGGTCTGATGGTCGGCGTCATGTCGATCATGGGCGCGCTCGTCCCGCCACGTGACCGCGGCAAGTACCAGGGCATGTTCGCCGCCGTGATGGCCCTCGCCACCATCGGCGGCCCGCTGGTCGGCGGCTTCATCACCGACCACCTGAGCTGGCACTGGACCTTCTACATCAACCTGCCGCTCGGCGTGATCGCGCTCGCCGTCGTCATCGTCACCCTGAAGCTGCCGAAGGTCCGCAACACCGCCCGGATCGACTACCCGGGCGCCGTGCTGCTCACCGTCGGCATCACCTCGCTCGTGCTGATCACCACCTGGGGCGGCCAGCAGTACGCCTGGGGCTCCAAGGAGATCCTGGGCCTGGCCGCGCTCGCCGTCGCCTCGCTGATCGCCTTCTGCTACGTCGAGCAGCGCGCGCAGGAGCCGATGCTCCCGCTGAGCCTGTTCCGGAACCTGAACTTCACCCTGGTCTCGATCATCGGCTTCGTGGTCGGCTTCGTGATGTTCGGCTCGACCGTCTTCCTGCCGCTCTACCAGCAGATCGTCCAGGGCGCCTCGGCGACCAACTCCGGCCTGCTGCTGATGCCGATGATGTTCGGCATGCTGGTGGTCTCGCTGGTGGTCGGCCAGACCGTCACCAAGACCGGCAAGTACCGGATCTTCCCGATCATCGGCACCATCGTGATGACCGGCGGCCTGATCCTGCTCTCCACCATGGGCACCGCGACCAGCAGCTTCACCTCGGCCTGCTGGATGATCGTGCTCGGCGCCGGCATGGGCTTCCTGATGCAGATCACCATGCTGGTCGCGCAGAACAGCGTCGAGCTCAAGGACATGGGCGTGGCCAGCTCCACCGCCACCCTGTTCCGCACCATCGGCGGTTCCTTCGGCGTCGCGCTGTTCGGCGCGCTGTTCAACAACCGGGTGAAGGACACCATGGGCCAGCTGCTGGCCGGGAAGCCGCTGCCCCCGGGCGGCGCGAAGGACCCGGGGCAGACCAGCCCGGCCGAGCTGCGCAAGATGCCCGACTACATCCAGGACGCCTACCACCACGCGGTGTCCAACGGCATGCACACCGTCTTCCTGTGGGGCGCGGGGGTGGCCGTGATCGCCATCGCCGCCGCGGTGTTCCTGCGCGAGGTGCCGCTGCGCGGCACCGGCAAGGGCGAGAAGCCGGCCGAGACCTCGCTGGAGGCGGCGGCCGTCTGACGTCGCGGCTCGACGCCCGTAGATCCCCCTCCCGCCCACGGGAGGGGGATTTATTATTTACCGAATAAGCTATTTATATTGTTAATTTGAGTACGCATGAAACCGTCGAAGCATCCCCTATGATGCGAACGGTTGGAAATCCCACACCGAACAAAGGGGAACAGAATGAGCGGCAACGCCAGCACCCGGGCCCAGTTCGACGCGATCGACACCGACGGCGACGGCTTCATCAGCGCCGGCGAGCTGAAGACGTTCCTGCAGGAGAACCCCAAGGTCAGCGACGCGAACGCAAAGCAGGCCTTCGACTTCGCCGACGAGAACAGCGACAACCAGATCAGCTACGAGGAGTTCGCCAAGTTCGTCCGCTGACCACTCGGTAATTCCGGGGCGGCGACCGTTCGTGTCGCCGCCCCGGAATTACCGCGGCAGCCGGTAGACGCCCTGTTCGACGGGCTCGACCAGGCCGTCGGCGACCAGGCCGTCCAGGGCGCGGGCGCGCTGCACCGCGTCCGGCCAGACGGCGTCCAGCCGGGCCTGCGGCACCGTGCCGTGCGCCTCGCGCAGCACCGCGAGCAGCTTGCCGCGCACCTGGCGGTCGGTGCCCTCGTAGGTCTGACCGCGCCGGGCCGGGCCCTCGTACGGCGGGCGGCCGGCCCGCTGCCAGGCGCAGACGGTGAACAGCGGGCAGTCCCCGCACTCCGGGCCGCGGGCGGTGCAGACCAGCGCGCCCAGCTCCATCACGCCGACCGCCCAGGTGGCGGCCGTCCCGGCCTCGTCGGGCAGCAGGGCGGTCGCGGTGCGGCGCTCGGCGGCGGTGGTGGCGGTGGCCGGGTACTCGACGCCGGTCACCGCGCGGGCGAAGACCCGGCGGACGTTGGTGTCCAGCACCACGTGCCGCTGGCGGAAGGCGAAGGAGGCGACCGCGGCAGCGGTGTACTCCCCCACCCCGGGCAGCGAGAGCAGCGTGGCGTGGTCGTCCGGGACCTCGCCGCCGTGCTCCTCGGTGATCGCCACGGCGGCCGCGTGCAGCCGCAGGGCGCGGCGCGGGTAGCCCAGCCGGCCCCACATCCGGACCGCCTCGCCGGGCGCCTCGGCGGCGAGGTCGGCGGGGGTGGGCCAGCGGGTGAGCCAGGCCTGCCAGGCGGGCAGCACCCGCTTCACCGGGGTCTGCTGGAGCATGAACTCGCTCACCATGACCGCCCAGGGCGTCGCGTCCGCGGTCCGCCAGGGCAGGTCTCGCTTGCTGGCCTCGTACCAGTCGATGACGGTCGAGTGCAGCAGCGGCAGGGGCATCGGCGGCGAGGGGGCTTCGGTGGCGGTGATGGCAGTCATGGCCCTTCGATCCTCCCACGGCGGGGGGACGCGACCGAAGTGGAGACTTGCGTTCCGCTTTGACCGGAATGGCCCGGAAGTCACGGTTCGGGATCTCCCTCGAACGGATCAAATTGCGGATCATGTGAAAGAAGGGGCGACTGTGCGGTGTTGGTGAGTCAATCGCCACACACAGTCTCGTAGAGTTTGATCGTGCCCTCTCTGCGTCAACCCGTGGGACCGCTGCCGGCCTCGATCTACTGGCGTCGGCGCGTCGTCGTGCTCGTCGCCGTCGCGGCGGTCGTCGCCCTGATCGCCTGGCTGATGTCCGATCAGGGCGGGGGCGGTGACGGCGGTTCACAGAGCAAGGCCGCCCAGGCCGCACCCCCCCAGTCCGAGAGCCAGACGCCGGCTCAGGCGATCACGCCCGGCGCCTCGCCGAGCGGCCCTGCGGCGCACCCCGCCACTGGCGGCACCGGCGGCGGGCCGGTGGCCAGCGGTGGCGGCAGCGAGGTCGGCCTCAGCGGTGGCGGCACGGGTGGTGCCGGTGGCTCCGGCGGTGCCGGTGGCTCCGGTGGCTCGGGCGGCGGCAACCCGCCCCCGGCGGGCGGGTCCGGCGGCGGTTCGGCCGGCGGCTCGGGCGGCGGCGCCCCGGCGGTGAACACCCCCGAGGTGATGGCGCTTCCGGTCTGCTCCTCCTCGCAGGTGGCCCTGGAGCTGGCGGGCACCCAGAACTCGTACCAGCCCAAGGACAAGCCGAAGCTGGCCCTGACGGTCAAGAACTCCTCCGGCACCAACTGCCGGGTGGACCTGGGCCGCACCGCCTCCGTGATCACGGTCAGCAGCGGCAGCAACAACGACCGGGTCTGGTCCTCCGGCGACTGCCCGCCCGACAAGGGCAACATCTGGGTGCAGATCCCGGCGAACAGCAGCCAGACCGAGACCTTCACCTGGGACCGCAGCCGCAGCAAGCCGCAGTGCGCGACCGCCGACCAGACGGCGCCGGCGAGCGGCACGTACGTGGTGCTCGCGGAGCTCACCGGGCTCTCCGGGGACAAGGTGTCCGCGCGGACCTCGATCCGGCTGGACAACTGAGCGACCGTCAATCCACCACGGAGCCCTCGATCGCGTTGCGGTCGGGGGCTCCGGCGTCGTGGGCCCCGAAGATGCGGGACGGCCCCCGGGGAAGCGTTTCTCCGGGGGCCGTCCGCGGTCTGCCGCGCGTCGGGTCAGACGTAGCGTTCCAGGATGGACGATTCGGCAAGGCGGGACAGGCCCTCGCGGACCGAGCGGGCGCGGGTCTCGCCGACGCCCTCGACCGTCTGCAGGTCGTCGATGCTGGCGGCGAGCAGCTTCTGCAGGCCGCCGAAGTGCTCGACCAGGCGCTCTATGACCGTGTTGGGCAGGCGCGGGATCTTCGCCAGCAGGCGGTAGCCGCGCGGGGAGACGGCGGAGTCCAGGGACTCCGGCGAGCCGGAGTAGCCGAGCGCCTTGGCGACCGTCTGCAGGTCCAGCAGCTCGGCGTGGGTCAGCGCCTCCAGGTCACCCAGCACCTCGGTGACCGTCCGGCCCTTCTTCGCGGCGCGCTCCGGGAAGTAGTCCCGGGCGACCAGCTCGCGCTCCGGCTCCACTCCCGCGATCAGCTCGTCCAGCTGGAGCGAGAGCAGGCGGCCGTCGATGCCGAGCTCCAGCACGTAGCCGGCGATCTCGGTGGCGATCAGCCGGACCATCTCCAGGCGCTGGGCCACGGCGGTGACGTCCCGGACCGTCACCAGGTCCTCGATCTCCAGGGCGGAGAGCGTGCCGGCCACCTCGTCCAGGCGCAGCTTGTAGCGCTCCAGGGTGGCCAGCGCCTGGTTGGCGCGGGACAGGACGGTGGTGGAGTCCTCCAGCACCCGGCGGGTGCCGTTGACGTACATGGCGATCAGCCGCATCGAGTGCGAGACCGCGACCACCGGGTAGCCGGTCTGCCGGTTGACCCGCTCGGCGGTGCGGTGGCGGGTGCCGGTCTCGTCGGTGGGGATGGTGGAGTCCGGCATCAGGTGGACGCCGGCCCGGACGATCTTGGTGATGTCCTTGTCCAGCACCACCGCGCCGTCGAGCTTGCACAGCTCGCGCAGCCGGGTCGCGCTGAACTCGACGTCCAGCACGAAGCCGCCGGTGCACAGGGACTCTACGGTCCTGTCGAAACCCAGCACGATCAGGCCGCCGGTGTTGGCCCGCAGGACCCGTTCCAGGCCGTCACGAAGCGCGGTACCGGGCGCGATGGCGGTGAGGGAGGCCCGCAGCAGGGCCTCCTCACGGGAGGCCTTGTCCGCCCCCCGGTCGCTGGCTGCCACGTGACTCCTCCGGTCGACCCCGTGCCGCGCGCCTCGCGCCGTGCGCCGGTCCGCGGTCTGTTGCTCTGTCGCTCAGTACCGCTTCGGTACTGCCTTCTGGCCAATGAGACTGGGGAAAGTCTAACTGCGTGCGGCTTCGGCAGGGCTTGGGTCAGCGCAGTTCGTCGGAGTCGAGCGGCTCCCAGCCGTCCATCAGCTCCTCCGGGTACGCCGGGACCTTCGCCGCCCGGGGCGCCGGGGGGGCCGACGGGGCCTCACCACGCCCCTCGCCGCGCGGCTTGGCCGCGGCCCGGCGACGGCCGGGGATCGCCCGCAGCGCCTCGCCGATGTCGGCCACCTCGACCACCTTCATGCCCTGCGGCACCTTGCCCGGGTCCGGCGGGACCAGGGCGTGGGTGAAGCCCAGCCGGTGGGCCTCGGCGAGCCGGCGCTGCACACCCGTCACCCGCCGAACCTCGCCCGCCAGGCCGACCTCACCGATCGCCACCAGGTTGCTGGGCAACGGGGTGTCGGTGGAGGAGCTGGCCACCGCGAGCGCGACCGCGAGGTCGGCGGAGGGCTCGGTCAGCTTCACCCCGCCGACCGTCGCGGTGTAGATGTCCTGCTTGCCGAGCTTCACCCCGCCGTGCCGCTCGACCACGGCCAGGATCATCGCGATCCGGGGCGACTCCAGGCCGGAGGTGGTGCGGCGCGGGGAGGGGATCTGCGAATCCACCATCAGCGCCTGCACCTCGGCCACCAGCGGGCGCTTGCCCTCCAGGGTGACGGTGAGGCAGGTGCCGGGGACGGGCTTGTCACGCCTGGTCAGGAAGAGGCCGGACGGATCGGCCAGGCCGACGATGCCCTCGTCGTGCAGCTCGAAGCAGCCCACCTCGTCGGTGGCGCCGTAGCGGTTCTTGACCCCGCGGATGAGCCGCAGCCGGGCGTGCCGGTCGCCCTCGAAGCTCAGCACCACGTCCACCAGGTGCTCCAGCAGGCGCGGGCCGGCGATCTGGCCGTCCTTGGTGACGTGGCCGACCAGCAGGGTGGCCATGCCGCGCTCCTTGGAGGCCCGGATCAGCGCGCCCGCCACCTCGCGGACCTGGGCCGGGCCGCCGGGGGCGCCGTCCAGCTCGGCGGAGGCGATGGTCTGCACCGAGTCCAGGATCAGCAGGCCGGGGTTGACCGCCTCGATGTGCCCGAGCACCGCGCCGAGGTCGGACTCGGCGGCGAGGTAGAGGTGCTCGGAGAGGGCGTTGATCCGGTCGGCGCGCAGCCGGACCTGGCCGGCCGACTCCTCGCCGGTGACGTAGAGGGTGCGGTGCTGCCCGGTGGCCGCCTTGGCGGCGACGTCCAGCAGCAGGGTGGACTTGCCGACGCCGGGCTCACCGGCCAGCAGCACCACCGCGCCGGGGACCAGGCCGCCGCCGAGCACCCGGTCCAGCTCCGGCACGCCCGTCGAGCGGGCCGTCGCGACCTGGCCGTCGACCTGGGCGATCGGGCGGGCGGGCGCGCTGACCGGGCCGGCCGCGGTGGTGCGGATCGGCACCGCGCCGTACTCCTCGACCGTGCCCCAGGCGTTGCACTCCGGGCAGCGGCCGACCCACTTGGGCAACTGGTTGCCGCACTCGGTGCAGCGGTAGGCCGGGCGCGGCTTGGCGGTGGTCTTGGAACGCGGAGGCATGCGGCCCACGGTAGTGCCTGGGTGTGACAGCCGCGGTCCGCGACCCGACGCGCCGCGCGCCCACACAGATGGGCGATGTTGTTACCCGAAAGAAGTACATACGCGGCGAATGGCGGGGACGGGCGGCCCGTTGTCCCTACCGTCGGACGGGTGACAACGCGAACTGTTGGGCCCCTCGGGGCGCAGGACGCCGTGCTCGCGGCGTACGACCGGCAGGTGGACGGCCTGTTCACCTACTGCCTCTCGGTGCTGTGCGAACACGACGCGGCCGCCGACGCCCTGCGCGAGGTCCGGGAACTGGCCCGGCGGCACGGCGCCCGGCTGGCCGAACCCGGGCTGGTGCGGGCCTGGCTGTTCTCGCTGGCCCGGTACTGCTGCCTGCGGCGGCTGGCGGACGGGGGCGGCGGGGAGGCGGAACCCGGGGCGGAACCCGGAGCAGCGCCCGGGGCGGAGCCGACCGAGGCCGAGGCGGTCCGGCGGCGGCGCGAGCTGGCCTCGCTGGCCTGGCCGGAGGCGGCCGGGACGGACCCGGAGCAGCGCGAGGCGCTGGAGCTGTCCGTCCGGCACCGGCTGACTCCGCTGGAGGTGGCGGCCGTCCTGGGACTGCCGTTCGACCGGACCCGCGGGCTGCTCGCGGCCGCCGAGGCCGAGGTGGCCCGGACCAGGGCCGCGCTGCTGGTGCTCGGGGTGGGCAGTTGCCCCGAGCTGGACCGGCTGGGCGGGGCCGGGGCGGAGTCCTGGCGGGACTGGGTGCTCGGCCCGGCGCTGCGGCGGGAGCTGGTGCAGCACGTGGTGGACTGCCCGACCTGCCGGGGGACGGCGGAGCGGGTGGCCGCCGGGGAGGCGGCCGAGGGAGCGGCGGGGTTGTCGGGGCTGCCGCTGCTGACGGCGCCCTCCTCGGGGGGCGGGGTGGCTTCCTCGGCGGGCGCAGCGGCTTCCCCGGCGGGCGGGGCGGCGGGACGGCGGAACTCGGTGACGGCCGAGCCGGGGCTGCGGTTCGACCACGGCGGCTTCCCCCGGCACCGGGCGCCGGACGCGGGCCGGGGGCTGGCGGTCCGTCGGCGGGTGGTGACCACCGGGGTGCTCGCGGCCGTTCTGGCGGCGCCGGTGGTCGCGCTGTGGGCCGGGCACCGGGGCGGTGGCGGGGCGGGGTCGGCGGCCTCGGTCTCGGCGGTGCGGGTGGACGAGGCCGGGCGGGACGCCGGGGAGCGGTCGCCGTGGGCGGCGGGGTCGGCGGCCGGGGCGGATGCGGCCGGGGGTGCGGGGATGCCGGGGCTGGAGTTGGCGGGTGCGGGGGCCGGGGGTGCGGGCGGCGTGGGTGGCGCGGGTGGTGCAGAAACGTTGCTGCCCGGTTTTCCGCGGCTCACCTTCCAGGGACCGCTGGTCCCGGTGCCGGGCTGCGGCGCGACCCCGCTCGGCAGCCCCACCCTGGTGGCCGCGCCGGCCCCCGTGGTCGAACAGGCCTCCGCCCCCGGCCCGGCCGACCAGGCCCCGGCCGGGCTGCTCACCGTCGAGGCCGGGGAGTACGGCAGCCGGACGGTGCTCACCCTCACCAACTCCGGCACCACGGAGATCCGTTGGCACGCCGTGACGGACGCCGGCTGGCTCCGGCTCAGCCGCGACTCGGGGACGCTGGCGCCTGGGCAGCGGATCACCGTGATCGTCACCGTGGACGAGGACCTCGCGCCCACCACCCGCTGGACCGCCCGGATCGCACTGCCGCCCTCGCAGGCGGTGGTCACCCTGGAGGGCGGGCCGCAGAACCGCGGCGGGTCCGCGTCCCCCTCGGCGTCGCCGTCGTCGGAACCCTCGTCGACGCCGAGCGGGGGGCCGTCGGCGACGGCCACGGCCACGACCACCGCCACGGCTTCGCCCTCGTCGACGCCGAGCCGTACGGGCACGCCGTCGCCGTCGGGCTCGGGCGCGCCGTCGCCCTCCGGATCGCCGACCGGTACGGCGGCGCCCTCGGCGACTCCGACGGGCGGTGCGTCGCCGCACCCGACGGGGGCGGCGACGGCGTCGGGGCGGTAGGAGGAACCCGGGGCGGCCGGGCCGGGGGTGGCAGAGGTCGGCGTCAGGTGCGGTGGATCGGGGGGACCTGGTAGCTGCCGTCCAGCACCGACGGCTTCGGCTGGTAGAGCCGGATGATCGGGCGGAACTCGCCGAGCGGGGTGGGGAGCCAGTTGGCGGCGGCCGTCGGGTCCTCGGGCGGTTCGTGCTGGAGGGTGAGGGTCAGCGAGCCGTCCGGGCCGTACACCAGGCCGGGGGTGCGGTCACCGATCGAGTAGCGGCCGATCGGGTTCTCCACCAGGTAGTAGTCCGGCACCGAGTACATCGTGACGGACCAGAAGGCCTCGGCCGGCGGGGGCTGTTCGAAGCGGAGGGTGTAGCTGTTGGCGCCGGTGAGCGGGCGCCCGTCGGAGTCGTCGTAGGTCACCGCGTACGAGGCCTCGTAGGCGTGGTTGCCCCAGAGGCCGGCCCGGGCGGCGGCGGCGCGGCTGAGGTAGGCGGCGCGGCGGTCGGGGATGCGCCACTCGGGGTCGTCCAGGGTGCCGGGGCCCAGGTGGTCGAGGTTGTAGTCGAAGAGGTGGAGCGTGGAACGCCACTCGCCGGGCGGGTGCTCCTCGGGCGGGCGGGTGGCGTCCTCGACCCGTTCGCGTCCGGCGGCCAGGCCCTTGGCGAGCGCGAGGGTCCACTCCGCGGCGGCCGCGCGGTACGGCGAGGTGCCATCGTCCAGCAGGCCGAGCGGGGCAAACCGGCGCTGGTACTCGATGTCGGGGGTGGCCGGTGGGAAGGCCTGCATCCACACCCGCAGGCGCTCGAAGAAGGCCAGCCGCTCGGGGACGTCCGGGTCGGGCTCGGGCAGCCCGGCGACCAGGCCGCCGGGCTCCAGCGGCTCCAGGAGGAGCCCGGCCTGCAGCGTTCTGACCCGCGGGAGGTCGCGCGGGCCGTTGCAGGCGAAGCGGCCGATGATCGTGCCGAGGGTGGTGGGCAGTTCGATCACCCGGTCCGGGTGCGGGGCGGTGCCGTGCCAGTCGGGCGGGACGACCAGCCAGGTCTGCGCGGCGGTGCCGGTGGCACGGCTGCCGAGGTAGGCGATGTTGTCCGTCCAGGCGCCGATGAACTGCAGCACGTAGTAGGCGCCCTCGGTGTCCGGGACGTGCAGCACCTGCGGGCCCTCGGAGAGGTCGAGCTGGGCGATCGAGTAGATCGTGTCGTTGTTGACCGAGACGAACTGGTCGCCGGGGCCGGCCAGCCGGGTGGCGTGGCTGAAGTGGTTGAACGGCGCCGCCGGGAGGGTGCCCAGGCCGCCCTTGGCGAAGCGCTCGACCATGGTGAGGCCGGCGACGAGCGGATAGCCGTAGACGTAGGCGTCGGCGGCCAGGGCCTCCAGCTCGGGCAGGTTCATCGGGGGTCCTTCGTCGGGTCGAAGCCGGGTCGAAGCCGGGTCGGGTCGGGGCCTGGGGGCGCTGGTCAGCGCGGGGTGAGCGGCGGGGGCTGCCAGCGGCCGTCCAGGACGGACGCCTCCGGGCCGTGGATCCGGAGCACGACGGCGAACGGGCCGTCCGGGGCGGGCAGCCAGTTGGCGGAGTGCTCGGCGTTGGCGGGGCGCTTGTGCTGGACGTAGAGGGTGAGGCCGCCGTCCCGGTCGCGGACCAGGCCGGGGGTGTGGTCGCCGACCGAGTAGCGGTCCAGGGTGTTGTCGACCAGCCGGTGGCCGGGGAGCGCGTACATGGTCGCGGACCAGAAGAAGCGGGCCGGGGGCAGGGCGTCCGGGGCGAAGCGGATCAGGTGGTCGCGGTCGCTGGCGTTCGGCGGGCGGCGGCCCTCGGCGTCCGCCGCCCAGCGGCCGTACCAGACCTCCTCGACGGGCAGCCCGTACGGGCCGAGCTCGGCGGCAACGGCCTGCCGGAGGAAGTCCGCGCCGAGCTGCTCGCGGGTGCCGAACAGCCCGGCGGAGTCTCGGAGTTCGGCGACGGCGCGGGTCAGCCGGGCGCGGCCGTCGGCGATCCCGCGGTCGAGTTCGGCGCGGACCTCCAGCGGGAGGACGGCGGGCTCGAACTCGCCGCGGCCGTCGATGCCGAGGTCGGTGAGGCGGCCGCGCAGCTCGGTCTCGGCGGGCGGGAGTTCGTCGGTGAGGGGGAAGAAGCCGAGCAGGAAGTCCAGGAAGGTGAGGAACTCGACGCTCTCCAGGACCTCGTCGCGCCAGACCGGCCAGACCGGTTCGGGGGCGGGCGCGGGCGCCGGGGTGCCGGCGTACTCGTGCAGCGGGCGCAGCCGGTACTGGTCCTGGACGGCCCGCAGCGCGGCGAGGTCGGCGGGGGCGTTCCCGGTGAGGCGGGTGTGGCCGACCAGGCCGACCAGCCGGGTGGCGGTGCGGATCACGTCCTTGACGCCGGGTGGGGGCTCGCCCTGCCAGTCGGGGCCGGCCACCAGGTAGTCCCCCGCGTCCTGGCCGGTGGTCCGGGAACCGATCAACCCGGCCTGCAGGCCGTCGAGTTCGTGCACCGCGAGGACGTGGTAGCGGTCCTGGGCGGGGACCGAGAGCACCCAGGGTTCGGCGCGCAGGTCGAGCCAGGCACGGGAGGGGAGGGTGTCGTTGTCGGGGGTGACGGCGTCGGTGTCGGCGGGGGTGGCCGGGCGCGCGGTGTGGTGGAAGACGCCGAAGCCGCCGACGTAGCCGGGGTCCGCGTCGTCCAGGGCCTGGGCGTAGAGGGTGCCGTAGGTCCGCAGGACGGGGTGGCCGCGGATCCAGGCCTCGGCCGCGGTCGCGCGGATGGTGGCCGGATCGACGAGTGCCGGGTTGACCATGCTGTCGTTCTCCCAGGCCGGATCAGGTCATGGATCGACTCATATCGGTACATTTTGGATGCTAAGTGGGGCGGGGTGGGGTGGCACGTCGGGCGGCGCTCAGCCCGGCGCCCCGGCCGGTGCACCTGCTCCGGTGCACCTGCTCTGGCGCTCTGCCCAGCGCTAAGTCGGGCGTACCGGCGGGGCCGCTGGGGCAGGCTGGGCGGCATGAAGATCCTCCTGCTCGGGGGCTCGTCCTTCCTCGGACGCGCCTACGCCACCGAGGCACTCGCCCGCGGCCACCAGGTCACCACCTTCAACCGCGGCCGCCGCGCCCCCGACCTGCCCGGGGTCGAGGCCGTCCGGGGCGACCGCGACAGCGCCGAGGACCTGGCGCGGCTGGTCGAAGGCCGCCACTGGGACGCCGTCGTCGACACCTCCGCCCAGCAGCCCGCCCAGGTCGCGCTCTCCGCGCGGCTGCTGCGCGAGCGGGCCGACCACTACACCTTCGTCTCCTCGGTGCACGCCCACGCCGACTGGGCCACCCAGGTGATCACCGAGGACTCCCCGCTCCTCCCCTGCCCCGCCGACACCCCGCCCGACCAGCCGTTCGGCCGCGAGCTGAAGGCCGGCGGCGAGCGTGCGGCGCTGGGGGGCTTCGGCGCCGCACGCACCCTGGTGCTCAGCAGCGGGCTACTGGTCGGGCCCTACGAGGTCGGCGGCCGACTGCCCTGGTGGCTGGAGCGGATGACCCGCGGCGGGCGGGTGCTCGCCCCCGGCGATCCGGGGCGGGCCATCCAGGTGATCGACGTCCGGGACTTCGCCGCCTTCGGGCTCGACCTACTGACGGCCGGGACGGCGGGGCGCTTCCTCACCACGGCGCCGCCCGGGCAGCTCACCTTCGGGCAGTGGCTGGAGACCTGCCGGGAGGTCGCGGGCGCCCCGGACACCGAGCTCGTCCGGATCGACGACGGTCCGCTGCTGGCCGAGGGGCCGGACCGGGTCGAGCCCTGGTCCGAACTCCCCTTCTGGGCACCGGATCTGCCGGACTGGGCGTACGTCTGGCAGGTCGACAGCAGCCGCGCCCGGGAGGCCGGGCTGCGCTGCCGCCCGTTCGCGGAGACCGCGCGGGACACCTGGGAGTGGCTGCGCACCCGGGGACCGGTCGAGGACACCGACGCCGAGGGGCGCAAGGCCGCGCCGGGGTCGCTGTTCAAACAGGGCATCGAACCGGCCAAGGAGCAGCGGCTGTTGGCCGCGCACGGGTGACGCGCCGGAGTGGGAAGTCGGCCGGGCCGACTTCCCACTCCAGGAGGGGCCTCAGTGGGTGCGGCGGGTCACCAGCTCGGCGAGGGCCAGCAGTTCGTCGGCCGCGGACGGCTCCGGCACGGCCACGGCCAGCTGCGCCATCGCGGCGGCCATCCGCTCGCAGGACTCGCCCTGCGCCCAACCGCGCCCGCCGGCCGCCTCGACGGCGGCCGCGCACTGCGCCAACTCCTCCGGGCTGAGCGGGCGTTCGATCGCGTAGAGCTCGGCGAGCCGGGCGCCCTCGGCGGTGCCCGAGCCGAGCGCCTTGACCACCGGCAGCGACTTCTTCCGGGCGACCAGGTCCGCGCCGACCGGCTTGCCGGTGACCGCTGGGTCCCCCCAGATGCCGATCAGGTCGTCGATCAGCTGGAAGGCCAGGCCGATCTCGCGGCCGAAGCCGTCCATCGCCTGCGCCGCATCCTCGGACCCGCCGCCGTACAGCGCGCCCATCGCGCAGGCGGCGCCGAGCAGCGCGCCGGTCTTGGCCTCGGCCATCGCCAGGCACTCGGCGAGCGAGACGTCGTTGCGCCGCTCGAAGGCGCAGTCGATCTGCTGGCCCTCGCAGAGTTCGACCACGCAGTCGGCGAGTCGGCGGATCGAGCCGCGGGCGGCCGGGTGGGCGTCCTCGGCGACCAGGCGCAGCGCCAGGGAGTGCATCGCGTCGCCGGCCAGGATGGCCTCGGTGGTGCCGAACACCCGCCAGGCGGTGGCCCGGTGACGGCGGGTGTCGTCCCGGTCGATGACGTCGTCGTGGAGCAGGGTGAAGTTGTGCACCAGCTCCACCGCGGCGGCCGCGGAGACGGCCGTGCCCGGGCTGCCGCCGAGGGCCTGGGTGGCGGCGAGGACCAGGGCGGGCCGGATCGCCTTGCCGGAGGGGGCCTCGGCGGGCGTGCCGTCCGCCTCCCACCAGCCGAAGTGGTAGCCGGCCACCTTGCGCATCGTGCCGGGCAGTGAGTCGACGGCGGCCCGCAGGACCGGGTCGACCAGCCCGCGGGCGCGGGCGAGGATGTCGGCCGCCTCGTGGCCCTCTTTGTGGTCCCGCTCCAGCGTGGAGCTCGTCATGGGTTCCTCCCCCTGTAGGGCGCCTGTCGTGGGACGGCCGGCCCGTCGGGCGGCCGGGTGCGCCGGGACGGCGGGCCGGTGGCCGTACGCGCCGCGGCGCGCCGCCCGGCCGGGGCTGGTGCCCCCGGCCGGGCGGCGCGGATTCGGCTCGGAAGTCGAGCCGGCGGCTGTCGTCAGCGCTGGGCGACGTCCACGTTCTCCAGGACGCCGATGGCGTCCGGAACCAGGATCGCGGCCGAATAGTAGGCGCTCACCAGGTAGGAAATGATGGCCTTCTCGTCGATTCCCATGAACCGCACCGAAAGGCTCGGCTGGTATTCGTCCGGAATTCCGGTCTGGTGCAGGCCGATGACACCCTGGTTGTCCTCGCCGACGCGCATCGCGATGATCGAGCTGGTGTTCCCGTCGGCGATCGGGATCTTGTTGCACGGGAAGATCGGCACCCCGCGCCAGGCGCTGACCTGCTTGCCCTCGACCTCGACGGTGCCCGGGTAGAGGCCGCGCTTGTTGCACTCCCGGCCGAAGGCGGCGATGGCCATCGGGTGGGCCAGGAACATCCTGGTGCTGCGGCGGCGGCTGAGCAGCTCGTCCATGTCGTCCGGGGTGGGCGGGCCGGAGTGGGTCTGGATCCGCTGGTCGTACTCGGCGCTCTCCAGCAGGCCGAACTCGGGGTTGTTGATGAGCTCGTGCTCCTGGCGCTCGCGCAGGGCCTCGATGGTCAGCCGGAGCTGGTGCTCGGTCTGGTTCATCGGCTTGTTGTAGAGGTCGGCGACGCGGCTGTGCACCTTGAGGATGGTCTGCGCGACGCTCAGCTCGTACTCGCGCGGCTTGAGCTCGTAGTCCACGAAGGCGCCAGGCAGGTCGTACTCGCCCTGGTGGCCGGCGGAGAGGTCGATCGCGGCCTCGCCGTGCTTGTTCTGCGCCTGCTGGAAGCCGTTCAGGTACTCCATGATCTGCAGCTGGAGCGACTCGGAGCGGTCGTGCAGCTCCTGGAAGGACGGCCAGGAGAGCGCCATCACGGTGCCGGCGGTGGCGGCGCGGACGGTGTACGGCCAGCTGCCGTCCTCCTCCTGGAGCGCCTCGTCGCCCAGGTGGTCGCCGTCGGCCAGGGTGCCGACCACCGTCTCCTCGCCGTATTTGCCGGTGCCGAGCCGGTCGAGCTTGCCGTGCGCGATCAGGAAGACCTCGCTGATCGGCGTGCCGGCGGTGACCAGGACGTCGCCGGGGTTGAACTGCCGCTGCACGAAGCGGCCGGCCAGCTCCTCCAGCACGGCCTCGTCCTCGTAGCCGCGCAGCACCGGCACCTCGGCCAGCGTCTGCGGGACGATCCGCACCTCGGATCCGGTCTTGACGAAACTCACCCGGCCACGGCCGACCTTGTGGCGCAGGCGGCGGTTGACCCGGTAGGTGCCACCGGAGACCTGCACCCAGGGCAGCATCCTGAGCAGCCAGCGCGGGCTGATGCCCTGCATCTGGGGCGCGGACTTGGTGGTCGTGGCGAGGTTCCGCGCGCCCGCCGTGCTCAGGGACTGCTGCTGCCGGATTTCCGGCTGCCCGCCCGGCGCAGGAATACCGGCATTGGTTTCGGTCGACATAGGGGGAACCCTTCGCATGCCCGATGAAGTGTCGCCTTGCACATTCTTGTTGCAGCTTCATGGTGGGCCCGTTCGGGGGCGACCCGCAATCACTCGTTTGAGTGGTTCTGAATAACCGAACAAATAGTACGACTAGGTCACCTGATCGATATTTGTTCGACTATTTATTCGAAACCATCGGAACGTCGCACCACATCTTCCCCCATCGACCGTGCGGGTGACGCTACAGCGGGCCGTTCCAGTCCAGCGTCGGTTCCAGCACCCCCTCCAGGGTGAGCAGCCAGCGCTTCACGTCGATCCCGACCCGGCCGCCGCCGAAGCCGCCGATCCCGTCCGCCGCCACCACCCGGTGACAGGGCACCAGCAGGGCCACCGGGTTGGCGGCCATCATCTGGCCGACCGTCCGGGCGGCCAGGCCGGGTTCCGTGACGTCCTCGAACACCCCGCTGCGGGCGGCCAGTTCGCCGTAGGTGATGGTCCGGCCGTACGGCACCTGCTCCCAGAGCGTGCGCAGGACGGCGCGGTGCGGCCCGGAGCTGAGGCTCCAGTCGATCGGCAGCCCCAACTCCCGGGTGCGGCCCGCCAGGTAGGCGCCGATCCGCTCGGTGACGGCGGTGATCTTCGCGGGGTCGGTGCACGGCGGCGCCTCGCCGTCCCGTCCGCCGTAACCGGCGGCCGCCACGCCCAGCGGCGTCACCGCGACGTGCATCGGACCGCTGGGCAGCGGGGTCGGCACGGTCAGCCAGGACAACGACCAGGACTGCGGCACGCTCGGGCCCCCACCCTCCACCGGGCCGGCCGCCGACCAGCCCGGCGGCCGCGGGGCGTTCCGGACCGGCCCGCCCCGCGCGCCATCGTACGGCGGGCGGGGCGGGCGCTCGGTCGGTCCGGTCAGAGCTGCTCCTTCAACCTGCGGGCGGTCGACGCGCACCAGTGCACCAGTTCGGCGCGGTCCGGCGAGTGGCCCTCGCACAGCACGGCGAGCTGGGCCTCGGTGATCCGGTCCGGCGCCGGGATCTCCAGCAGGTACGCCAGGTCGGCCAGTACGGTGGCCAGCCGCTCCGCGTCCGCGTGGTCCAGGGTGGCCGCGGCCTGGTGGTGGCTGATGGTGAGCGAACCGGGCATGGTCAACCTCCTCCGTACCCCCTCCGTCCACGGTACGACCGACCCGGCCACCCCGCCCGCCGCGGAGGCACGCACGCGTGGGCGGAGCGACCGGCTGCGCTCCGGGGCCGGCCGGGTACGGTGCGCGGTGGGCCGCACCGGTGCCGGCCGGGGGTGCGCCCCGAAGCCGTCCGAGGGGTGAGTCAGTGGTCCGGGCCCTCCTCCCAGCGACGATTCCGTACGGCCGGTACGCCCAACACTACGGCCCCGGCCGCAACTTGCCAGACCGCTCCGACCAACAGCACCCCGCCGGCGCCGAACCGGGCCGACAGCGGACCGGCCGCCGCCAGGCCGAGCGGGCCGGCGACGAAGGCGCCGAGCGCCCCGAAGGAGGTCAGCCGGCCCAGCAGCTCCGGCGGGACCCAGTGCTGCATCGTGGTGTTGAACAGCGTCCCGCCGACCGCCGAACCGACCCCCGCCACCAGCGCGGCGGCCACCACCCAGGCCAGCGGCGCCCCGGCCGCCAGCGCGGCGGACGGCAGCGCCCAGCCGAGGGCGGCCACGGTGGCGACCGCGAGCGGCCGCTCCGGGCGGCGGCCGAGCATCAGCAGCCCGCCCAGCACCGCGCCGGCCCCGTACGCGCCCATCACCAGGCCCCAGGCCCGGGCGCCGCCGAGCTCCCGCTGCGAGATGAGCGGGCCGAGCACCAGGAACGGGGCCCAGACCAGCAGGTTGAACAGGCCCATCTGCGCGGTGGTGATCCACAGCCACGGGCGGGCGGTGAACTCCGACCAGCCGGCTCGCAGTTCCCCGAGCATCGAGTCCCCACCGTCCGCCTTCGGACGGTCGGGCAGCCGCAGACCGGTCAGCGCCAGGGCGCCGACGCCGTACGTCAGCGCGTCGATCAGCAGCACCGCCGCCGGGCCCCGCGCCGCCGTGACCAGGCCGGCCAGCGCGGGGCCGGCCACCGTGGACACCGAACGGGACAGGCCCAGCAGGGTGTTGCCGTCCGCCAGCAGCTCCTTGCGGCGCACCAGGTCGGGCACGATCGCGCCGAAGGCGGGCATGAACAGCCCCTCACCGATCCCCCAGACCGCCACCAGCGCCACCATCGCCCACACCGGCGCGTGCCCGGCCGCCAGCAGTGCGGCGAACAGTGCCTGGACGAGGCCGCGCAGGACGTCCGAGCCCAGCATCAGCCGCCGGCTGCCCAGCCGGTCGGCGATCACCCCGCCGGCCAGCAGGACCAGCACCACCGGGAGGATCCGGGCGGCCAGCACCCAGCCGAGGTCGGTGCCGCTCCCGCCGCTGTCGAGCACCGAGAAGGCGACGGCGACCGGCGCCATCGAGGAGCCGAGGAGGGAGGTGGTGTACCCGATGAAGAAGCGGGTGAATTCGCGCTCGCCCAGCACGGCGAGACGGTCTCCCAGGCGCCGTGGAGGGGCCGGGATCCGTTCTGTTTGCACTGCCATGGGCAGTCAGTCTGCGCTCGCGGGGGAACGGGGTTCAAGGGTTTCCGGCGAAAAACTTGAGCCTTTCATCCTCAATTTCGCGGGCAATGGATCCCGCCGCAGTAAATTGCCGATCGAATGGCTACTGAGCTGCGTTTTACTGCGGAGTGCGGATATATTTCCAGGGTGCTGATTCGACCCGTTTACTGCGGAAGAAGGCGGACGTGACGGAACTCCCCCCGGTCGAGTACGGCGTCGCCGTCGAGCGCTACCTGACCGCCTCCGGGCTCGCCGACGGCTCCCGGCGGATCTACCGGATCGCCCTGAGCACCTGGGCCTGGGCGCTCGCCGACCGGGCCGCCCCCACCGGCCCCGAACGGCGGCGCGCCCGCCCGCCCGTGCTGCCGCTCGCGCTGCTCGACCACCCGGACGCCGCCGAACGGCTGCGCACCGCCGTCGCCCGGCGCGCAGCCGCCACCGACCCGCGCACGCTCAACCGCGAACTCTCCACCCTGCGCGCGGCCGTGGCCTGGTGGCGGGCCCGGGGCTGGATCGACGGCGACCCGAGCACCGACCTGCGCCCCCACTCGCTGCCCGAACCGGCCGGGGCCGCGGCCCCGTTGACCGAGGAACAACTGCGCGCCCTGTTCGCCCGCCGGGCGCCGCTGCGCGAGCAGACGCTCTGGCACCTGCTGCACGAGTCCGGCGCCGCCATCGAGGCCGTACTGGCCCTGAACACCGACCAGTTGGACGTCCCCGGCCGCCGCACCCACCCCCGCTCCGACCGCGCCCGGCTCCACTGGGGCACCGGCACCGCCCGGCTGCTCCCCCTGCTGATCGCCGGCCGCTCCGGCGGCCCGCTCTTCCTCACCGACCGCCGCGCCCCGGCCGGCACCCCCGCCGCCGACCGCTGCCCCCACACCGGCCGCGCCCGCCTCTCCTACCGCCGCGCGGCCGAACTCTTCACCGCGCATACGAGCGCCCTCGGCCCGGGCTGGACGCTCCGGCAGCTGCGCTCAGCCGCGCCGCGCCGCCCATGAAACCCTTAGTGATCAAGAAGTAACGGTCCGACACTCACCGCGCGGCCGCCCTGGGAGGGGGCAACGGGTCGAGGGTGTCGGGGTGTGGGGCCAGCCGCGAGCCGGCCTGCCGGGTCGAGCCGCAGCGCAGATGTGTGCGGGGGCGTCTGATGGCCGGGGGCGGTCGGCGTTCCGGTGGGCAGCGGATCCCGGGTGTTCATCCGGCCCAGGTGGGGGTCGCGGCCCGGTCGAGGCGGGCGTAGCCGGCGTCCCGGGTGAGCAGTTCCCGGTGGCTGCCGGAGGCGGCGACGCGGCCTTCGCGCAGCAGGACGATCCGGTCGGCGTTCCGTACGGTGAGCAGGTTGTGCGAGATGATGATCGTCGTCCGTCCGCTCATCAGCCGGCCCAGCGGCTCCAGGATCCGCCGCCCCGACTCCGGGTCCAGCCCGGTGGTCGGCTCGTCCAGCAGCAGCACGGGCGCGTCCCGGACCATCGCCCGGGCGATCGCGATCCGCTGGCGCTGGCCGCCGGACAGCAGCCGCCCGTGCTGGCCCACCACCGTGTCGTAGCCCTCCGGCAGCCGGCTGACGAACTCGTGCGCATCGGCGGCCCGGGCGGCCGCCACGATCTGCGCGTCGGTGGCGTCCGGGCGGCCGTAGGCGATGTTGTCCCGGACGGTGCCGTGGACGACCAGGGTCTCCTGCAGCAGCACCGCGATGTGCTCGCGCAGGTCGGTCAGCGCCAGGTCGCGCAGGTCGGTGCCGTCCAGCCGGACGGCACCGTGCTCCGGGTCGTAGAAGCGCAACAGCAGTTTGGCGACGGTCGACTTGCCCGCCCCGCTCTCCCCGACCAGCGCCACCGTCTCGCCCGGTTCGGCACGGAAGGAGACGTCGTGCAGCGCCGCCAGGGTCGTGCCCGGGTAGCGGAACCGCACCCCGTCGAAGACCACCACCCCGCGCACCCGGGCCGGGCACAGCGGTCTCGGCGGATCGGCCACCTGCGGCTTCTGGTCCTGGAGTTCGATGATCCGCTCGGCGGCGGCCGCGGCCGAGAAGAAGCCGTTGCTGAGCCGTCCGATCCCCTGGACCGGCCCGTAGAGGCGGCTCAACAGGGCGACGAAGACGAGGAGTTCGCCGAGCGTGAGGCGGCCGCGGGTCAGTTCCCAGGCCCCCAGGCCGAGCACGATCAGCGCGCCGACCAGCTCCAGCAGCTCCACGATCGGCTCGAACAGCGCCCGTATCCGGGTCGCCGCCATGGTCGCCCGGAACCGCGCCAGGTTCTCCCGCAGGAAGCGCTGCTGCTCCCAGTCCTGCCGGTTGTACGCCTGGACGAGGGCGATGTTGCCGAGCGTCTCCTCGGCGAGGGCGCTGACCGAGCCGCTGCGGCGCCGCCGCTCGCGGGACGCCGCCTTCACCTTCACCGAGAAGCGCCGGGCGGTGATCCAGAACAGCGGTGCGACCACCAGCGCGGTCAGCGTGAGGTCCCAGCGCAGATAGAACAGCACGCCCAGGAAGACGGCCAGCTCGGCGACGTACGCGACCGCGTTCAGGACGCCCGAGAGCAGGAAGGTCTCGACCGCCTCGACATCCGCGGTCAGCCGCGACAGCACGTCGCCGAGCCGCCGCCGCTCGAAGAAGCCCAGTGACAGGCCCTGCAGGTGCCGGAACACGTCCGTGCGCAGCGCGAGCAGGAAGCGCTCGCTGACCCAGGTGGAGAGCGTCTCGTCGGCGAAGCCCAGGCCTCCTGCCAGCAGGGTCAGCCCGGCGTAACCGAGCGCCACCGGCAGGAACAGTCCGAGTCTGCGCGGCACCAGCACATCGTCGACGACGACCTTGAACAGCCAGATCATCGCCGCGTCGACCACCGGGCCGAGCAGGACGATCACCACCAGGAGGATCAGCCAGTGCCTTCCCCCTCGGGTGTAGGGCCAGAACTGCCGGAAGGTCCGCCGCAGCGGCACGGCCGGGGCCGGGGCGACGACCGGGTCCGCCCGACCGTCGCCGTCACGCGTGTCGACGGCCGTCAACCGCCGCAGGGACCACACCGGTTCGTCCTAGCCGGGGACCGCGATCGGTCCGTGGGCGTCAACCGTCAGTTCCAGTCCTTGTGGTGCCGACGGTGACGACGGCGGCGGCGGTCGTCGCCGAAGTCGTCCCTTTCGTCCCGGAAGTCGCCGCGGTCACCACGGTCACCGCGGTCGTCCCCGCGGCCACCGCGGTCGTCCCGCAGCGTCGGCAGGAGATTGGCGAGGATGCTCATCACTGCCACCTTTCTCTCGGTTTCTCCCCCACCGGGATGTACGGACGGGCGGGCGGGGGTGCTCAGCCCCGGGCACATGTCACCGGGCGTGTTCCGGCGTACGTGCCGGGTTCCGTCAGGGTCCCGGCAAGGGATCCGTCACGGGTCCGTCCCGATCGGCCCGGCGACCGTTACGAAGCCGACGGACGACCGTGACGCGGCCGGGCGGGCACCGCGACACGGCCCTCCTACCGTCACTGACGACGCACCGACCGGCCGTGCGGGCCGACCGTACGGGCCGGGGGCGTTCGCGAGAGCCGCGGTCTCGCCACTGACGCGTTCACCAGAGTCACGAAGGAGAACCACCGCATGAGCAGGAGCCGTACCCACCGTTCGCCCGCCCGTCGGATGCTGGCGGTCTGCGCACTGACCGGCGCCGCACTGGTGCCCGTCGTCACCGGCGGGCAGGCCTGGGCCGACGGGACCCCGCAGCCCGCCCCCACCGCCCACGCCCCCGCCAACGCGGCGCCGGCGGGCGCGGCCGCGGGCGGGGTCCGCCCCTCCGCCGCCCCCGCCACCGAGGCCGCGCCCCACTCCCCCGCCCAGCCCGCCCGCCCGGCCGGCTCCGCGCCGACGGCGCACCCCGCCCCGGCCGGCGCCCAGCCGCAGGTCCGCGAGGTGCCGAAGGGCGCGGCCCAGGCCGGTGACGGCTCGGGCGAGACCGACGGCAACGGTCTGATGCTGGCGGGCGGCGGCGCCGTCGCGGCCGTCGGCGCCGGTGCGCTGGGCTTCGCCCTGCTGCGCCGCCGTTCCAGTGCGCGTGGCTGACACCGGTCCCGAGTCCGCCGGGCACCCCGGCGCCCTTCCTCCGCACCCGGCCGGGCGGGGAAGCGGCGCCGGGGTGCCCCGGGCGGCGGGGACCGCCAAGCGGGACGGCCGTGGTCGGCGGCGCGCCGCCCGGCCCGCCCCGAGCATCCTGCGCCGGAGCGTCTTCGGCACGGCCGGTCTGCTCTGCCTGGTGCTCGGCACCTCGCTGGCGCTGTCCGGCCGGGACACCCCGGTGGTGCGGATCGAGACCTCCGGCCACGATCCGGCGGCCACCGCACCCACCGCGACCGCACCCACCGGCACCGCTCCCGTGGGTGCGCCGACGGCCGGTGCCCAGCCGCTCGCCGCCTCGCCGCCCACCCGTCTGCTGATCCCCTCCATCAGCGTGGACGCCCCGGTGACCGACCTCGGCCTGAACGCCGACGGCACCGTCCAGGTGCCCTCGGCCGACCACGCCGACCAGGTCGGCTGGTACCGCAACGGCCCCACGCCGGGCGAGGCCGGCCCGGCCGTCCTGATCGGGCACCTGGACACCAGGCACGGCGCGGCGGTCTTCCAGCACCTTCCCGAACTCCACCCGGGCGACCTGATCCGGATCCGGCGCGCGGACGGCGGCACCGTGGACTTCAAGGTCCGCGGCCTGGACCAGGCCGCCAAGGACCACTTCCCCACCGACGAGGTGTACGGCGACACCCCCGGCCCCGCACTGCGGCTGATCACCTGCGGCGGGCGGATCGGCTCGGACGGCCACTGGACGGACAACATCATCGTGCTGGCGGAACCGGCCTGACCGGGTCCGCCAGCACCGGCGGCGGAACCGCCGGTCACCGTCCGCGCGACCTACCCACCGGAACAGCCACCGGGCCAGACCGGCTACAACGGCTACGACAGCAGGACGGCCACAGGGACGACGAACCGGCACCGCACCGCGAACCAGGAGGACGAGCACCGACCGTGGCACCACCGACCCCGCTCCGCCGTCGCCCCGGCGCCGTACCCGCGGCCGCCCTCGCCACCCTGGCCGTCCTGGCCGTCCTCGGCGTCCTGGCCTTCGGCCGCCCCGCCCCCGGCGGCCTGCGGGACGACGGCCCGCGCGCGGCCGTCACCAAGCCGCCCTCGGCCAAGCCGCTCTGGCCCGGCCTGGCCACCGCGCCGCCGCCCGCCACCTCCGCAACCGGGTCCGCCACCCAGGCGCCGCCGCAGCCCGTACCCGACCTGACCGTCCCCGGGCACGACCTCACCGCGGTGGACGTCCACACCCTCCTCGCCAAGGACCCGGCGGTGAGCACGGAGGAGCGGCGCGCACTCGACTCCTGCACCGACTGCGAGGTGCGGGCGCCCGAGTTCCGCGACCTCACCGGCGACGGGCAGCCCGAGCTGATCGCCGCCGTCACCACCCCCGGACAGGTCGTCCTGCACGTCTACACCCTCGCCGGCGACCGCGTCCTGCCGATCCTGCGGGTGCAGGTCCAGCAGGGGTTCAGCGCCGCGACCATCGACTCCGACCTGTGGCTGTACGAGCCGACCACCGTCACCACCCGCACCACCAGCCACTACCAGTGGGACGGCGTCCGGCTCGCCCTGGTCGAGAAGCGGGTGGACGGCACCGGCCTGCTCGCGCCCACCGACCCGGGCGCCGACCCGCCGACCGGCCCCGGCCCCGGCCCCGGCGGCGCGGCGCCCGTCCCGGTGCGCCCCTCCGCGGGCGCTAAGCCGGGCGCCGGCGCGGCCTTCCCGTCCGCGCGCCCCGGCCGCCCCCAGCCCCAGCCCCAGCCCTCCCAGCCGCCCCAGCCGTCCGGCCCCGCCGTCGTCCCGGAAGCGAAGCGATGACCACCGCAGCCGCCCCCGCCCAGCCGCACATCCTGCTCGTCGAGGACGACGAGGTGATCCGGGAGGCCACCCGGATGGCCCTGGAGCGCTACGGCTTCCCGGTCACCACCGCCGCCGACGGCCTGGAGGGCCTGGAGGCCTTCCACGCCGTCCGCCCCGACCTGCTCCTGCTGGACGTCATGCTGCCGCTGCTCGACGGGGTCGGGCTGTGCCGCCGGATCAGGGAGGAGAGCCAGCTGCCGATCCTGATGATGTCGGCCCGCACCGACCCGGTGGACGTGGTGTCCGGCCTGGAGGCGGGCGCGGACGACTACGTGGTCAAGCCCTTCGAGAGCGCCGTCCTGGTCGCCCGGATCCGTACCGTGCTGCGCCGCGTCCGGGTGGCCCCGGCGGCCGTCCCCCCGCCTCCTGCCGCCCCTTCTCCTGACACCCCGGCAGCCCCCGTCGCCCTCTCCCCCTCCCCCGCCGTCCGCAACTTCGACGGCCTGCAGGTGGACACCGACAGCATGGAGGTGCGGGTCGACGGCCGCCTCGTCCCGCTCACCCCCACCGAGCTGCGGCTGCTGCTGGAGTTCACCGCCGCGCCCGGCATCGTGCTGGAACGCTCCGCGCTGCTGGAGCGCGTCTGGGACTACGAGTGGGGCGCCGACACCCGGGTGGTGGACGTCCATGTGCAGCGGCTGCGCGCCAAGATCGGCTCCGGCCGGATCGAGACCGTCCGCGGCTTCGGCTACAAGCTGCGGCGCCCCGCATGACCCTGCGCCTCCCCCGGCCGCCCCTCCCCCGGCTGACGCTGCGCCGGATGACCCTGCGCCGCCAGATCGCCACCGCCGTCGCCGCCATCTCCGTCCTGGTCGCGGTGGCCGTCGGCCTGCTGGTCCACCAGGCGATGATCCGTCAGCACGTCGGCCAGGCCCGCTCCTCGGCGACCACCGCCCTCAACTCCGCCCTGACCGACTACGGGCGCGACCTCCCCACCCCCGGCGCCGCCCTCGACGACCCGGCCCTCCCCACCCTGCTGCACGACCTCGCCGCCGGCGGACGGCAGGGCTCGCTGCTCGCGACCGACCAGCAGGGCGAGTCGATGTGGGCGGCGGCCCCGGTCCAGGGCGGGGTGCTCTCCGTCCGGGTGGACTTCACCCAGGACCGCCGGGCCATCGCCGACCTGGACCGGATCATCCTGATCACCGTCATCGCCGCGGTCTTCACCACCGTGCTGGCCGGCGTGCTCGTCGCGGACCGGATCAGCCGCCGCCTGCGCACCGCGGCCACCGCCGCCCGGGGCATCGCGGCCGGCGGCACCGACACCCGGATCGGCGAACTCGTCGACGGAAAGGACGAGGTCGCCGACCTCGCCGCCGCCGTCGACCTGATGTCCCGCACCCTGCACCGCCGCCTGGAGGACGAACAGCGCTTCACCGCGGACGTCGCCCACGAACTGCGCACCCCGCTCACCGGCCTGGTCACCGCCGCCGAACTGCTGCCGCCCGGCCGCCCCACCCAACTGGTGCAGAACCGGGTCCAGGCCCTGCGCGCCCTCGTCGAGGACCTCCTGGAGGTCTCCCGCCTGGACGCGGACGTCGAGTCCCCCGACCTCTCCGCCGTCCCCCTGGAACGCGCGGTGCGCCGCACCGTCACCCTCACCGGCCTCGACGTCTCCGTCGGGATCACCTCCGACCAGGAGGTCCGCACCGACCTGCGCCGCCTCGACCGCATCCTCGGCAACCTGCTGCTCAACGCCCACCGCCACGGCGCCGGCCCGGTCGAACTCCACGTCGACGGCCGCCGCATCACCGTCCGCGACCACGGCCCCGGCTACCCCGAGGACCTCCTCGACCACGGCCCCCAGCGCTTCCGCACCAACGCCCCCGAACGCGGCCGCGGCCACGGCCTCGGCCTCACCATCGCCACCGGCCACACCCGAGTCATCGGCGCCACCCTCACCTTCACCAACCACCCCGCCGGCGGCGCCCTCGCCACCCTCACCCTCCCCCCGGACTGACCTCCGCCCCGCCGCAGCCACGCCGCAGCCCCGCCGCTGCCGGCGATCCGGACGCCGAATCGGCCGCCGCCACTGGATTCCGGCGGCGCCGGACGGAACCCTGGTGCTCCCGGACGAAGGAGCAGGGTGTGATCGATGACAACGCGGCTTGGCAGCGGCGGGAGGAGCTCAGTCGGCTGGCCACCTCGCACACGGTCGCCATCGACGCACCGGGAAGCCTCGGCTCCGGATTCCTGGTCTCCGAGGACACGGTGCTGACCTGCGCCCACGTCGTACAGGGCTGCCGCGAGGTGTCGGTGACGACGCAGGGGCTCACCATCACGGCCGATGTGATCGAGGTGTTCCCGGAACACGACCCCGCGGCGCGCATCCACGGATTCCCCGATCTCGCCCTGCTGCGTCTCCGCGAGCCGCAACCGCTCCCCGGCGTGTGGCTGGGCGACCGCGCCCCGCAGGAGGGCGCCGAGGTGGTCGTCCACGGATTCAGCCGCCACACCCTGGAGTCCGGCCCACAGCCCGACAGCCTGCGCCTCCACGTGGCCGGAGCGAGCGGACAGTTCGTCAGGCTCCAGGGCGACCAGGTGGTGCCGGGGTTCAGCGGCAGCCCGGTGCTCGACCTGCGGACGGGCCGCGTGTGCGGGGTGCTCAAGACGTCACGCGACGACCGGCAGGTCTCGGGCGGCTGGCTGGTCCCGGTCGACGCGGTGCGGAGCCACTTCCCCGACCTGGCGGAGGCCAACGACGAGTACCACCGGACCGGCACCGCGTGGTGCGACCTCGCGCTGGACCGGGACGGGCGCCAGGCCAGACTGTTCGGACGCGACCGCCCGCGGTCGACCCGACGGCCGCCGACCCCGGCCCAGCTGCTCACCCACGGGGCGATGCCGTTCCTGGACCGCCCGGAGCTGGCCGACCTCAGGCAGTGGTGCGACGACGAGCCCGACCTCCTGCTGCGGCTGCTGCACGCACCGGGCGGCTCCGGCAAGACCAGGCTCGCCACCGAACTGTGCCGCCGCATGTACGAGGCGGGCTGGATCGCCGGCATCGTGGAGCGGAAGGCGATGGAGCGGCCGGAGTGGCCGGCTGAACTCACCGCCGCCCTCGCGGCCGGGATCCCCGCGCTCGTCGTCTTCGACTACGCCCAGGCCCGGCTGGAGGACATCTGCGCCCTGCTCGATCACGTGGACCGTCACGGGCCCGAGCGGATGCGGTTGCGCCTGCTCCTGCTCGCCCGTGCGGACAAGCCGCTCTGGCAGGCGCTGCAGAGCCGCGTCGACGACTGGGCGCTCGCCGACGCGAGCGTGGTCCAGCTCGCCAGGACCGTTCCCGCCCCCGGGGACACCTCTCTGGCCGTCACCGCGTTCAGGGTCTTCGCCGACCGGCTCGGCCACCCGCGGCTCCCCCCACCCCGCACGCTGGAGGCACGTGCCGACCGGGAGGATTCACTGCTGGGCGTGCTCGCGCTCGCGCTGGACGCCGTTCTCACCCTGCAACAGGGCCGCACCTGGTCTCCGGCCGGCGATCCGCTGGAGCGGATCTGCGACCACGAGATCCGGGTCTGGCACTCCTCGCTCACCGCGTGGCTGCCCGGGGAGACGGCGTTCGCCGGCGAGAGCGGCAGGCTCCTGGCCGCAGGGCTCCTCCTGGTCCCCACGCTGGCCAGCGGCAGGCAACGGGCCGATCTCGTCGCCGTGTTGGAGCAGGTGTACGCGGCGGCCTTCCCGCACCGACCGGCACCCGACATGCTCCGCGTCGGCACCGTCCTGGGTGCGCTCTACCCCGCCGAGGGCGACCTGATCGCCCCCCTGAGGCCGAACCGGATCAGCGAGGTCCTGGCCCGCCGGGTGCTCAGTACGCCGGAGAGTTCGGGCCACACCCACGCGTACCTCACCGCGCTGCTGACCCCCACCCGTCCGACCCCCGTGGAGGAGCGGTTCGAGGCGGCGAAGGCGGCCGTCGAGGTCCTCGCCCGAGCCCGCGGCTGCACGACCGTGGGCCGGGTCACCGACCACCCCGCACACCGCGCCCTGGACACCGCTCTGGCGCGTGCCGTCGCCGAGCAGCCGGACGTGCTCCTGCCCGCCCTGGCGGACAACGGCGCCGTGCTGCCCCACGCCGAGCCCCTCGCAGCCGTCATGCTGGCCGCCCTGGAGTCCTGCGCACCGCCGCTGCTCGCCGCCGTGGCGAGGCGGCTGCCCCGCTATCCGTCGAGCATGTCACCGGTCTCGGTCGTCGTCCTGCGCCGCCTCCTGGACCTTCCCGACGCGGAGTTCACCGAGGCGGATCAGCTGCTGAGGCTGCGCCGGCTCGTCGGCTACAGCCTGCGGCTCGACGACATCGACCACGACGGCGGCCGGAGCGAGGCCGCGCTGACCGCCGCCCGGCAGGCCGTCGGGCTCAGCCGCGACCTGGTCCAGCAGACCGGACGCCACCTGCCGGAGTACGCGGCGGCCCTCCACAACCTGAGCCTGCTGCTGCACCACGCCGGCCACACCGTGCCCGCCCTGGAGCAGAGCAGGTCCGCGGTCGCCCACTACGAGGAACTGCTCGCCGAGGAACTCCTCGCCCAGGACCTGCCCGCCGGAGCCGGACCGGGGAACGGCCTGCGGCAGGCCCGTCTGCTCGACACCGCGACCGCCCTGAGCTTCCTCGCCGTACTGCGCCTGGAGGACGGCCAGGTGGACGCGGCCCACGGCGAGGCGACGCGCAGTGTGCGGCTGTGCGAGGCGGCCGGCCCGGGAGCCCGGCAGGAGGACACCCTGCTGTCGTGCGTCGAGGTACTCGCCGAGTGCGACCGACGGACCGGCCGGATCGCCGAGGCGGTGACCTCCGCGGACCACGTCGTCACACTGCTGCGCGAACTGGCGGAACGTCACCCGGGCCGCTACCTGGCCAGGTTGCCCGAAGGGCTGCACCGGCAGGCACTCGCCCTGGCCGGCGCGGGTCGGGACCGGGAGGCGTACCTCGCCATGCGGGAGAGCGCGCAGCTGCGCGAGGACCTCCCGCCCGGAGACCGTCAACGCCGCGCGGCCCAGCGGCAGTCGCTGCGCGTCCTGGCCCAACTCAGCGGGGAGCTGCGGGAGTTCGCCGACGAACGGAAGTCGTGGGTGTCACAACTGGCCGCCATGAGCGATCATGACGAGCGAGGCCGCCTCGCCGGCGGTCCACGCGACGGCAGGCAGGAGCGCCATGACCACCGATGACCGGACGCCCGGCACGCCCGGCACGCCCGGCACGCCCGGCACGCCCGCACCGATCGTGCGTCACGAGGCCGTCGAGGTCTTCGCGAACCGCTTCGGGCAGCTCAACAACGACCTCGTCGTCGGGCCCGGGGGCGCACCCGGCAACTACCTCCGGTGGCAGTGGGCGCAGACCGGTGTCGTGGTGATCCCGGTCGGCCCCGAGGGCATCGCCCTGGTGCCCTCGTACCGCTACCCGGTGGGCGCCGTCTCCCTGGAGTTCCCGCGCGGCGGTTGCGAGCCGGGCGAGAGTCCGGAGGCGGCGGCCGCCCGCGAACTCCGGGAGGAGACCGGCCTCTCGGCCTCCTCCGTGCGGACGCTCGGGCTGGTCCACGCGGACACCGGCCTGATCGAGACCGGCATCCACGTCTGCTGCGCCACCGTCCGCCCCGCGGACAGCGGCTGCGCCCGGCCGGAGGCGATGGAGTCGGTGAGCCCTCCGGTGTGGGTCTCCCCGGAGGAGATGGCCCAGTGGCTGCGGCAGGGCCGGATCACCTGCGGGGTCACGCTCGCCGCCTACGCCCTCGCGACGGCCGACTCCGAAGTGCTGGCCCCGACCGTCAGAGCGTGATCATCCGGTGCAGCGGATCGAGGTGGTGCCGCGGGCCCGTCGCCACCCGGACCTCCTCGTCCCGCGCGGCCGCGCCGGGCTCGGCCACCACGTCGAGCGAAAGGTCCCGGGCCCCGTCGAGCGGCGCCCCGCGCACCTCCAGGCCCGCCCCCAAGCGACCGGTCAGCTGGTCCTCGTCCAGCCTGAAGCGCATCAACCGGGTCTCGCTCTGCAGGCGCGCCCACGCCAGGCCGTCCGTACCGCGGAAGGTGCGGTCGAACGCCTCCAGCATCCACGTGCTGAACTCGTCGACCGCCTCCCGCAGCACCCCGACGTCCGGAAGAAGGCCCCGACGCACTCGGCCGAGCTCCTGCACCAGGGCGTTCCGGGACGGCTGCTCGACGGCCTCCAGCGTTACCTCCAATGGGAGTTGGGACAGCAGCAGGTTGTCGAGCATGACGGCGGGCAGCCCGGTCTCCTCCACGATCCGACGGCTCCTGGCGGCCGACATGGTGCCCGACCCGTCCCTCGGGCCGGCCATGCCGACGTCCAGCACGCCGGGCAGGGCCCGCCGGTAGGACTCGCCCGCCCACTCGTCCACCGACTGCAGCGCGAGGATCAGCTCGGCGCTGCTGCCCGGGTCCTTCACCCGGTACTTGCCCAGCCAGTCCTTGAGCGCCTTGTAGTCGAACGGCTGCTGGTCCCTGATCCAACTCCGCGCGTCTTCCAGCGCGGTCCGCGTACCGCCGGTGGCGCACCGGCCCGCGGCGTCGATCCTGGCCAGCACGCCGGCCTTGAAGCGCGCCGCCACGGCCGTCCCGTCGTAGGACACCGAGTGCGCGGCCGACATCTCCGTCAGCTGCGCGACGTAGGCGGGCTCGGGCACGTTCTCCACGCTCCGCCGCTTGTGGTCGTCCCTGATCCCGTGGAGGGTCTGGCCCTCGCGCAGTGCCACCCGGATCCGGCCGGACTCCAGGAGCGGGGCGAGGTCCGGGAGTGCCGCGCCCCCCGCCGACCACGGGACGTGCCGGGACTCCTCGGCCGAGACGAGTGCCCTGAAGTACTTGTTGTTGAGGCTCTGCGAGTCCCCGATCAGCAGGGCGTCGGCGAAGAGCACGTGCAGCAGCACCCGCGATCGCAGATCCGAGGCCCGGTCGATCGGCGCCGCCGCGTGCGGCTCCACATCGGAGAGATAGATGCGCTCCGCACTCGACGGCGGCAGTTCCGTGCCCATCGGTACCACCCCTTCACCCCTCCATCGGGGTTCTCCTCGTGGATAATAGGACGCCGACTGCCGACCGGTCGCCGGAATTCCGCATTCGATTTCGCGGAATTGATGCCGTTGGAGGAAGAATGTCGGAAATCGTCCAGGTGGAGACGCCCGACGGAGGCACGTTCTGGGCCCGCATCGAGGACCAGGAAGGCCCCAGGGACGTGGCCCTCCGCGATCTCACCTACCGGCTGGACGACCTCACGGACACGCTCCACGCCGTCGTGGGCAGCGTCCGGTCGGGCCTGCGGGCCGCCGCCCCGGACGAGTTCACCCTCGAATTCGGAATCGAGCTCTCCATCAAGTCGGGCCTCCTGGTGAGCGCGGTGGCGGGTTCGAGCGGCAAGGCCGCCCTCAAGGTTTCGGCGACCTGGAAAAAGAACGAGGGGACCACCGCCGCCGTTCGGCCCCAAACGGAAGAGGCGGAAGAAACGGAAGAGTCCGAGGAGACGGAAGAAACGGGCACCTCGGTCGCTTCCGGCGATTGATGCCCTCCGGAGATGTCAGAACGCCCCGGGCCGATCACAGCCCGGGGCGTTCCGCGTTTCGGCCCTCTGACCTGGGCCGGAAGCTGAGCCCCCTGTCGGGTTCGAACCGACGACCCCCGCTTTACAAGAGCGGTGCTCTGGCCAGCTGAGCTAAGGAGGCACGGTGGCCGTCCGCGAAGGATCACGGCGGCACCGGGGGCAGTCTACCGGGCCGGGGTGGCTGGGTGGGGGGATATCCGGGGGTTGACGGGGTGGGCGGGTGCGGAGGGGGCGTGATGGAACCGATGTCGAAATCGGGGCGGAGGGGGCTGACAAGCGACGGAAGCGCAGGTAGCGTCGCCGGGAGTCGGTTCGGGTAGTGGTTCAGACCACTGACGGGCCGACGGAAACCAACGAACCCCCTTTACTCGGATCGTCCGGCACGTTCCTGCCGGTGAAGGAGAGAACGACCATGGCTTCTGTCACGTACGACCAGGCGACCCGCATCTACCCGGGGGCGACCAAGCCCTCGGTGGACGCGCTGGACCTGGAGATCGCGGACGGCGAGTTCCTCGTGCTGGTCGGCCCGTCGGGCTGCGGCAAGTCGACCAGCCTGCGCATGCTGGCCGGTCTGGAGGACGTCAACAGCGGCGCGATCCGGATCGGTGACCGGGACGTCACCCACCTGCCGCCGAAGGACCGGGACATCGCCATGGTGTTCCAGAACTACGCGCTCTACCCGCACATGACCGTCGCCGAGAACATGGGCTTCGCGCTCAAGATCGCCGGCGTGAACAAGGCGGACATCCGCACCAAGGTCGAGGAGGCGGCGAAGATCCTCGACCTCACCGAGTACCTGGACCGCAAGCCGAAGGCGCTCTCCGGCGGTCAGCGCCAGCGCGTCGCGATGGGCCGCGCGATCGTCCGCCAGCCGCAGGTCTTCCTGATGGACGAGCCGCTGTCGAACCTCGACGCCAAGCTCCGCGTCTCGACCCGCACCCAGATCGCCGGCCTGCAGCGCCGCCTGGGCATCACCACGGTCTACGTCACCCACGACCAGACCGAGGCGCTCACCATGGGCGACCGGGTCGCGGTGCTCAAGGACGGTCTGCTGCAGCAGGTCGACACCCCGCGCAACATGTACGACAAGCCCGCCAACCTGTTCGTGGCCGGCTTCATCGGCTCGCCCGCCATGAACCTGGTCGAGGTGCCGCTGGTGGACGGCGGCGTGAAGTTCGGCGGCTCGGTGGTCAACATCTCGCGCGAGAACCTGGCCGGCGCCGGCACCGACAAGACGGTGATCGTCGGCATCCGCCCCGAGCACTTCCAGGTCGTCGACGCCGGGGGCATCGAGGGCGTCGCGGTGACGGTGAACGTGGTCGAGGAGCTCGGCTCGGACGGCTTCGTCTACGGCACCACCCAGATCGGCGGCGTGGACAAGGACTTGGTCGTCCGGGTGCCCGGCCGCCAGATCCCGACCCGCGGCGAGACCATCCACGTGGTGCCGATCGCCCAGGAGACCCACGTCTTCGCCACCAGCAGCGGCGTGCGCCTGAGCGTCTGCGACTGAGGCAGCCGATACGCGTGACGGAGCCCGTCGGACCCCTTCCGGTCCGGCGGGCTCCGTCCGTACACCCCCACGTCAACACGGTGCAGGGACGAACCCGGACACCCTTCACTCGATGGTGTAACGGAGGGCGATACCGCCCGCACCCACCGCTACTCTCCTGAGGGTGAAGCAGCTTGTGCGCCGTATCGGCCAGACCGTCGCCCTGACCCTGCCGGTCGTCCTGGTGACCACCGGCACCCTCGCCGTGACCCGGGTCCCGTGGGCCCCACCGACCGGGCTCGACCAGCAGGTCGTGGCGGCGTCCAGCGGCGACGGCGCCGGGATCGGGCGCTCCGCCACCGCCACCACCAAGACGGACGGGCTCGCCCCGCAGGAGTCGCTGCGGGTGGCGCTGCTGGACGAGCTGCGCGCCAAGAACCCGTCGGCGGCGCTGGACCTGCTGGAGCGCTCGATGCGCGAGCAGCCCTCGCTGACGCCCTACTGCACCTCGCTGGCCACCGAGTTGGGCAAGGCCGCGGTGCGCAAGTACCAGGGCGACGTGCAGCGGGCCCGTTCCTTCGCCCGCCCGGTCTGCGACGGCTCCTTCGCGGCCGGCATCGCCGGCTGACGGTCGCCGGTCAGCGACTGTCGGCCAACAGTCGTCGACCGACAGTCGTCGGCCGACGTTCGCCGACCGGCGGAAGGCGTCAACCCCCGTCTGGCGTCCTATTGTTCAGGCATGACCGCTGACTCCGGCCCCACCGCCGACCTCGCGTCCTCGCAGCCCCACCAGCCCCGGCCGACCACGACGCCCGTCACCCAGGCCGTGATCCTGGCCGGCGGCCAGGGTTCCCGGCTGCGGCCCTACACGGACGACCGCCCCAAGCCGCTGGTCGAGATCCCGGGGACGGGCATCCCGATCCTCGGCCACCAGCTGGCCTGGCTGGCAGCCGAGGGCGTCACCGACGTCGTGGTGTCCTGCGGCCACCTCGCCGACGTGCTGGAGGAGTGGCTCGGCCGTGCGGACCTGCCGCTGCGGGTCCGCACGGTGGTCGAGGCCGAGCCGCTGGGGCGCGGCGGCGGCCTGAAGCTCGCCGCGAAGGCGCTGCCGCGCCCGGACGAGCCCTGGTACGCCACCAACGGCGACATCTGGACCCGCTTCAGCCTGCGCGACATGGCCGCCTTCCACCACGAGCGGGATGCCGTCGCGACGCTCGCGCTGGCCCGGCCGCGCATCCCGTGGGGCGCCGTGGAGACCGACCAGTTCGGCAACGTGCTGGACTTCATCGAGGCCCCGCCCTCGCCCTTCCTGATCAACGCCGGCCTGTACGTGTTCAGCCCGGAGTTCGCCGAGCTGCTGCCGGACGTGGGCGACCACGAGCGCACCACCTTCCCCCAGCTCGCCCGCAGCAAGCGGCTCGCCGGCTACCAGTTGGCGCTGGGCGTGTACTGGCGCGCCATCGACACGGCGAAGGACCTCACCGAGGCGGCCAAGGAGCTCGCCGCCTACCGCGACAGCGCCCAGTGACGGCCGTACCGCGACAGCGCCCAGTGACAGCCGCCCGATGACACCCGCGCAAAAGCGCTACGGCCGGGTGCTCCCCCACGGAGCACCCGGCCGTAGCGCGCCCGGCGGCCTCAGGTGGCGGTCGGCGTCCCCGGACGGGAGGACTGCCCACCGGACAGGTCCGCCAGCGGCCCGCTGCCCAGCACCCCGCCGAGCAGCCCGGAGCCGTTGCTCGGGCTGGGCTTGGGCGCCGTGCCCGAGCCGCCGGGGGCCGGGGTCCGCTGGGCCGGCGCGGAGCCGGACCCGGCGGACGGGGCGGACGCCGCCGGGGAGGAACCGCCGGTCTCGGCCTTGCCGGAGTGCTTGCCGCTCGGCGAGGCACCGGCCGACTTGGCGGGGGCGGTGGAGGGCGTGGTGGCGCTCGGCGTCGGGGTGGCCGGGTGCGGGGCCGCGGGCGGGGGCGAGGTGGACGTGCCCTGTCCGCCCGGGGCGCCGGACGGGCTGCCCGACGGCCAGACCGGGGTGCCGTAGTCGGTGGCCGGACGGCCCGGTGCCTGGTGCGGCCGGGCGCCGGTGCGGACGGCCGCGCCCAGCATCGAGCCGAGCAGCAGGGTCAGGCCGACCACGACGGTGGTGACCACCGCGCCCCGGCGCAGCACCCGGCGGCGCAGGACGCCCGGCGCGCCCGCGCCGATCCGCCGCCAGGCCTCCAGGTTGAGCCGCCCGTCGAGCGAGGCGAAGGGTGCCCCGGCGATCAGCAGCGGGCTCCAGGCCGCGAGGAAGATCAGGTCGGGGGTGTCGTAGACCGGTACGGCCCGCCAGCTGACGGTGAACAGCAGCGCGGCGGAGAGCAGCATCGCCGCTCCGGCCGCGAGCCGCTGCCAGAGGCCGAGGATGGTGAGCACGCCGACCACGATCTCGGTGAACGACACCACCAGGCCGGAGCCGACGGGGTGCCCCATCGCGAAGGCGAGCAGCGGCTCGGCGACCTTCCACGGGTGCAGCGAGGAGAGCCAGCGCATCATCGAGCCGCGCTCGCCGCCGTCGAAGTACACCGGGTCGCAGAGCTTGCTGAACCCGGCGTAGACGGAGAGCGAGCCGAGCACGGCGCGCAGCGGCAGCAGCACCAGGCCGAGGTCGACCCGGCGGCCGGGGTACCAGGGCTGCCTGCCCTCGGCCTCGGCGGCGGAGACCTCGGGCAGTTCGCCGCTGGGGGTCCAGCCGTGCGGCTCGCCGACCGGGCCGACGCCGGCGTGGGTGGCGGTGCCGGTGCCCTCGCGCGGCTGGCGGGGGACGGTCCGGGCGCCGGCGTAGGCCGGGAGCACCTGGGTGTCGGCCTCGTCCAGGTCGATGCCCGCCGGGGAGCCGTTGGTCCGCACCGCCTCCAGCAGCCGGGTGGCCGCGAGGTCCCCGGGGGCCGCCTGGCCGGTCCAGGTGACGGCGGTGACCCGGCCCTTGCGGCGCGGTGCGCCGCCGCCGGCCCCGGCGGCGGCCCCGGCCAGCGCCGGGACGGCGGAGGCGGGTACGACGACCTGCGGGGTGACCAGCGGACGGCGGATCAGGCCCTGGTTGGCGTACGGGTCGCCGAACGCGGCGCCGGTGGACAGGAGTCCGACCGGGGCCTCGATCAGCGGCGCCACCGGGGCGCCGAGCCGGAGCCGGAAGCTCGCCTGGGTGCTGCTGAGGCGCGAGGGGTCCGACGGCACCTTGACGGTGTCGAGCCCTGGGCCCGCGTCCATCCCGGTGCTGCCGCCGCCGAACAGGGGGCGTCGAGGTGTTCTGGTGTCCACGTCCACGCCCGTCTAACCGGGTGACGGCCGCTTAGGACACTCTCCCGAGTGGATGTCCGGCGCATACTTGAAGTGATCATGAGAAAAGCGATCGGACCCGGTCGGGCCCGATCGCTTTTCACTCGGATCGCGGGGAATTCAGAAGATCCCCTGCGGGCGGGACGCCCGCTGTGCTCAGCGCTTGGCGCGCAGCCGCGCGGCCTCGTACAGCACGATGCCCGCCGCGACACCGGCGTTCAGCGACTCGGTCAGGCCGCTCATCGGGATCCGAACCCGCATGTCGCAGGTCTCCGAGACCAGCCGGGACAGGCCCTTGCCCTCGCTGCCCGCGACGACCACCACGGGGCCGGTCAGCAGCTCCAGGTCGCCCAGCTCGGCCTCGCCGTCGGCGGCCAGGCCGACGACCATCAGGCCGGCCTTCTGGTAGGCCTCCAGGGTGCGGGTCAGGTTGGTGGCGCGGGCGACGGGCAGTCGGGCCGCGGCACCGGAGGAAGTCTTCCAGGCACCGGCGGTCATGCCGGCCGCGCGACGCTCGGGGATGACCACGCCGTGCGCGCCGAAGGCGGCGGCGGAGCGGACCACGGCGCCCAGGTTGCGCGAGTCGGTGACCCCGTCCAGCGCGATGATCAGCGCGTCCTGACCGGCGTCGGCGGCGTCGGCCAGCAGGTCCTCGGGGTGGGCGTACTCGTACGGCGGGACCTGCAGCACCAGGCCCTGGTGGTTCATCCCACCGGTCATCTGGTCCAGCTGCGCGCGCGGGGCCTCCATCAGCGGGATGCCACGGTCGTTGGCGGCCTGGAAGGCGTCGCGGACCCGGTCGTCGGTGTCGACGAACTGCTGCACGTACAGCGCGTTGGCCGGGACGTCGCCCTGCAGGGCCTCGACCACCGAGTTGCGGCCGAAGACCAGCTCGGCGCTGCCCGCGCCGCCGCGGCCGCCGCGGCCGCCGGCGCCGGCCCGGCGCATGCCGGCCCGGGCCTTGGCGTCCCGCTCGCGCTTGAGCGCGGCGTTGGCGGCCCGCTGCTTGGGGTGGCCCTTGCGCGCCTCACCGGGCGGGGTCGGGCCCTTGCCCTCCAGTGCCCTCCGGCTGTGCCCGCCGGTACCGACAGACGCGCCCTTCTTCGATCCGGGGTTGCGGCGGTTCCTGCGCTGGCTGTTGCCGGCCATGGCTGTACTTCCTGTCTGTCCGGCATGCCCGGCCGTCCCGCTCGGTGCGGCGGCGGCCGACGGCATGCGCTACGTCATGCGGGAGGGCCGCACCGGTCCGGTACGGCCCACCCATCACCCCTATCGTCAGATGGGGTTACTGGCTGTTGATCGTCCAGCGCGGGCCGGACGGGGTGTCCTCGATCACCAGCCCGGCCAGGCCGAGCTGGTCGCGGATGGCGTCCGCGGTGGCGAAGTCCTTGCGCTGGCGCGCCGCCTGCCGCTGGTCCAGGACCAGACGGACCAGCGAGTCGACCACGCCGTGGAGGTCCTCACCGCGCTCCGCCCCGGTCCACTGCGGGGCGAGCGGGTCGAGGCCCAGTACACCGAGCATCGCACGGACCTCGGCCAGTCGCGCCACCACGCTCTCCTTGTCGTCCGCGTTCAGGGCGCTGTTGCCCTGGCGGACGGCGGTGTGCACGACGGCCAGCGCCTGCGGGACGCCGAGGTCGTCGTCCATCGCCTCGGCGAAGGCCGGCGGCACCTCGGGCGCCGCGTCGACCTCGCCGCAGCGCTCGACGGCCCGCTGGATGAAACCCTCGATCCGGCCGAACCCGGCCTCGGCCTCGCGCAGCGCGTCCTCGCTGTACTCGATCATCGAGCGGTAGTGCGCGGCGCCCAGGTAGTAGCGGAGCACGATCGGCCGCCACCGCTGGACCATCTCGGAGACCAGCACCGAGTTGCCGAGCGACTTGCTCATCTTCTCGCCGGCCATGGTGACCCAGGCGTTGTGCACCCAGAAGGCGGCGAAGTCGTCGCCGTAGGCCTTGGACTGGGCGATCTCGTTCTCGTGGTGCGGGAAGATCAGGTCCAGCCCGCCGCCGTGGATGTCGAAGGCCGCGCCCAGGTACTTGTGGGCCATCGCCGAGCACTCCAGGTGCCAGCCCGGGCGGCCGCGGCCCCACGGGGTGTCCCAGCTCGGCTCGCCCGGCTTGGCGGACTTCCACATCGCGAAGTCGCGCTGGTCGCGCTTGCCGGTCTCGCCCTCGCCCTCGGGCTGGCGCAGGTCGGCCAGCTTCTGGTTGGAGAGCGCGAGGTAGTCGGGGTACGACTTCACGTCGAAGTAGACGTTGCCGTCGGCCGCGTAGGCGTGGCCCTTGGCGATCAGCCCCCGCATCATCTCGATCATCTCGGGGATGTGCCCGGTGGCCCGCGGCTCGACGGTCGGCGGCAGGCAGCCGAGCGCGCTGTAACCGTCGTTGAAGGCGCGCTCGTTCTCGTAGGCGATCTGCCACCACGGCGTGCCGAGCTCGCGCTCCTTGGCGATCACCTTGTCGTCGATGTCGGTGACGTTGCGGGCGAAGGTCACCTGGTAGCCGCGGTAGGCGAACCACCGCTGCATGATGTCGAAGTTGAGGCCGGACCGGATGTGCCCGATGTGTGGCGCCGACTGGACGGTAGCGCCGCACAGGTAGATCGAGACACAACCCGGTACAAGCGGGACGAAGTCGCGTACCTGGCGGGTGCTGGTGTCGTACAGACGAATGCTCACAGCGTCAAGCGTAGTGGGCAGCGGGGGGTGCCCCGCGACATTACCGGGGAACGGCAGGGCGTTCCCCAGGAACGGCGGGGTGCGATCCCGGGGAAACGCCGGCCGTCCGCAGCGGTCAGATGCTGCCGACCACCTTGCGCGGCGAGAGCCGGACGACCACCCGGACGTCCTCCGGACCGTCCCAGGTGTACTCGTCCACACCGCGGTACTTGGCGGCCAACTCGTTGATCAGCTCCCGGCCGCCCTCGGTGGTCAGCGTGACCGAACCGCGGGCCTCCAGGTACTCGTACGGGCTCTCCGCCGGGTTGATCAGGATCGAGACGCGCGGGTCCTTCACCAGGTTGAGGTGCTTACGGCGGCCCTCGACGGTGGAGAACAGGATGTCCTCACCGTCCCGCTTGACCCAGACCACCGAGGACTGGGGGCTGCCGTCGGGCTGGATCGTGGAGACCACGGCGAAGCTCTTGCCGTCGAGCAGTTCCTTGGCCTTGTCGGAGAGTTGCGCACTCATCGGGTTCCCTCTTCTCATCGGCGGCGGTACGAGCCCGGCAGGACGACCGCGCGGGCCCGGACCGAACACTATCGATCCGAGCCCTCACGACAACCGGTGAACACCCGTCAGCACCGAGTTATTCCAGGGCCGTTGAGCGCGCGGGCTCAACGCCGCTCGTACACCACCGCGGTGGCGATCGCGGCCAGCCCCTCGGCCCGGCCGGTCAGGCCCAGGCCGTCGGTGGTGGTGCCGGAGACCGAGACCGGCGCGCCGGCCGCCTCGGACAGCGCGGCCTGCGCCTCGGCGCGCCGCTTGCCGATCTTCGGCCGCACACCGATCACCTGGACCGCGATGTTGCCGATCTCGAAGCCCGCCTCGCGCACCAGCCGGGCCGCCTCGCCGAGCAGCTTCACCCCGGAGGCACCGGCCCACTCCGGGCGGTCGGTGCCGAAGTGGGCGCCCAGGTCGCCGATCCCGGCGGCCGAGAACAGGGCGTCGCAGGAGGCGTGGGCGGCGACGTCGGCGTCCGAGTGCCCGGCCAGCCCGAACTCGGCGTCCGGCCACTCCAGTCCGGCCACCCAGAGCGGGCGGCCGGCCTCGAAGGCGTGCACATCGGTGCCGATCCCCACCCGGGGGATCAGGGGCTCAGTAGGCATCGGCGGCCCTCCGGCGGGCGAGTACGGCCTCGGCGAGCACGAGGTCCAACGGACGGGTGACCTTGAACGCCTCCTCGTGGCCGGGCACCACGACGACGGTGCCGCCGTAGCGCTCCACCAGTCCGGCGTCGTCGGTGACGGGCGGGGCGTCGGCGCCGCCCGCGGCCTCCTCGGCCAGCGCCTTGGCGTGCACCTCGACCAGGGTGGCCCGGTCGAAGCCCTGCGGGGTCTGCACCGCGCGCAGGGTGGCCCGCTCGGGCGTGTCGACGACCGGCTCGGGGTGGCCCGGGTTGGGCTCGACCCGCTTCACGGTGTCGGCCAGCGGCACCGCGGGCACCACCGCCCCGGCCCCGGCCCGGACGGCGGCCGCGACGGCGTCCACCACCTCGACCGGGACGAGCGGGCGGGCCGCGTCGTGCACCAGGACGATCCCGACCTCCTCGGGGATAGCGGCCAGGCCCAGCCGGACCGACTCCTGGCGGGTCGCGCCGCCGGCCACCACCCGGATGTCCTTGCCGTCCAGCCCGTGGCTGTCCAGCAGGGCGACCACCTCGGCCACCCCGTCGGCGGGCGCGGCGACCACGACCAGGCCGACCGCCCGGCTGCGGGCGAGGGCCCGTACGGCGTGCACCAGGAGCGGCACGCCACCCAGTTCCCGCAGGGCCTTCGGGGCACCGGGCCCCAGCCGCTCACCGCGTCCGGCGGCGGGCACCACTGCTGCTGCGACTGCTCCTGAGGCGTTCAGGTTTCACTCCTTCGGCGAAGTGGGTATGGCCTTGGCGTGCCCGGCGGGCGCGGGGGCCCCTTCCGAAGAACCACTGGTCCACTGCCCGCCGCACACCTGCGCAGAAACGGTCTTGCAGGCCTGGGCCGGCTCGGGCGGGGGGGCGTCGTCCGGACACGCCTCAGCGCCCGGAGTGCCACTGCACCACCCCCGGACGATCCGTCCTGGGAGCGGCGCGCCGGCACCGGGCGCTGTGGGCGATGGGCGGCAGCCCGACTGCACTACGAGGCGAGGACCTCGTCGAGCAGCGTCTCCGCCTTGTCCTCGTTGGTGTTCTCCGCCAGCGCGAGCTCGCTGACGAGGATCTGGCGCGCCTTCGCGAGCATCCGCTTCTCGCCGGCCGAGAGGCCGCGCTCGCGCTCGCGACGCCAGAGGTCGCGCACGACCTCGGCGACCTTGATGACGTCGCCCGAGGCGAGCTTCTCCAGGTTCGCCTTGTAGCGACGGGACCAGTTGGTCGGCTCTTCGGTGTACGGTGCGCGAAGCACCTCGAAGACCCGGTCCAGACCCTCCTGGCCGACCACATCGCGCACGCCGACGAACTCCGCGTTCTCGGCGGGCACGCGGAGCGTCAGGTCTCCCTGCTGCACCTTGAGCACCAGGTAGGTCTTGTCCACACCTTTGATCTGGCGAATTTCGATGGCCTCGATCAGCGCGGCCCCGTGATGGGGGTAGACCACCGTGTCGCCAACCTTGAACGTCATGTGACAGGACCCCTTCCGTGGCTTTCCAGAATAACACGCCTTGCGGCGCACCCGAAGGGCGTTTTCGCAGGTCAGGGCCGGTCTCGGGGCTTGACAACCACCCCCATGACGTGCTGCGGCCGATGTTCGAGAGGGGCTTCCCGCAGGTCGGAGGCGGTTCCGACGTCGGACGAAACCCTTGCGCAACACCCCCGCAGCCATGATTGGATCTTGAGCTTTCGCCTCTTTTCCAGCCGTGACCCGATCGTTATTCGATCTTGGTCGAAGCTTGTCCTTCGACCGACCCGTTCATGCCACGGGTACCGCCGGACGGCCCCCGCAGGGCCCCGGGAGTGCGACACGGGGACCACCCCGTGAGGAGCGCATAAGTGAGGTCGATAATCTGAGACCTGACCTGTCGACACGTGACCTAGGAGAAGCCGCCGCCGTGAGCCGCAGCCTTCGACGCGGCAGCATCGCCGCCATCGCCGCCATCGCCATCGCCTCGCTGTCTTCCTGCGCCGCCGGCACCACGCCGGACACCTTGCAGGTCAAGCCCGACAACGCGGCGGCGACCCTGGGGACGACCCTTCGACTCAACAACATCGTGCTCGTCACCGGGGTCGGCACCTCGGGTGACTACACGGGCCCCGCCAACGTGGTCGTGAACATCTCCAACACGGCCAGCACCCCGGCGGAGCTGCAGTCGATCACCGTCGGCAACGCCGCCGCCACCTTCGCGGACGCCGCGGGCGCCCCCCAGTCCAGCATCATCGTGCCGGCCGGCGGCTCCGTGGTGCTCGGCGGCCAGGGCAACCCGTCCGCCACCGTCAGCTCGGCCGCCGTCCACATCGGCGGCTTCGCCACCACCACCTTCGCGTTCAAGGACGGCCAGAAGGTCGACGCCCAGGCCAGCGTGAGCCCGGACTCGGACAAGGGCCTGTACAAGGGCTTCGGCCCGACCCCGGCCGCCACGCCCACCCCGGCCGCCATGCCCACCAAGGCCGCCTCCACGGCCGCGACCGCCCCGGCCACGCCGTCCGCCGGTGCCACCGTCCCGGGCGCTCCGGTCACCCCGTCGGCCGCGGCCACCCCGTCGACGGGCGCCACCGTCGCGGGTACGCCGGTCGCCCCGGTCGCCGGTGCCACCGCGACGGCGACCGCTCCGGCCGCCCACTGACGCAGTCGTGGCAACGCGGAAGGCCCCCCGCCGGCAGTCGCCGGCGGGGGGCCTTCCGCGTCTTCGCGGGCCCGCGGTTTACGGCTCGAACTTGTAGCCCAGGCCGCGGACGGTGACCAGGTAGCGCGGCGCGCCCGGGTCGGGCTCGATCTTCGCCCGCAGGCGCTTCACGTGGACGTCCAGGGTCTTGGTGTCGCCGACGTAGTCCGCGCCCCAGACCCGGTCGATCAGCTGCATGCGGGTGAGCACCCGGCCCGCGTTGCGCAGCAGCATCTCCAGCAGGTCGAACTCCTTGAGCGGCAGGTCGACCTTGGCGCCGTCCACGGTCACCACGTGCCGGTCCACGTCCATCCGGACCGGGCCCGCCTCCAGGGCGCCCGGGCCGCCGCCGTTCTCGCCCGCGCCGCCGTCCTCACCGCGGCGGCGCAGCACCGCGCGGATCCGGGCGACCAGCTCACGGGTGGAGTACGGCTTGGTGACGTAGTCGTCAGCGCCTATCTCCAGGCCGACGACCTTGTCGATCTCGCTGTCCTTGGCGGTCACCATGATCACCGGGACGTTGGAGCGCACCCGGAGCTGGCGGCAGACCTCGGTGCCCGGCAGGCCCGGCAGCATCAGGTCGAGCAGGACGAGGTCGGCGCCGTTGCGTTCGAACTGCTCCAGGGCGTCGGGGCCGGTCGCGGCGACGGCCACCTCGAAGCCCTCCTTGCGGAGCATGTACGAGAGAGCGTCGCTGAACGACTCCTCGTCCTCGACCACCAGTACTCGGGTCACGATCAGGCCTCCGGGGCAAGCTGGGTTGTCTTTGTCAGGGGTAGTTGCCGCTCCCTGGCAGGGAGCGAACGGGCCGTACGGTCGGTGCGGTCCGTGGTGCGGGTTCGGGGTGCCACGGCGGGCCCGGCGGTGTCGGCACCGGGCTCGTCGGTGGGTTCGCGGTCGTCTGACTCGTCGGCGTCGAGGTCGTCGGCGTCGAGGTCGTCGGCGTCGAGGTCGTCGGAGTCGAAGTCGTCGGAGTCGAAGTCGTCGGCGAGGTCCTCGTCACCGTCCGCGTCGAACTCGTCGTCGGCGGGCGCCTGGCCGGCGGGCAGGCGCACGGTGAAGGTCGAGCCCTGCCCCTCGACGCTCCACACCGAGACGGTGCCGCCGTGCGAGGCGGCGACGTGCTTGACGATGGACAGGCCGAGGCCGGTGCCGCCGGTCTGCCGGGAGCGGGCCGGGTCGACCCGGTAGAAGCGTTCGAAGACCCGCTCGCGATCCTTCTCGGAGATGCCGATGCCCTGGTCGGTGACCGAGATCTCGATCAGCTCGCCGTCCGCCTCGCCGAGCGCCGCGGCGCTGGAGATCCGGCGGGTGGCGATGGCCACCCGGGTGCGGGGCGGGCTGTAGTTGACGGCGTTCTCCACCAGGTTGCCGAGCGCGGCGGCGAGCTGGCCGCGGTTGCCGTGCAGGTAGAGCCCGGCGATGCCGCCGGCCGCGATCAGGATCTGCTTGGCGGCGGCCTGCTGGCGGCAGCGGTCGATCGCCTCGGCGATCAGCTCGTCCACCGCGACCGGCTCCGGGTCGACCATCAGCCGGTCGTCCTGGACCCGGGAGAGGTCGATGATCTCTTGCACCAGGCTGGCCAGGCGGGTCGCCTCGACCTGCATCCGGCCGGCGAAGCGCTGCACCGCCTCCGGGTCGTCGGACGCGTCGGCGACCGCCTCGGAGAGCAGCGACAGGGCGCCGACCGGGGTCTTGAGCTCGTGGCTGACGTTGGCCACGAAGTCCCGGCGGACGGCCTCCACCCGGCGGCGCTCGGTCTGGTCCTCGACCAGCACCAGCACCAGCCGGGAGCCGAGCGGGGCGACCCGGACGGAGACCGCGAGCGGCTCGACCGCGCGGGCCGCGCCGGGGCGGGGCACCTCCAGTTCCACCTGCCGGATCTCGCCGTCCCGGCGGGTGGCGCGGGCCAGCGCGAGCATCTGGTCCACGGCGACCGCACCGCCGCGCACCAGGCCCATCGCGTACGCCGCCGAGCTGGCCTTGACCACCTCGTCGCCCTCGCCCAGCACGATCGCGCAGGAGCGGAGCACGGAGAGTACGGTGTCGACCCCCGGCGGTAGCGGGGGCTCCGGGGTGCCGGTGCCCAGTGGCTGGTGCCGGCCGTATTGCTTGCCGCTGGTGTACCTGCCCCTGGCCTGCTCGCGCTCGCTCCAGCGGAAGGCGATGGAGGCGGTGAGGCCGACGCCGAGCCCGGCTATGGCGCAGGCAGCGGCAGCGGCCACGTTCACGTCCATGTGGCCAGCGTAAGCGCACGGCCACGCCACTCCCCAAGGCCTGGATCAAGGCATCGACCGTGCGTTGCCGAGAATTCACCTCCACGTGGCTGCCGATTCACCGTAGCGGCCGTGCGTCGTCGCCCGAACGGCACAGAGTTGGCCATGCAGCCCGTGTGGGAGAGACCTGTGCGCCGAACGGCGGCCAAGGTCTCGGGTGTGCGCGTACCATTCGCGCCACCAGCAGCGGTCGCCCGAGCACCGGAACGATGGTCGGACGGGCTGACCGGTCGGCACCGCCACCGACACAGCTACTGAGGAGAGAACATGCGCGACGCGTACCACGAGGAACTCGATGCGATCGGCGACAGCCTGGTCGAGATGGCCCGGCTGGTCGGCTCGGCCCTGGGCCGGGCCACCACCGCTCTCCTCGACGCGGACCTGGCGCTGGCGGAGGGCGTGATCGCCGCCGACGAGAAGATCAACGATCTCCACCACGAGCTGGAGAACCGGGCCATCGACCTCCTCGCCCGTCAGCAGCCCGTCGCCACCGACCTGCGCATCGTGGTCACCTCGCTGCGGATGAGCGCCGACCTGGAGCGCTGCGGCGACCTCGCCCGGCACGTCGCCAAGGTCGCGCGGATGCGCTACCCGGAGTCGGCGGTGCCCGCCGACCTGCAGTCCACCGTCCTGGAGATGGGCCAGCTCGCCCAGCGCCTGGTGGCCAAGGCGGGCCTGGTGATCGCCACCAAGGACGTCGACAAGGCCCTGGAGATGGAGCAGGACGACGACCGGATCGACGCCCTGCACCGCGAGCTGCTGTCGCACCTGATCGACGAGCGCTGGCACCACGGCATCGAGACCGCCGTCGACATCACCCTGGTCGGCCGCTACTACGAGCGCTTCGCGGACCACGCGGTGTCGGTCGCCAAGCGCGTGGTGTACCTGGTGACCGGTGAGCACGTGGCCGAGTTCATGGCCGCCACCGAGGCTGCGGAGGCCGCCGGGGTGGAGTGACGGCGGGGTGGAGTGACCGCTGCTCACCCCCAGGGGTGAGTAAACCTGTGGCGGGGGTGGTGTGGACGCACGGTCATTCGTACGTCCCACCACTGCGCGCCCGTTGACGCTTCCGCCGAACGGCGGCTTCACTCGGGGGTGGGGCACCGCAGTGTGCCCGTCACTAGGAGGGAAGAGCTCGATGAAGGCCAACCCGACCCGACCGGCAACCGCCCATGACACCGTCGAGCCGCCCGCCCCGAAGCTGTTGCCCGTCCTCGCGGCCAACTGTGGCTGCAGCCCGGGCTGCGGCTGCGGCTGCCAGTCCGGCGCGCCCTGCCAGTGCGGCGGCGCGGACGGCGGCTGCTGCGGCGGCCACTGAGGAAGTCCACCGCCACTGAACCACGAGGCGGCCCGGGGTGCACGGTCGTGCACCCCGGGCCGCCTCACCCTGCGGGCGGCTGGTCAGAACTGCACGTCGGTGCAGGAGTAGAAGGCGTTCCCGGTGTCGGCGATCGTCCAGACCGCGACGACCACCTGGTGCCCGGTGCGCCCGCTCGGGACGGTCGCGGTGTGGCTGAGCGTGCTCGGCACCTGCACCCCGCCGTACGGGACGACCAGGAAGGGCGTCAGGTCGAGGCTGTCCCGGGTGATCGGCTGGGAGGCGTCGTAGCCCGGCTTGGTCAGGTAGTACTCGAAGTCGGTGGTCGCGTGCCTGGCGGTGAACCTCCAGGTGAAGGTGAGCTGCTGGCCCGCCGTCACCGGCGTGGTCGGCCAGGCGCCGCCGTGCGGGTCGTCCAGCTCGGCGAAGCGGGCGTTGCCGCCGGCGCAGATGGTGCCGTCGGAGGGCCCGGCGGCCGGGAAGCCCTTCGGGCCCTCGACACTCTGCGGCTCCCACTGGATGTCGCCGCAGTCCCACGGGACGGCGCTCGCCTCCGCGTCGCAGAGCGCGGCCCGGCTGGGCGGCGTGGTGATGTAGCCGTGGGACTGGGCCGGGACGGCCAGGGCGAGCGGGATCGCGAGCGCGGCGACGGCCGCCCCGACCAGATGACGTGTGCGCATGGTGCTCCTCCGTGGGGGTGGATGGAGATAGCGCCGGGGCGCAGACGCGCGCGCGTGGGGGTGCGGCGGCCCGGGACATGGGGGGTCCCTTGACATGCCTGCGCCAGCCCGGTGCCCTCACGGTAGGAGTCGGCACCACCACGCGTCAATGGTCTGAACCATTTTGGACGAGACCGCGACCCGACCGCCAGCCCCCCAACTCGCCCTCATCAAAGGCCGGTTGAACGCCGAGGGCCCCACCCCCGGCGAACCGGGTGCGGGGCCCTGAGACCTTCGGGCTTACTTCTTGCCCTGGTTCTTGACCGCCTCGATGGCTGCCGCGGCGGCGTCCGCGTCGAGGTAGCGGCCGCCCTTGGCGACCGGCTTGAAGTCGGCGTCGAGCTCGTAGACCAGCGGGATGCCGGTCGGGATGTTCAGGCCGGCGATGTCCGCGTCGGAGATGCCGTCGAGGTGCTTGACCAGCGCGCGCAGGCTGTTGCCGTGGGCGGTGACCAGGACGGTCTTGCCGGCGGCCAGGTCCGGGACGATGGCGTCGTACCAGTACGGGAGCATCCGCTCGACGACGTCCTTCAGGCACTCGGTGCGCGGACGCAGCTCGCTCGGGATCTCGGCGTAGCGGGCGTCTCCGGCCTGCGAGTACTCGGCGTCGTCGGCCAGCACCGGCGGCGGGGTGTCGTAGGAACGGCGCCACAGCTGGAACTGCTCCTCGCCGAACTCGGCCAGGGTCTGGGCCTTGTCCTTGCCCTGCAGCGCACCGTAGTGCCGCTCGTTCAGGCGCCAGCTGCGGTTGACCGGGATCCAGTGGCGGTCGGCCTTGTCCAGGGCGATCTGCGAGGTACGGATGGCGCGGCGCAGCAGCGAGGTGTGCACCACGTCGGGGAACAGGCCCTCGGCGGCCAGGAGCTCGCCACCGCGGGCGGCCTCCTTCTCGCCCTTCTCGTTGAGGTCGACGTCGACCCAACCGGTGAACAGGTTCTTCTGGTTCCACTGGCTCTCGCCGTGGCGGAGCAGGATGAGTCGGTACGTCGTGTCAGCCATGGCCCCCAGCTTAATGGAGGGCCGGAAAACCCCTGGTGGGGACCTTGGACGGCTGTGTAACGTGTGCCGCGGCTATCTGCCACTTACTCGCGTCGGCTGACCGGGCCTGCCCGCGCCGCTCAGCGGACGCCTGCCCTCGGGAGCCCCACATGCTCGTCGCCCTGGTCGCCAATCCCCGGATCCGAAGACTGGTCCGCGAGACGGTGGGCGGGTTGCCGCGGCAGTTCTGGTGGCTCTGGGTGAGCACGCTGGTGAACCGGCTGGGTTCCTTCGTCGTCACGTTCCTGGCCCTCTACCTGACCGCCGAGCGGGGGTACTCGGCGTCCTACGCCGGCCTGGTGGCCTCGCTGTTCGGCGCCGGTTCGGCGGTCGCGGCGGTCGGGGCGGGGGTGCTGACCGACCGGATCGGGCGCCGCCCGACGCTGGTCGCCGCCCAGCTCGGCACCGCGGCGTCCACCGCCGTGCTCGGCTTCATGGACGGCCAGACGGCGATCGCCGCGGTGGCCTTCCTGGTCGGCCTGTGCAACAACGCCACCCGGCCGCCCACCTCGGCGATCATCGCCGACCTCGTCCCGGCCGAGGACCGGGTCCGGGCGTACTCGCTGAACTACTGGGCGATCAACATCGGCTTCGGCCTCTCCGCCGCCGCGGCCGGCCTGATCGCCACCCACGGCTACCTCACGCTCTTCCTGCTGGACGCCCTCACCACTCTGGTCTGCGCGTTGGTGATCTTCATCCGGATCCCGGAGACCAGGCCGCAGGCCGCGCCCGGGAAGGCCGCGGACGAGACCGAGGCGAAGACCAGCCTGCTCACCGTGCTCCGGGACGCCCCCTTCATGGCGCTGGTCGGGCTGACCCTGCTGGTCGCCCTGGTCTTCCAACAGGGCAGCACCACCCTGGCCGTCGACATGGGCGCCGCCGGCATCACGTCCACCGAGTACGGGCTGGTCATCGGTCTGAACGGGCTGCTGATCGTGGTGCTGCAGATCCCGCTGACCCGCTGGCTGGAGGGCCGATCGCGGACCGCGATGCTGGTCGCCAGCTGCCTGCTCACCGGCTGGGGCTTCGGGCTGGCCGCGCTGGCCGGGTCCTCGGCCTGGCTGTTCGCGCTGTCGGTGGCGGTCTGGACGGTCGGCGAGATCCTCCACACCCCGGTGATGATGGGCCTGGTCAGCGAGCTGGCGCCGACCCACGGGCGCGGCCGCTACCAGGGCGTCTACTCGCTGTCCTGGTCGCTCGCCTCGCTGCTCGGCCCGGCTGGCGGCGGGCTGCTGCTGCAGTACGCCGGGCCGGCGGTGCTGTGGTCGGTCTGCGGGGTGATCGGGACGGCCGCCGCGCTCGGGTACGTGGTGCTGGCCCGCCGCACGGGTGCGACGGGGCACCGTCCCGGTGCGGTGGTCGAGGTGGCGGCGCCCGCTGCGGAGGTCGAGAAGGCCCCGGCGGGCGCCTGAGCGCCCCCGGTCAGTCGGCGGCCGGGGCGGCCAGGTGGGCGAAGGCGGCCAGGTTGCGGGTGGACTCCCCGCGCTTGGTGCGCCACTCCCACTCGCGCCGGATCGCCGAGGCGAAGCCCAGCTCCAGCAGGGTGTTGAAGGGCTCGTCGGCGTTCTCCAGCACCGTGCCGAGCAGCCGGTCGACGGCGTCCGGGGTGAGCGCCTCCAGCGGCAGGCGGCCGGCCAGGTAGACGTCGCCGAGTGCGTCGATCGCGTACGCGACGCCGTAGAGGCGGGTGTTGCGCTCCAGCAGCCAGCGGTAGACGGCCTCGTGGTTCTCGTCCGGGCGGCGGATCACGAAGGCGTTCACCGACAGGGTGTGGTCGCCGACCCGCAGGGCGCAGGCGGTGTTCAGCTTGCGGGTGCCCGGGAGGGTCGCCACCAGCGTGTACGGGTCGGCGGCGGCCGGCTCCCAGGCCACCCCGGCGTCGTCCAGGGCGGTGCGCAGGAGGGTCAGGGCCTCGTCCTTGGTGCGGATTGCCATGGGGGTGACGTTACTCGGCAGTACCCGGGCGGTGCAGCCGGGACCGCGCACGGGCGCGGGGCGCGGGCTGCGGGCTGCGGGCTGCGGGGGTCAGCGGCGCAGGGCCCCGGCCAGTCGGCCGGCCGGACGGGCCAGGCTGCCGGCATACACCTCGGCGGTGGTCGCCGCGGCCGTGTCCCAGCCGAAGGCGGCCGCGTGCCGGGCCGCCGCCGCGCCGCGCCGGGCCACCAGCGCCCGGTCGGTGACGTACGGCTCCAGTGCGTGCGACCACTCCACCGGGTCGTGGCCCTGCACCAGGGTGCCGGACTCGCCGTCCCGCACCGCGACCGGCAGGCCGCCGACCGCGGCCGCCACCACCGGGGTGCCGCAGGCCTGCGCCTCCAGCGCCACCAGGCCGAAGGACTCGCTGTACGAGGGCATCACCAGGGCCGTCGCCGCGCGGTACCAGTCCGCCAGCCGGGCCTGGCCGACCGGCGGGTGGAAGCGCACCACGTCGCCTATGCCCAGCTGGGCGGCGAGCTTGTGCAGGCTCTCCGGCCGGGCCAGCCCGGTGCCGGACGGCCCGCCGACCACCGGCACGACCAGCCGTTCGCGCAGCTCCGGACGGCGCTCCAGCAGGGCGGCGACCGCCCGCAGCAGCACGTCCGGCGCCTTCAGCGGCTGGATCCGCCCGGCGAACAGCAGCACCGCGGCGTCCTGCGGCAGGCCCAGCCGGGCCCGGGCGTCGGCCGCGGTCCGCGGGCCGCCCGGGCGGAAGACGTCCAGGTTGACCCCGGGGTGGACGACGGCCAGCTGGTCCGGCCGGGCGGCGTAGTGCAGCGCCAGTTCGGCGGCCTCCTCGGTGGTGTTGGCGATCAGCCGGTCGGCCGCCTCGACCACCTGGGTCTCGCCGATCACCCGGGCCGCGGGCTCGGGTGTGTCGCCCTCGGCCAGCGCGGCGTTCTTGACCTTCGCCATGGTGTGCATGGTGTGCACCAGCGGCACCCCCCAGCGCTGGGCGGCCAGCCAGCCGACCTGCCCGGACAGCCAGTAGTGCGAGTGCACCAGGTCGTAGTGGCCGGGGCGGTGGCCCGCCTCGGTCCGCAGCACGCCGTGGGTGAAGGCGCACAGCTGGGCCGGCAGGTCCTCCTTGACCAGGCCCTCGTACGGCCCGGCGGTGACGTGCCGGACCAGCACGCCCGGTGCCAGCTCGACCGTCGGCGCGTCGTCCGAGCAGATCGCCCGGGTGAACACCTCGACCTCGATGTTGAGCTCGGCCAGGCGCTTGGCCAGCTCGACGATGTAGACGTTCATCCCGCCCGCGTCCCCGGTGCCGGGCTGGTGCAGCGGCGAGGTGTGCACGCTGAGCATGGCTATCCGGCGCGGGCGGCGGCGGCCCGGGACGAGCGACTGGAGCCGGCCGCGCGCGGGCGCGGCGGACTGGGCACGGCGTACCGAACGGACGGGGTGCTGGATCACCTGGCTGAAGCCTCCTCGTGTGCGGCCCGTCTCGGCGGGTCCGCGTGAACGGGCCGCCGCATGTCCGGTGTGCGCTGCCCCGTCCCGGGCACACATCACCACCAGTGTGCCAACCACTGGGCGGTCGCCCGGCATTCCCGGTCCCGGCGATCAGCCGACCGGTCCGGCATCCGCCCAGGTCAGGGCGGGGGCCGACCGGTGCCACGGGCGCCGACTACCCTTCTGGGCATGGCTGCCTCCTTCGACTCCGCGACCGCCGCGCCCGCCCGCGGGCGGACCGGACGGCCGGTGGGGACGGTCACCCGGGGCACCACCAACACCAACCGGCTGCGCCGGATGGACCGCTGGATCGCCCACACCCTGGGCCGGGCGCTGCGCGCCGCCGAGCGGCCGCCGGTCGCGGTCGACCTCGGCTACGGAGCGGCGCCGTGGACGGCCGTGGAACTGGCCGGACGGCTGCGCACGGTGCGACCGGACGTCCGGGTGGTCGGGATCGAGATCGAGCCGGAGCGGGTCGCGGCCGCGCTGCCGTACGCCGAGCCGCCGCTGCTCACCTTCCGGCGCGGCGGCTTCGAGGTGCCGCTGGACGGCGGCGGGCCGGCCCAGCTGATCCGGGCGGCCAACGTGCTGCGGCAGTACGACGAGTCGGCGGTGGCCGGGGTGTGGGAACGGCTGTGCGCCCGGCTCGCCCCGGACGGGCTGCTGGTCGAGGGCACCTGCGACGAGGTCGGGCGGCGGCACGTCTGGGTCGCGCTCGGGCCGGAGGGGCCCCGGACGGTCACCTTCGCGACCCGGCTGGGCGGCCTCGGCCAGCCCTCCGACCTGGCCGAACGGCTGCCGAAGGCGCTGATCCACCACAACGTGCCGGGGCGGCCGGTGCACGCCTTCCTGACCGACTTCGACCGGGCCTGGGCGGCGGCCGCGCCGTACGGGGCGTTCGGGGCGCGGCAGCGCTGGGTGGCGGCGTGCACGGCGCTGGCGGGCAGCTGGCCGCTGGTGGACGCGCGGGGGCGGTGGCGGCAGGGCGAGGTCACGCTGCCCTGGACGGCGCTCGCGCCGTAGCGGGCCTCGCTCGCCGGAGCGCTGTGGCGCTGTGGCCCGGGTGAACCGGTGCGCGGGTGAACCGGCACGCAGGTGAACCGGTGCGCGGGTGAGCGACACGACGCATTCACTCGAACGAGTTATCGAATATCTCTGGCGTATTGACGCCTCGTCACGCCACGATGGAGGCCACCGAGCGGCGACACCACACGCCGTTCGGTGGCCGCCCTGCCCTGCCACGCACAGCACGCCCAGCAGTCGGTCGTCAGCCCTCCGGCCCGAGCAGCTCCCTCCGGGCCCGTTCGAACACCTGGTACATCTCCGCCCCGAACAGCACGAACCGCACCTCCGCCAGCTCCGCACCCGCCCGCGCGTCACCGCCGTCCAGCACCCCGGCGACGGTGCCGAGGGCGATCCGCGCCGCGTCCGCCGGCGGCCAGCCGTAGATCCCGGCCGACACGGCCGGGAAGGCCACCGTGCGCGCGCCCAACTCGGCCGCCGCGCGCAGCGACTCGCGATAACAGGAGGCCAGCAGCCCAGCCCGCTCCTCGTACTCCTCCGCCAGGTACACCGGCCCGACGGTGTGCACCACCCACCGGGCCGGCAGCCGCCCGGCCGTGGTCGCCACCGCCTGCCCGACGGGCAGCCCCTTGCCCCAGTGCGAGGCCCTCAGCCGACGGCACTCCTCCAGGATCTGCGGCCCGCCCCTGCGGTGGATCGCGCCGTCCACCCCGCCCCCGCCCAGCAGGGACGAGTTGGCGGCGTTCACCACCGCGTCCACCCGCTGTTCCGTGATGTCACCCTCGACGAGGGTGATCCGCGTCACCATCGACAATCCCCTTTCCCGGGCCCGCCCGGCAGCCGCCGGGCCGGAATCCGAGCCGTCGTCCGAATCCGATCACCACCCCGCCACCGGCGTGGCAATAACCACAACGGCGCCGGTCGGCCAGAGAAATCCCCGGAGATCACGTTATGGTCGCGAGAAGTTCCCCGACGCACGGTGCCAGGCGGGCACTGCGGACGGACGCCGGCCGTTACGCAGTCGGGGAAAGGGAGGAACCACCGATGCCCGCAACGGGAGACGGGCGGGCACCTGGTGCCGCGGACCTGCCGGGCGCCCATGACGGCGCCCCCGTCGGCCATGCCCGCAACCGCCCGACGACCGGCCCGGCCACGGCCACTCCCCCGATACCCCACCCCCGCTCGCAGCCGGTCCGGACGGCGCACGGCACCCGCCACCCCTCGCACGCCGCCGAGGCGGGAAACGTTCCGGCAGCCGGTGACGGGCCCGCCGACGGCAGCGCGCCACTGCGGCTGCTGGTCATCGAGGACGACGCCTCGGACGCCCAGCTGATCAAGGCGGCGGTCGCCGACAGCGGCACCTCGATCGAGATCCACTGGGCCCGCGGCCTCGAACAGGCCACCCGACTGCTCGCCCAGTCCTCCCCCGCCACCCGGCGCGGGCGCTCCCGCGGCAGCGAGTTCGGCTGCGTGCTGCTCGACCTGGCCTCCCCGGCCGACCTGCCGCACCCCGAACGGGGGCACCACCCAGCCGCCCAGGCTGGGGGAGCCTCGGACGGCCTGGAGGGCCTGCACGAGCTGCTCCGCCGCGCCCCGCACCTCCCCGTGGTGGTGCTCACCGACGCCGCCGGGGCCGAACTCGGCGCGGCCGCCGTCGCCGCGGGCGCCCAGGACTTCCTGCTCAAGCACGAGACGGACGGCCCGCTGCTGGCCCGCGCACTGCGCTACGCCGTCGAACGCAAGCGCGCCGACGAGTCCCAGCGCCGCCTGGTCGAGGCCGAGTTCCGCGGCCAGGAGAACGCCCGACTGCAGCGCCACCTGCTGCCCACCCCGCTGCTGGACGGCGCCGGGCTCTCCTTCACCCGGCGCTACCGCCCCGGCCGCCGCCGCGCCCTGCTCGGCGGCGACTTCTACGACGCCGTGCGCACCGACGACGGCACCGTCCACGTCGTGATCGGCGACGTCTGCGGCCACGGCCCGGACGAGGCCGCGCTCGGCGTCGCACTCCGGATAGCGTGGCGCACCCTGGTCTTCGCCGGCCTCACCGGTGAAACCCTGCTCACCACCCTCCAGCACGTGCTGGAACACGAACGGCGCAGCGACGAGATCTTCGCGACGCTCTGCATGCTCGTCATCGAACCCGCCACCGCCGCTGCCGACCCCGACTCGCCCGGCACCGGCGAGCGGGCCCGGCTCTACCTCGCCGGACACCCGGCGCCGCTGCTGCTCGGGCGCGACCACACCCCGGTCACCCTCCCCGCCGAACTCGCGGGGCCCGCGCTCGGACTGCTGCCGTGCCACGACGGGCAGGCCGCCTGGCCCGCCCAGGAGGTCGAACTCCAGCCCGGCTGGCGGCTGTTGCTCTACACCGACGGGCTGATCGAGGGCCGGGTCGGGGCCGGTTCGCGCCGCCTCGGCCAGGACGGGCTGGCCGACCTGATCGCCGACCACCAGTCCGCCGGGCTCACCCGGGGCCGGCTGGTCGACAGCGCGATCGCCGAGGTCGAGGAGCTGAACGGCGGTGCGCTGACCGACGACGTCGCGGTGCTGCTGCTGGAGCGCAACCCGGCGCAATTGTTCCTCGGCTGAGCCGAGTTGCCGGAACGCCGCAGCCCGGGCGGGTGAACTCCCGTCCCGGGCTGCGGCGTTGTCCGTCCGAGCGACCTACCAGGGGCCGTACGGGCCGGTGTTGCTCCGGCCGCCCCGGCCGCTGCCGCCGGTCAGCGCCCGGATCGCCGGGCGGACGTCCACCACGTAGACGATCGAGGCGACCAGGCCGGCCAGGGTGCCGATGCTGCCGAGGAAGTTCGCCCCGAACAGCAGGTCCCAGCCGAAGCTGATCGCGAGCACGGCCAGCCAGAACCCCTTGGTCTTCTTGTCCGCCGCCCGGTAGGCGTCCTCCCGGCGGGTGGCCGCGTCGACCAGCGCGAAGAACTTGTAGCCCAGGATGGCGACGGCCATCCACCAGAACGGGTTCAGGTAGGAAAAGGCCAGGATCTGGAACACTCCGGTCATCGCGATCTCCTACGTCTCTCGGCTTGCTGCGCCCCGGCCGCCGCCCATCCTGGCACGGCGGCCGCCCGCACGGTGTGAACGTCCCGCCGTCACCGGATGTGCCCCGGCGAGGCGGGGCCGGTCACTCCGAGGCGTCGGCGGTGCCCTTGCGGGCCTTGGCTGGCTTCTTCGGCGCGGAGGTGTCGGCGTCGTCCACCAGCTCGGCCCGGACGGGCTCGTCCGCGGGCTCCACGGCCTCGGCGCTCCCGCCCTGCGGGCGGGCCTTGTCCACGACGACCTTGCCGCGCTCGGCCAGCTCGTCGTACGTCTCCTTGGCCCGGACGGCCAGCTCCAGCGCGCGGGCCACCTGCTGCAGGGCGAAGCCCTGGGCCCGCTCCTGCAGGACCTTGAGGTCCGCGGGGAAGGCGGTGACGGCCTCGGTGACCTTGGCCGGAGCCCCGGCCAGCAGCTCCTGCGCCTCGTGCAGCCTGGCGGTCGCCTTCTCCTGCGCGCCCTGGCGGTCCGCCGCCAGCGCCTCGACCAGGCCAGGCACCTCGCGCAGCTTCTCGTACGCGAGGTCCCCGGCACCGGCCAGGGCGTACAGCGGGGTCGGGTCGGTGAGGGTCTTCTTGATCTCGTCGGTGATCGGCATGGTTACCGGTCCTCCCGGGGGGTGTGCTGGATGGCCGCGCCGTCGGTCGTCGGGGTGGAGGCCGAAGCGGCGTTCTCCTTGAGGAAGGCGTCGTAGACCGCGAGCAGCGCCTGCTTCTGCTGCTCGTTGATCAGCGGATCGGCCAGGATCGAGGCCCGTAGCTCCAGGCCCTCACCCCGCCGCTCCTCCAGGATCCCGGCCTGGACGTACAGCGTCTCCGCCGAGATCCGCAGCGCCTTCGCGATCTGCTGCAGGATCTCCGCGCTCGGCTTGCGCAACCCTCGCTCGATCTGGCTGAGGTAGGGGTTGGACACGCCGGCGGCCTCCGCCAGCTGGCGCAGTGAGTACTGCGCGTTGCGGCGTTGCTCGCGGATGTACTCGCCCAGCGAGCCGACGTTCAGTGAGGCCATGGGGACAGCCTGCAGCACCCTGCTTGCAATTGCAAGCAGGGTGCTAGCGGAGGGCAAACGAGTCGGGAGTCCTGCGGGGTGGTGGGCGTGGGAGCGCGGGTCTTGCCCTGCGCGCCCACAAGGGATGTGCGCGGCGTCAGCCGAGGTGGGAGAGGAGGGCGGCGACCCGTTTCGTCCGAACGGAGTCGGTGCTCATGCGAAGGATCCTCACAGACACGCCTCAGGGCAGGCGGACGGGCATCAGGACGGAGAAGGTGCCGGTTCGGCCGGGGGTGCGGATGGCGAGGGGGGCGATGGGGCCGCCGAGTTCGAGGAGGAGCTGTTCGGGGTGGCCGGCGCGCAGGGCGTCGAGGAGGAAGTCGCGGTTGACGGCCACCTGGAAGTCCTCGGGGGTGAGGTCGTCGGCGACGGTGAGGCGGCCGTCCTCGGTGAGGGTCAGGACGGTGACCTGGCAGTCGGCGCCCTGGGGGCCGGAGGGGAGGGTGCGGGTGGCGCCGGTTTCGATGGCGGTGCGCAGTTCGGCGGCGGGCAGGGTGATCCGGTGCTGGGGGGCGAGGCGGGTCAGGGTGCGGTGGTCGGGGTAGTCGAGGTCGAGCGGGGTGCCCTCGATGCGGTGGTCGGGGGTTTCGGCGCGGAAGGTGCCGCCGCCCAGGGTGAGGGTGATCTCGGTCGGGCCGTCGGGCAGGAGCGCGCGCAGGGCGTCCACCAGGGCGGTCGGGACGGTGGTGCCGGCGGTCGGCTGCTGGGGCGTGCCGAGGGCGGGCAGTTCGGCGAGCGCCATCCGGTAGCGGTCGGTGGCGACCAGGCGCAGCACCGGGCCGTCCGGCTCGAAGAGCACTCCGGCGAGGGAGGGGTGTTCCGGGTCGCCGCAGGCCGCGAAGCGGACCGCGTCCAGCGCGGCGGCCAGGCCCTCGGCACGGACGGTGAGGCGCAGGTCGGCGGGGGTGGTGGTCATCGGGTGCTCCCTCTGCTCGATCATCGTGCGGATCAGGGAGAGTTCGCGGCGGGCGTCGGACAGGCCGTCCTCCAGCCTGCGCAGGTGGGCGTCGAGGACGCGCTCGGCCTCGCCGCTGCCGGGGGCGGCGGCGAGTACGGCGCGGATCGCCGTCAGCGGCAGGCCGACCCGGCGCAGCCGGGCCAGCAGCCGGGCGTCGGCGAGTTGGCCGGGCCGGTACCAGCGGTAGCCGGTCTGCGGGTCGACCCAGGCGGGGGTGAGCACCTCGGCGCCGTCGTAGTAGCGCAGGGTGCCGACGCCCAGGCCGCTGGCGCGGGCCAGTTCGCCGATGCTGTGCAGCTCGCTCTCCATGCCGGTGACTCTCGGGGCTCGACCTGGTCGAGGGTCAAGCCGGGTCGACGAGGTGGGCGAGCTTGTGCGGGTTGCGGACGGCCCGGATCTCGGAGACCAGCGGTGTGCCGTCCGGCCCCTCGGTGAAGTCGAGCACCGAGACGGAGTCGACGGCGCCGTCGACGGTGATCAGCAGGCCGGGCTGGCCGTTGACCAGGACCGGGCGGGCGCCCACACCCTCGCCCAGCTTGCGGAGCAGGCCGAGCAGGAAGCGGGCGACGTTGTCGGCGCCGGTGACCGGCCGCACCGCCGCGGTGATCACGCCGCCGCCGTCGCTCCAGGTGGTGACGTCGGGGGCGAGCAGGGCGAGCACCCGGTTGAGGTCGCCGCCGACGCAGGCCGCCAGGAACTCGTCGGTGGCCCGGCGGCGCAGCTCCGGCGGGGCGTCGTAGCGGGGGCGGCGGGCGCGCACGTGCGCCCTGGCCCGGCTGCCGACCTGGCGGCAGGCGGTCTCGGTGCGGTCCAGCGCCTCGGCGATCTCCTGGTAGGAGAAGCCGAAGGCCTCCTTGAGCACGAACACCGCCCGTTCCAGCGGGGAGAGGCTCTCCAGCACCACCAGCAGGGCGAGCGAGACGGTCTCGGCGCGCTCGACGCCGTCGGTCGCGTCCGGTTCGGTGACCAGCGGCTCGGGCAGCCAGGGGCCGACGTAGGACTCGCGGCGGACGGCGGCCGAGTCGAGGCGGTTGAGGGAGAGGTTGGTGACCGTACGGGCCAGGTAGCCGCCGGGGCTGGCGACCGGGCCGGTGACCTGGCTCCAGCGCAGCCAGGTGTCCTGGACCAGGTCCTCGGCGTCGGCGACGCTGCCGAGCATCCGGTAGGCGATGCCGAAGACCGTCCGCCGGTGCTGTTCGAAGTCGGCGAGCCGGGTGTCGGGGGTGTCGGTCACGCTCGGGACGCTACCGCACGGTAGGCGCGCCGGGGTCAGCCGCTGCGGAAGGTGTCGTAGGCGGGGGCGAGGAGCGCGGCGAGGTCGCGGCCGTGCACGGTGATGCCGGAGCGGCCGAGGCGGTTCAGCGAGGGTTCGGCCGGTTCCTCGTCCTGGGGTTCCGGGCGCAGGGTGAAGTCGCCGCGCCAGTAGGCGGCGACGTTGACCATCTCGGGCCTCGGCTGTTCGGTCACGCGTCCTCCTCGGCGACGGCGTCCTCCCGGGTGAGGGCGACCAGTTCGCGCAGTGCCTCGACCGGCAGATCGGTGAGCCAGCGCTCCCCCTCGCCCACCACCGTCTCGGCCAACGAGCGCTTGGCGGTGAGGAGTTCGTCGATCCGCTCCTCGACGGTGCCGACGCAGACCAGGCGGCGGACCTGGACGTCGCGGCGCTGGCCGATCCGGAAGGCGCGGTCGGTGGCCTGCTCCTCGACCGCCGGGTTCCACCAACGGTCCAGGTGGATCACCTGGTTGGCGGCGGTCAGGTTGAGGCCGGTGCCGCCGGCCCGCAGCGAGAGCAGGAACACCCTTGGCCCGTCCGGGGACTGGAAGCGCTGGACGAGCTCCTCGCGACGGGCGCGCGGGACGCCGCCGTGCAGGAACAGCACCTCCTCGCTGAGCCGGCGCTCCAGGTACGGGCGGAGCATCGTGCCGAACTCGGCGTACTGGGTGAAGACCAGGGTGCGGCCACCCTCGGCCAGCGCCTCCTCCAGCAGTTCGGCGAGCCGGGCGACCTTGCCCGAGCGCTCGCCCAACGGCGAACCGTCGTGCAGCAGTTGGGCCGGATGGTTGCAGACCTGCTTGAGCTTGCCGATCGCCGCCAGCACCGTGCCCCGCCGCTCCACGCCCCGGATGCCCTCGACCCGCTGCAGCAGGTCGGCGACCACCGCCTGGTAGAGGCCGGCCTGTTCGGCGGTGAGGTTGCACCAGACGGTCATCTCCTGCTTGGCGGGCAGCTCGGCCGCCACCGCCGGGTCTGACTTGAGCCGGCGCAGCACGAACGGGGCGGTGCGGCGCCGGAGTTCGGCGGTGCGCTCGGGATTGCGGTGCACTTCGACCGGGATCGCGTAGCGCTCCTTGAAGCGCTCGGCCGGGCCGAGCAGGCCCGGGTTGGCGAAGTCCAGCACGGCGTGCAGCTCGGCGAGCCGGTTCTCCACCGGGGTGCCGGTGAGGGCGATCCGGTGCCGGGTGACGGGCAGCGCGCGGATCGCCCGGGACTGGGCGGTGCCGCTGTTCTTGATGTGCTGCGCCTCGTCGGCGACCACCCGGCGCCAGCGGATCGCGCGCAGTGCGGCGAGGTCGCGCTGGACCAGCCCGTAGGTGGTGATGACCAGGTCCACTCCCCTGACGGCGTCGGCGAGTTGCCCGGCGGCGAGGCGGCCGGCGCCGTGGTGGACGTGGCGGCGCAGGCCGGGGGCGAAGCGTTCCGCCTCGCGCTGCCAGTTGCCGACCAGGGACATCGGGCAGACGAGGAGGGTGGGGCCGGCCTCGCCGTCGTGCTTCTCGGCGGCGAGCAGGGCGAGGGTCTGGACGGTCTTGCCGAGGCCCATGTCGTCGGCCAGGACGGCGCCGAGGCCGAGTCCGGACATCGTCGCCAGCCAAGCGAGTCCGCGCCGCTGGTAGGGGCGCAGTTCGGCCCGGAAGTCCGGTGGGAGCGGCGGGTCCTCGGGGGCGGCGCCGGCGCCATCGGCGAGCAGGTCGCCGAGCGGGCCGTCCACCCGGACGCCGGTGACCGGCAACCCGGCGACCGTCGCGTCGGGGTCGAGGGCGAGCCGCAGCAGGTCGGCGGCGGCCAGCAGGCCGTCCCGCTGCTCGGTGAGGAAGGCGAGCGCGGCGGCGATCTGCGCCGGGTCGGCCTCCAGCCAGGTGCCCCGGACCCGCACCAACCCCTGCTTGGCGGCGGCGAGTTCGGCGAGTTCCTGCTCGGTGAGCGGGGTGCCGTCTGGGCCGAGCGCGGCCTGCCAGCGGAAGGCGACCACGGCGTCCCGGTCGACCTGGCTGGTGACGGCGAGCGTGCCGGGCGCGGGCGGGGTGGTGGCGCGCAGGGCGAGCCCGAGCCGGGGGCGGCGGCGCCACCAGGCGGGCAGCAGCACGCCGAAGCCGGCCGCGGCGAGGGCGGGCGCGGCGGTGCGCAGGAAGTCGAGGGCGCCGGTCCGGTCGAGCGGCAGGGCGGACGGGCGGGAGCGGTGGCGCAGCCCGTCCAGGGCGGGCCAGCGGTGGGCGGCGCGGGCGAGTTCGGCGGCCAGGACCTCGCTCGGTCCGGCGCCCTCGCCCGCCGGGGCCGCGGTCTGCGGGCGCTGCGCGGTCTGCGGGCTCCGCGCGGTCTTGCGGGCGAGTGCGGCGTACGCCGCGCCGCCCTCGTGCAGGTCGGCGGCGCGGACCAGCAGGGAGGGCTCGTCGACGGCCTGGAGCAGGAACTCCAGCTGCCAGGCGTCGTCGGAGGGGCGGCCCTCGGGGTCGTCGTCGGCGGGGCCGAGCGGTTCGACCAGGCGGAAGCAGAGCCGCAGCGCGGGGTCGACGGGCTCGGCGGTGGCGTACCAGTCGGCGATCCGGCGGCGCAGCTCGGCGACCTCCCCGGGCGGGGCGTCGACCGCGCCGGAGGGGATGGTGAGGGCGTGCAGCCAGCGGTCGGCGGCCGCCGAGCCGGAGTCGGGGAAGGGCGTGTCGGCCAGTGCGGCGCGGGCCTCGGCGTCCACCAGCGCGCCCAGGGCGGTGTCGAGCAGCGTCTCGCCGGTCGCCGTGCCGGTGGGCCATTCGCCGAGCAGGACGGGCGGACAGCCCGCCGCGAGTTCGGCGGCCTCGCGGCGCCCGGCCGGGGTGAGGTCGGGCCGCCAGCGGGCCTGCGGGGGGCCGTCGGCCAGGACGGGCAGTGGCAGCACCCGGCCCCGGCCGACCGTGCGCCAGGCGAGGTCGTGCACTCCGGTGAGCCAGCGCAGCGAGGGGCCGTACACCACCTCGACCCGGCCGGTGCCGGGCAGGTCGGTGTCGGTGACGGCCCAGTGCGGGTCGTGGACCTCGCCGAGCAGTTGGGCGGCGGCCCCGGCGTCGAAGAGGAGTGCGGGCACCCGCCAGGGGGTGAGGACGGCGCCGCCGCGCGGCGGGGTGACCGGCAGGTCGGGTGAGGGAGCGGGCAGGGTGCCGACGGTGGGCAGCAGCAGGGTGGCCCAGCGTTCGGGGGCCTGTCCGGCGAGCCAGCCGAGGCCCGGCCCGATGCCACCGAGGACGGCGGCCAGGCGCCCGGCCGGGCAGGCGTAGGGGTGGGCGCGCGGGACGGGCCGGTCGGGGTGGGGTTCGACGGGGCCGGGGTGGGCGCGGGCGTCCTCGGCCCAGAGGGCCAGCCGTCCGTCCGCCCGCCAGAGCGCGTGCAGGACGAACATGCGGGGCCTTTCGGGCGGATGGGACTGTTCTTCGCAGCCTAGCGGGGCGGTCCGACAGTGCCCGTCGGGCCGGGCCGCTGGGCCGTTCGGGTGGTCCGGGGAAGCCCTCGAAGCATGTGGTTGAAACTTGAACGAAAGCGGGCGTACGCTGGAGCCAAGAAGTTGAAGCCTAAACAAATGGCTTCGAACCCGAGGAGGAGCCATGGGCCTGTTCAACCGCACCAAGACCACCGCCACCACCGCCGTCCAGACCCCGGCCGTCGAGACCCCGGCCGGCCCGGACCGGTCGCACCTGACCGGCGACTGGACCGTCGACGCCATGCACAGCGAGATCGGCTTCTCGGTCCGCCACGCGATGGTCACCAACGTCAAGGGCCGCTTCACCGAGTACGACGGCAAGCTGCACCTGGACGGCGCCACGCCGGGCAACTCCTCGGCCGACCTGGTGATCAGGGTCGCCAGCATCGACACCAACCAGGCCCAGCGCGACGAGCACCTGCGCACCGGCGACTTCTTCGCCGCCGAGACCTACCCGGAGATCCGCTTCCGCAGCACCTCCACGGAGGCGGTCGGCGAGGACTCCTTCCGGATGAACGGCGAGCTCACCATCAAGGACACCACCCGCCCGGTCGTCCTGGACCTCGAGTACACCGGCAGCGCCACCGACGCCTACGGCGCCGAGCGGGTCGGCTTCGAGGGCAAGGCGGTCGTGGACCGCACCGACTTCGGCCTGACCTACAACGCGGCCCTGGAGACCGGCGGCGTGCTGATCGGCGAGAAGGTCAAGCTCAGCTTCGACATCTCCGCCGTCAAGGCGGCCTGACCCGGCCGTCCGTCGGCCCCGGCGGCCCGTGCCGCCCACCGAGCCCACCGCCCCTGCCTATCCCCCCGAGGCAGGGGCGGTGTTCTGCGCGGCGGCGACCAGCTCCGCGTCCGCCGCGGGCAGCCAGCTGCCCGCCGGGCGGCCCAACCAGCCCTCGGCCGCACCGAGTTCACCCGCCGCGGCGGCCAGCGCCCGCAGCCCCGGATGGCGCTCGCCGGGCCGGTGCACCAGGCTGACCAGGCACAGCGGCACCGGCTCCACCAGCGGCACGTTCACCGACCCCGGGATCCTCGGCCCGCCCACCGTGGTCAGCATCGGATCGCCGTGCCGGGCCAGGTAGCGGGCGGTCTCGTCCAGGCCCACCGGCGGGACGTACGGCTCGGCCGCGGTCAGCCCGTGCTCGCGCAGCAACCGGGCGCCGAGGTCGGCCCATTCGGTGGTCGCCGGGTTGCCCGCACAGATGTCGACGGGGTACCCGGCCAGGTCGGCCGGCCGCAGCACCGGGCGGCCGGCCAGCGGGTGGGTGTCCGCCATCATCACTGAGATCTGTTCCAACCTCACCGGCAGCTGGGCGAGTTGACCGCGCACCGGGGCGGGCAGACCGGCGAAGCGGCCGAACGAGGCGTCCAGCCGGTGCGCCAGCAGTTCGGCGGCGGCCGCGGCCAGGCCGCCGTGGAAGCGGGCCAGCAGCTCGCCCTCCGGCCAGGCGGCGCGGGCCCGTTGGAGCACCCGGTCGGCGGTGAGGTCCGGGCCGGTGACATCGCTGTTGAGGTCGAGCAGCAGCGGCCGGGCGGCGGCCCCGGCGCCGGTGCCGGCCTCGGCGAGGATCTCGTCGTGCAGCGCGAGCAGCCGGCGCGCCTTGGGCAGCAACCGGCGCCCGGCCGGGGTGAGTTCGACGCTGCGGGTGGTGCGGGTGAACAGCACGTCGCCGAGCAGTCCCTCCAGGGTGCGGACGTCCCGGCTCAGTGCCTGCTGGGCGACGTACAGCCGCTCGGCGGCCCGGCCGAAGTGCAGCGTCTCGGCGGTCGCGACGAAGCCGCGGAGCAGACGGGGATGCAGGTCACGGGGCATGGGCGAGAGATTAACAACAAGGTGTTGTGGGTGTGGCGAAACAGGTGTTGGACGCCCACCCCACGGCGCGGCGAGGCTTGGCGCATCCCCCTTCCGCCCTGTGTCCCAGGAGCCCGATTGCCCTCGCGCGCCCTCCTCGCCTCCTACCGCCGGCTGTTCGCGGCCCCCGGCGCCACCGCCTTCACCCTGGCCGGGCTGCTCGGCCGGCTCGCGCTGTCGATGAATGGCGTCTCGCTGGTGGTGCTGCTCGCCGAACGGCGCGGCTCCTACGCGCTGGCCGGGACGGTCTCGGCGGCCGGACTGGTCACCGGCGCGATCGGGATGCCGCTGCTCGGGCGCCTGGTGGACCGGTACGGGCAGTCGCGGGTCGCGGTACCGGCGGCGCTGTACAACGCCGTACCGCTCGTCGCCCTGCTGCTCTGCGTCCGGCTCGGCGCGCCGGACTGGGCGCTGTACGCCTGCTGGGCCGCCTGCGCCGCCGCGCCGAACCTCGGCGGCATGGCCCGGGCCCGCTGGGCGCACCTCCACCGGGACGACCAGGCCGCCCGGCACCTGGCCAACTCCTTCGAACAGGCGCTGGACGAACTCTGCTTCATGGCCGGTCCGGTGCTCGCGATGCTGCTCTGCACCACGCTCGCCCCGGAGGCCGGGCTGCTCGCCTCCGGCGCCCTCGGCACCACCGGCGCCCTGCTGTTCGCCGCCCAGCGGCGCACCGAACCGCCCCTGCCCGCCAGGGTGCCGGCCGGTCAGCGGCACGGCTCCCCGCTGCGGGTGCCCGGGCTGCGGGTGCTGGTGCTGACCTTCCTCGCCACCGGCATGGTCTTCGGCGCGACCGAGATCACCACCGTCGCCTATGCCGACTCGCTCGGTCACAAGGCCGCGGCCGGTGCGCTGCTGGCCCTGGTCGCGGCCGGATCCTGCGTGGCGGGGCTGCTGTTCGGGCTGCTGACCCCGCGTCGGGCGCCCGGGGTGCGCTTCCTGGTCGGGGCGGCCGCGATGGCGGCGGTCCTGCTGCTGCCGCTGGCCGCCGGACTCGGCGGGGCCGGGCTCGCGGTGCTCGGGGCGGTGCTGTTCGCGGCCGGCACGGCCACCGCGCCGACCATGGTGACCGGCATGACGCTGGTCCAGGAGCTGCTGCCGCAGCGGCAGTTCAACGAGGGGATGGCGGTGGCGGTGTCCGGCATCGTGGTCGGCATCTCGGCCGGGGCGGCGCTCGCCGGCACGGTCGCCGAGCACGCCGCGCCCGGCACCGGCTACGCCCTGCCCGCCGGGGCCGCCGCGCTCGCCCTGCTGATCGCGCTGGCCGGGCGGCGCCACCTGCGCGCGGCCGGGGCGCGGGAAAATGCCGAGCGGGTTGTCAGTGCCTCCGTCTAACTTCTAGGCATGGCGGAAATCACCTACGTCCGAGGCGATGCCACCACGCCCCGTGGCAAGGGCGTGAAGGTGATCGCGCACGTCTGCAACGATCTGGGCGGCTGGGGAAAGGGCTTCGTGCTCGCGCTCTCCAGACGCTGGCCCGAGCCCGAGGCCGCGTTCCGACGCTGGCACCGGGAGCGGGCGAAGAACGACTTCGGTCTCGGCGCCCTGCAAATGGTGCAGGTCGAGCCGTACGTCTGGGTGGCCAACCTGGTCGGCCAGCGCGGCATCCGGACAGCGCGCTCCACCGGAGTGCCGGTGCGGTACGAGGCCATCGACACCGGGCTGGCCGCCCTCGGCGAGCACGCGCTCGAACTCGGCGCCTCCGTCCACATGCCGCGGATCGGCTGCGGACTGGCGGGCGGGCGCTGGTCGAAGGTCGAGCCGCTGGTAGCGGACCGGCTGACGGCGCGCGGCGTGCCGGTGACGGTCTACGACGTCGGCTGAGTCGACTGAGTCGACTCAGCCGAGTCACCGACAGCCGAGCCGGGCGCCGACCCGGGCTCGGCCGGCCAGGCGTACACGTACTCGGGCAGTAGGTGCCCGCCCGGGAACACGCCCTCCTGCGCCCTGATCCGCACGCCGCCCTCGCGCTCGTAGAAGGCGATCGCGCGGGTGTTGGCGCTCAGCACCTCCAGGTACAGCTCGGCGCCGGGGTACCGCGTGGCGACCTCGGCGCGGGCGGCGGCCAGCAGTTCCCGGCCGATGCCACCGCCGGTGAGGCCCGGGCGGACGTGCAGGTTGTCCACCAGCACCCCGCCGTCGGGCTGCGGCACCAGGTAGACGAACCCGGCCGGTTCTCCGGCCCGTTCGGCGATCAGCAGCACGGGCGTGTTCTCCGGCGTCCCGTAGTCGACCGTCAGGCGCAGCTCCCACAGCTCGCGCCGCTGGGCGGCCAGTCCGTCCCCGAGCGCTCCGTCGGGGACGATCCCGCGGTAGCTGGTGCACCAACTCTCGGTGTGCAGGTCCGCGATGCGCACGGCATCCCGCTCTCCGCCGTGCCGAATGGTGATCCGCCCTGATCCGGTCATGTGACGAGCCTCCCACAGAGATGGAGTTGAACATGTTCAACCACTACGTCTACAGTTCTGCCAAGCTTTTGAACGCGTTCAAAATCACCGGGGCGGTGGGCGCGGCACCGGATGCGGAGGGGGCATCCGGTGCCGCGAGCACCGACAGCACCGACACCGGGTGGAGCGTCGTCTCCGGCTAGGCTCGTGCCCGTGGACGACCTGGCAGCGACGAACCGAACGGACGGCGAGAAGGGTGCGGCCGGCGCCTCGGCCGCACCCGGCACGGACGGCGGGCCCATGCCCGGCGGCCGGGCCCAGCCCAAGACCGACAAGAGCGAGGCGACCCGGGCACTGATCCTGGAGACGGCCATGCGGCTGTTCCAGGAGCGGGGCTACGAGAAGACCACGATGCGCGCCATCGCCACCGAGGCGGGCGTGTCGGTCGGCAACGCCTACTACTACTTCTCCGCGAAGGAATTCCTGATCCAGGGGTTCTACGACCGGATGACCCACGACCACGCGGCCGACGCCAGGCGGCGCATGGCCCACACCCGCGACTTCGCCGAGCGACTGCAGATCGCGCTGACCTCCTGGCTCGACACGGCCGCGCCGTACCACGAGTTCGCCGCCCAGTTCTTCCGCACCGCGGCCGACCCGACCAGTTCGCTGAGCCCGTTCTCCAACGAGTCCCACCCCGCCCGGGCGACGGCCGTCGAGCTGTTCCGCGACGTCCTGCAGGGCTCCGACCTGGCACCGAAGTTGGACGCCGAACTGGTCGAGCTGCTGCCCGACGTGCTCTGGCTGAACCTGATGGTCGTGGTGCTCTACTGGGTCTTCGACCGGACCGAGGACACCGAGCGGACCAGGGAGTTCGTCCGCCGCTCGACGCCGATGGCCGCCCGGGTGATCAACCTGTCGCGCTATCGGGTATTCCGGCCGATCGTGCGGGACGCCAAGGGGCTGATCCAGGACTTCATCCTGCCCACGATCGGGAAGACGGCCGTCAAGTAGGCTTCCGCTCCCAGTAGTTGCGCAATGACGGAGGCCGGCCCACGATCCGTGGGCCGGCCTCCGCCGTGGTTCCCGGCGGCTCAGAACTCGGTCGGCGTCCAGGCCCGCAGCGGGGTGCGCAGCAGCAGGTCGGCGGCGGCCGCCGCGCCCGGACGCAGTTCGGTCAGCAGTCCGGCCGCGGCCAGCCTCGGGGCCGTCTCGGAACCCAGGTACAGCGAGCCCAACTCGGAGGCGTCCAGGGCGAGATCGGCGCCGTCGGTGGTGCGGGTGCAGCGACCGGTGCCGTCCTCGGCGACCTCGATCGCGAAGCGGCCGGAGGCGTAGCCGAGCCGGTCCTCGACCTCCAGCACCACCCGGCCCGCGGCGCCGTACGTCCGGGCGCCGAACGCGGCCTCGACGTCCAGCAGCCGCAGCCACATGAGGTCGGCGTTCGCCTCGTGGGGGGTGGCCGCGCGCGGGTCCTGGAGCAGCAGCGGCAGCGGGTCGTCCGGGGCGACGCTGTCCACCACGACCTTGCTCACCCAGTCGACGGACAGCACCAGGCGCCACAGCTCGACGGCGGTGGGCAGGTCGAGGGCGATGAACTCGTCCACGGTGAGCGTGCAGTCGGGGTAGGCGCCGTCCCACTTGTTGTCGATCCGGTAGATCACCAGACCGGTGACCTGGCCGTCGGCGTCCCGGTGGACGGCGGTGAACGGCTCCTTGAAGTCGTCGCCCGGCACCTGGATCTCGTTGGCGTTGCGCTCCCACCAGATCTCGTCGCGGGCGATCGCGCCCGGCTGGGTGAGCCGCCAGCGGTCGTACAGTTCGGCGCCGAGCTCGCGCTGCTCCGCCAGCGTCACGAAGTCGATCCGGCCGCCGGGCACACCGGGCAGTCCCTCGCGCAGACCGCGGGTGCGCCGCAGGTCGATGCGCCAGCCGCAGCCCCGGGTGGCGGGGCCGAAGCCGAACCGGCCGTAGATGTTGTACTCGGCGGCGGCCAGGATGGCGACCGCGCAGCCGCGCTCGGCGGCGGAGGCGAGGTCCCGCCGCATCATCGCGCTGAGCAGGCCGCGGCGGCGGTGGGTGGCGCTGACCGTGACGTTGGTGATCGCGTCGGCCTGGACGACAGCCCCACCCGGGACGGTCAGTTCGACGTCGAAGCTGCGGAAGGTGGCGACTTGGCGGCCGTCGTCGACGCCGGCCAGCATCCGGCCCGGCTGCCACTTGCGGCGGCGCAGCTCCAGCGCGATGCCCCTGTGCGGCTGCAGGAAGCCGAAGTTGAGCGCGCGGTTCCATTCCTCCACTTCGTCCACGGAGACGGCCCGGACCTGGACCCCGTTCACGGCGTCGACGGCCGTGTCATCGATGTTCTTGCCCATCCGGCCACCGTACGGCTGCTGACCTGGGGCGTCACCCGGTTTATTCGGTGCTCGACCCGGCCGGCGATCCGTGGTGCCGCCCGGGCGTCACGACCCAGTGGTTGGTGCGCAGGATCCGGTCCGCGAAGTCGACGTCCCGCTCGCCGAGCAGCCGGAAACCGAGCGAGCGGCAGATCCCGTTCGACGGGCCGTTGGTCACCCCCGGGTTGGCGTGTACCTCGCCCCACCGGCCGTCCGCCGCGGCGGCGTCCAGCACCTGCCGCACCGCGGCCTTGGCGAGGCCGCGGCCCTGGAACTCGGGCAGCACCATCCAGCCGATCTCGGAGACGGCGACGCCGTCCTCCTCGTCCTGCCAGAGCGTGACCAGACCGGCCGCCCCGCCGCCCCCGGCCTCGCCGTCCGGCACGATCACCTTGATCCAGGCGCGGTCCACCGCCACCAGGGCGAGGTCCTTGCGCAGCCGCGCCTCCACCTTCTCCCGGGGCAGCGGGCCACCCAGCTCGGCCATCATCGCCTCGTCGCACCGCATTCGGACGTACGCCTCGGCGTCGCCCGGTTCGACGTTCCGCAGCTGCACGACGCCTCCTCAGAAGTGGTCGGGGCGGCCACGCTAGCGCGAGCCACCGACATCCGCGCCCGGGAGCCCTCGCGAGCTGCTGGCCCCGGTCCGGGAGCTGACCGGTCGGCCGTAGGCGCGGGCGCAGTACGCCGGCCTGCTACGGCCGGGCGTAGTAGTCCGGGGTGCCCATGATCCAGAGGCTGGCCTGCTTGACCGGCATGCCGACCCGCGGGGCCTCGATCATCTGGTCGTCGCCGATGTAGAGGCCGACGTGGTGGATGTCGGCGGAGCGGCCGGTGTCGGTCCAGAAGACCAGGTCGCCGGGGCGCAGTTGGCGGTAGCTGATCGGGGTGGACTGGGCGTACTGGTCGGCCGCGAAGTGGTTGAGCTGCTTGCCGCCCTCGCGCCAGGCCATCATGGTCAGCCCGGAGCAGTCGTAGCCCTCCGGCCCCTCGCCGCCCCAGATGTAGGGCAGGCCGATCTTGGACTTGGCGAAGGCGACGGCGGCGGACGCGCCCTCCGCCGACCAGGGGTGGGCGGAGGGCGGTAGCGCCTGGGCCCTGGCCGCGTCAGCAGCAGCCGCCGCGGCCGCTTCGACCTCCCGGGCGGCCTGCTCGGCGGCGGCGCGGGCGGCCGCCTCCGCCTCCCGGGTGGCGATCGCCTCCAGTGCCTCGCGGCGCTCGCGCTCCAGCTCGACGGTGGTGTTCCGGGCGGCGGCCAGCTCGGTGAGCAGCTGTTCCCGGCGCCGGCCGGCGGCGGCGACCTCGCCCTGCTGGGCGGCGAGCCGCTGCTGCGCCCTGGTCCTGGCCGCGCCGACCTCGGCGGCGGCCTTCTCGGCGGCCCCGGTGGCGGTGCGGGCGGCGGCGGAGGCGCTGCGGGCGGCGGCGGCCGTGGAGGTGGCGGCGTCGAGGATCTGCCGGGTGCGCTCGCTGACCACGCCGACCACGGCGGCGCGGTCGCCCGCCTCGCGCGGGCCGTGGGCGCCGAGCAGGGCGTTGAGCGCGGACAGTTCGGCGCCCGCGCCCTGGCGGTACGTTTCGGCGGCGAGCCGGGCCGCGTCCTCGGCGGCCTCGGAACGCGCGGCCTCGGCGGCGGCCGCGTGCCGGTTGGCGGCGGTCTCCTCGGCCCGGGCCCGGGTGAGCGCGAGCTGGGCACCGTTGTAGGCCTCGACGGCCTGTTCGGCGCTGCGGCCGGCCCGGTCGAGTTCGGCCCGGGCGGCGGTGAGCGCGGCCTCCAGCGCGGCCGCGGAGGCGGCCTTGCCGTCGGCCTCGGCGCGGGAGCGGTCGATCTCCTCGGTGGACGGGTACGGGCCCTGGCCCGCCGGGGACTGAACGCCCGGAGGCTGACCCACCGGGGACCGGCCGCCCGAGAGCTGACCGCCCGGTGGCCGGCCGGCCGCCGGGTCGGGATCCACCGGGTCGGCCTGGGCCGCGGGGAGCAGCCCGAGCAGAGCGGTGAGGGACAACAGGAGGGTCGGCAGGATCCTGCGCGCCACGAGACATCCCTTCTCACGGGTCCGGAGGGGACGGCGACGGATGCCGAGCGGCGCGCGGGCGGGCGGCGGGCGGGCGGCGGGAGCTCCGACGAATCATCCCATCACGTGACAGAACGGTCACTCTTCGCCCATGTTCTCAACTCCTGCGCCGTTCACACCTCGAACGCGCTCCGCCGGCCGGGTGACCATCCGATGATCCGACCAGGCATCAACTCCAGCCAGGCGCACAGGGCATACGAACTACCGGTGGATCCGGCGGGTCCTCGTCCGCACGTGGGGGTGCCGCTCGGGTCGGCGCTCCGCCCCGGTCGGGCCGACCCCGTACGTCCGGTTGCGCCCGGCGCGGACCGTACGGCGGCGCTGCTGCGCCCCGGCCGAGCGGCCCGGGACGCTACCGGCGGCCCCCTCCACCGGTTGCGGGTGCGCCACGGGCGGGTGCGCCGCCGCCACGGCCGCGGAGCGGCGGTCGGCCAGCCGCGCCCGGCGGCGGGCCAGCGCCCGGGCGGCGTGCGCGTCGAGGTGGGCGGAGGCCCGGGCGGCCATCCGCTCGGCGACCCGGTGGGCGGCCGGGTGGTTGGCGGGCACCTTGTCGGGCGCGCCGGCGATCAGGTCGAAGAGCCAGGTGCGGGCACGGTCCGCCCGCCGGTGCAGCAGGCGTTCGCGCCGGAGCGCACGCGCCCGGCGGCGGGAGCGCGTGGTGTACCGCCAGCGGGCCCACGGGCTGCTCGGGCGGGCCAGCCGGACCGCGCCGATCCAGGACAGGCCGGGGATCATGATCCCGAGCAGACCGGTCCACACCTTGCCCTTGAGCAAGGTGATCACCGAGGCCAGCGCGTTCACCGAGATCACGGTGATCAGGCCCCAGCGGGTGTCCTCGCCGGGCAGCGCGCCGAACGGCACGTACCCGATCAGCAGCAGGGCGGTGAACAGGATCCCGAAGATCACCGCGTCCACCGACTTGCGGCCCTGTTCGCTCCAGTACACGTCGTCCAGGTGGAGGATCAGCGCGAACTCGTCCAGCACCAGGCCGCAGCCGATGCCGAAGAGCAGCCCGAACCAGTCGATCCACGGGGGCGTGCCGTAGGCGGCGAACACCCCCATGCCGCCGACCAGCAGGAAGCCCAGACCGAACACCATGTGGTGGATGTGCAGGCCGCCGGGGGTGACGTTGCCGGGCCACCAGCGCACCTGGGCACGGATCATCCGCACGCTGAACCGGATGAAGACGAAGGAGGTGATGAAGCCGATCAGCAGCAGGAACAGCGGTTGCTTTTGCGCGTTGACGATGTGCTCGCGGTAGCTGTCCAGCAGTGTCGACATGGGTCTTACCTTCGTTCCTGGTGCTGCGTCCTGCCTGCCGCGACATGGCCCGGAAGCCAATACCGGCCCAATACCGGCCCAATACCGGTCCGACACGGATCCCGGCGTTCCCGTCACCGGGTCCGGGGCCCGGCCCCCGGTCAGAATCCCCGGGTGCGCTTGGCCGCCCGGCGCGGCACCGCCGGGTAGAGCGAGGGCAGCTCGGCTCCCACCGGCAGTTTCAGGAACAGCCGGGCGATCTCGCCACCGAGGTTCACCCCGACCGCCAGCGCCATCGCGATCGCCGCCGCCCGGAAGACCGAGACCAGACCGGTGCTGGAGTGGCCCTGGGCGAAGGCGAGCATCCCGAGGTAGAGCGCCGAACCCGGCATCAGCGGGCCGATCGCGGCGGTCACGTACGGCAGCGCCGAGCCGTTGCGGTAGCGCGCCATCAGCTGGCCGAACAGGCCGACCAGGCCGGCCGCCACCCCGGTCGCCGCGATCGGATTGACGTGCGCGTTGTAGACCAGCGCGCCGTAGCTGGCCCAGCCGATGCCGCTGTTGACGGTGACCAGCGCGAGGGTGCGGCGGTCGGTCTGCAGCAGCATCGCGAAGGCCAGGGTGAGCAGCATCGCGGCGACCATCTGGACGGGCGGGTAGCTGATGCCCACCAGGCTCTCGTCCGGCTTGAGCCTCGCCTCGAAGCCGACGCCCAGGTAGAGGATCATGATCACGCCGATCACGATGCCCGCGACCAGGTAGATCACTTCCAGCAGCCGGGCCGCGGCGGTGATGTAGAAGCCGGTCAGGCCGTCCTGGACGGCGGCGACCAGGGCGCGCCCGGGCAGCAGGGCGAACAGGCCACCGGTGATCACCACCGAGCCGCGCAGGCCCCAGTCGTTGAAGGACAGGATGATCCCGGACGCGGCGGCCGGCATCGCGGCCGCCACGAACTGGTAGAACTCCGGCAGCCGACGGCGGGCCAGCGCGGAGGCCAGCCGGTCACCGAGGACGGCCGCGATGAAGGCGCTGGCGAAGACCAGCCAGGCCTTGTCGTCGATCCGCCCGCCGACCAGGAAGGTCGCCGCGCCGGCCAGCAGACCGGTGGTCAGGGCGAGCAGCCACGCCGGGTACGGGTGCCGGTTGCGGCGGATCAGGGCCAGTCGGCGGTAGGCGTCGTTGACCGTCACCTTCTCCGCGGTGATGTCGGCCACCAGCTGGTAGACCGCGTTCAGCCGGGTGTAGTCGGAGGTCCGGCGGCGCACCACGCGGTCGGCGGTGACCGGCGGCTCGACCAGCGAGGGCTGGTGCGAGATCCCGATCAGGGTGAAGGTCACCTGCGGCTCGCAGCGGTCCAGCCGGTAGGCGTGCGCGATGCCGAGCATCGCCGCCTCGACGTCCTCGGCGGCCTCGCCGCTGGCCAGCAGCAGTTCGCCGATGCGCAGCGTCAGGTCGAGGATGCGCGGGACGTTGCGGGCGGCGCCCGCGGAGGGGTGCATCTCGCGGGCGGTCCGCTCGAAGGCGGGGCGCTCGGACATCGGGGTGCGCAGCAGGGTGCGCATCCGGTCCGGCCAGGGCACCTCGCCGGGGGCGCCGGTGGTCAGCTCGGGGAGCGGGATGCCGGTGGGCGGGGTGTAGCCGGCCGCGCGCCACTCCTCGGGGGTGAGGGTGTCCTCGGCGACCGAACGACGGCGGGCCGGGCGCTCGGAGGCCGGGCGCTCGGAGGCCGGGCGCCCGGGGACCGCGTCCCGGGGGCGCAGGTCGACGGTCAGCTCGGGGTGCGGCTCCAGCGGCGGCTGCGACGGCTCGGGCCGCGGCTCGGCCTGCGGCTCCGGCTCGGGGGCCAGCAGGCCCCTGGTCTCCGGGACGGGCGGGGCGAACGGCACCTCGATGGTGGGCTCGACGGGCGGAGCGGGGTGGCCGAGCAGGCCCTCGGTGGGCGGCGCCTCGGCGGGGTGCACCGGCTTGGGCGGTGTCTGCCCCACCTGGCGGACCGCCCGGCCTCCCCTCGCCCGCTTGCCCGCACCCGGTCGGCCCCGCTTAGGCACTTCCGCTCCTTGCCGCCCCTGGTGGCCGCCGGCCACCGTTCGATCTCGGGTTACACCTTGCCTGATCGAACAGCTGGACGCACATGTACGCGACGTCCCGCCGCGGCGGCCCCGGGCGCCTACCCGGCGCGGTGGCTGGCGGCGGGCTCCGCTCCGGAGCGGCGGGCCCGGAGCGGTTCGACCGCCACCGGGACCACCGGGACCAGCACGATGCCGACCAGGATGGCCTCGACGTTGTCCTGGACGAAGGGGACCGGCTCCGCGCGGGGCCCGCCGACCGCACCGGGCCGGGGAACCGGACGGCTCAGATGTCGTAGCGCTCGATGATCTCCGTGTGCCGGCGGAGGTCCGCCCCCGCCGCGTCGGCCAGGTCGAGCCAGGTCACCGGGTGCTCCCAGCCGGCCGTGAGCTCGTGCAGCAGCGCGTCGGCGTGCTCGGCCGAGGCGGTCGGCGGGACGCCGAGGGCGGCGTAGACGCCGGGCAGGTCGCCGTCCTCCCGCTCCGGGTCCGAGAGCCGGTACTGCTCCCCGCTGTACACCCAGAGCGCGTAGCCGGCCGCCCGCAGTTCGTCCCGGAACCCGACCCAGGCCTCGGCCCCGGGCCGGACGCCGTCGATCCAGTAGGTGGTGTAGCCGGCCGGGTCGAGCAGGGTCAGCAGCCCGAAGGTGGGGCGCCAGTTCTCCCGCTCCTCCTCGGCGGCGTCCTCGGCCGGCGGGCGCTCCAGCAGGGCCGGGGCGAAGACCACCACGTCGCCGTGGTTGAGCGTCAGGTCCGCGCCCAGCACCGGCAGGATCCGGGCGGTGGCCGGGCCCGTCCGGACGGCGGGCAGGTCGGCCTTGGTGCCGTTGGTGCGGGTGGCGCGGACGCTGATCAGCTGCCACTCCTCGTCCACCGGGCCCTCGGGCTCGTCGAACTCGATGCCGATCCGCGCGCCGGCGGAGCGGACCACGGCCCAGTCCCGGTTGGCGCTGGCCGCGGTGATCAGGTGCCAGAGGTCGGGCTCCTGGACCGTCCGGTGGAGCTCCTCCTCCCCCGCCTCCTCGGCGGGCAGGGCGTGCTCCAGCAGCTCCTGGTAGAGGCGCTGCGCCGTGGCGTGGTCGCCCAGCTCGGTGGCGGCGGCCGCGGCCAGCCGGCGGGTGTTGATCCGGCTCGCCTCCAGCGCCAGGATCGCCTCGCACTGCTCCAGCACCTCGGCCCAGCGCTCCTCGGCGGCGGCCCAGCGGGCGCGTATCCAGTGCCCGTCGGCCGGGCTGGTCGCGGCCAGCCGGTCGGCGAGGCGGCGCACGCCCTCGGCGTCCCGGGCCTCGATCAGGGCCTGGCCGAGCGTGCCGGTCAGCTCCTGGCTGCCCGGGTCGGCGTCCAGCCGCTGCCACAGCAGGTCGACGGCGGCCCGGGCGTGGCCGAGGCCGCCGAGCACGTTGGCCAGCAGCACGGCCAGGTCGGTGGCGCCGGCCTGCTCACCCCGGTACCGGCCCAGGGCGACGGAGAGCAGGTCGGCGCCGGTCTCGAAGGGCACCCGGGCCTCGGCCAGGTACGCCGTCAGTTCGCCGGGCGGGACGGGCAGCTCGGGCACCGGCAGTGCTTCGGCGGCCGCGCGCAGGGCGGCGACCTGCTCGGCCACGCCGGCGGTGCGACGCAACCGGGTGAGCTTACGCTCCCCGGTGGCCGCGAGCGTGAGCGCCACCGTACGGGCGCCGCGGGCGAGCGCCAGCCGACCGGCCGCCAGCAGCAGGTCCACGCACGGGCGGTGCGAACCGGTGCCGTCCAGGTAGCCGACCCAGCCGGCCAGCACAGCGCCCAGCTCGGCGTCGTTCTCCCAGGCGCCGGCCGCGATCAGCAGCTCGACCGTCTCCGTCCAGCTCTGGCGCAGGTCGGCGTGCCGCTCGGCCTCGGCCCGCTCGGGCAGCAGGGCGAGCGCCTCCTCGGTGCGCCCGAGCGAGGCGAGCGCGCGGGCCCGCTGCAGGGCGCCCGAGCGCCGGTCGCTCTCGTCGAGCTTCTCACCCCGGGCCCTGGCCGCCTGGTCGGCGGTGTCCAGCAGGGTGAGCACCTCCTCGTGCCGGCCCAGCAGGTGCAGGGTGCCGGCCCGGGCCCGGTGGAAGCGGAGCGAGACCTGCTGGCCCGCGGTCCGCATCCGGGCGGCGGCGGTGTCCAGGTGGGCGAGCGCGTCGGCGGGCCGGCCGTCGTCCTCCAGGGCGTCGGAGTACTCGCGGGAGAGGCAGTCGAAGCAGGCGCGGCCGGGCTCGATCCGGTCCAGCGTCTCGCCGACCACCTCAAGGCGCTCCCGCACGTAGCCGGGGCCGTCGACCCGGGCGTGGCAGATCGCGAAGTCCTGCACCACGCAGACGGACTGGGGGCAGCCAGCCGTCTCCTCCCGGTGCGCGAAGTCCAGCAGGTCGACCACCTCGGGCAGGACGGACTCGCCCTGCTGGCGCTTGTTCAGCAGGTTCTGCATCCGCCAGTGCCGCAGGTAGACCTCGACCCAGGGCAGGCCGAGGGCCCGCGCGGAGGCGACGGCCTCCGGGTAGACCGCGTCGAGCTGCTCGTTGCGCCCCTCGGTGGCGTGCTCGGGCAGCTCGTACATGGCGTCGGCCAGCCGCCCGTGGCCGGCCGCGTGCAGCTGCTGGTGGGTGTCGCGCACCCAGGCCCAGATGTCGGTGGTCATGTCCGTTCCCCCTGCGTCGTGCTGATGAGTTGTCTACCGCGGGCCACTGACAGTCCGCCCGCCGGGCGGTCCGTCACGCCTGGTCCCGGAGGTCGCCGGGGCTGTCCGGGACGTCCGGGAGGCCGGCCGGGACGGCGGCGGTCAGGGCGGAGACGGCGGTGCCGATGCCGGCCAGCGCGACGCCGAGGTCCCCCTCGGCGGGGCCGGTCGAGGCCGCCGCCATGATCACCTTGAGCGAGCGGAGCAGCCCGGCCGCAGTGGCGCTGCCGGTGTGCCCGGCCCGGTAGGCGACGAGCAGGTCCTGGACGGCCGGGCAGGCCAGGTTGAGGTACAGCCGGGCCCTGACCTCGCCGTCGGTGCGGGCGGTGAACGCCCGGGCCAGCCGCAGCGCGGCGGAGGGGATCCGGGCGTCGGCCTGGTCGTCCTCGATCCGGGCCTTCAGTTCGGCCTCGCGGTCCGGCACCAGGACCAGCGGCAGGCCGGGCGGGTCGAAGCGGGCCGGGACGAGCTGCTCGCCCCGGTCGGCGAGGGCGCCGGACAGCCAGGCCGACTCCTCGGGCGGCAGCGGGCGCTCCGGGTCGCGGAACAGTTCGCGGTTGCCCTGCTCGCTGCCCAACTCGACCAGCCGACAGCCGCGCAGCTGGGCGTAGCGGCGCAGGAACGGCAGCACGGCGTAGCGCTCGCCGCGGGCGATCGGCACCCGCATCGCCCGGTACAGCATCTCCTCGAAGCCGCCGCCGCTGCCGAGCGCGACGTGCACGGCTCCCCCGCCGGCCGCCCGCAGCCCGCCCGCGGTGAGGTCGCCCTGCGAGGTGGGCACCGGGACGTCGTCGGCGAGCAGGGTGAACAGCCGCTCGTCGCAGAGCGCGGCGCCGAGCAGGTCCTGACCGTGCCGGGTGAGGATCCGGCGCCAGGCGGCCGGCCGCAGCCGGGCCGTCTCGTACAGGCCGTCCACGATGGCGTCGGTGAGGGCCTGCTGCAGCGCGCGGTAGTGCTCGTCGCGCTGGAGGTCCTCGCGGCTGGCGGTGGGGGTGAGCCGGTTGGACTCGATCACTCCGCCGATGAACCCGGCCCAGCTGGGCAGCAGGTCGCGGGCGTCCTCGGCGAGCAGCATGCCGCGCAGGTAGACGGCGAGGTCGCGGTTGTCGCTGCTGCCGTAGGTGCCGCCGTCCTGGACCCAGAGCAGGCCGACCGCGTCGGTGGCGCCGTCGTCGGCCCCTTCCCCCTGGACGGGCGGCACGGGGAAGGCGGTGAGCGGTTCGAAGCGGCGGCCGAAGGCGGTGGCGAAGCGCATCCGGGCGGCGTACTGGTCCCCCGGCACCGGCCGGCGCCAGGGCACCTGGACCGAGTTGACGGGCTGCTCGTCCTCACCGACGAAGACCGGGATGGGCAGCAACACGCAGTAGCGGGCGAGGACTTCGCGCAGCGCGTGCTCGTCGGCGAGGTGGGCGTGCTCGGGCTTGAGGGCCAGCTCGACCACGGTGCCGGGTTGCGGACGGGCGGGCACCGGCTCGACCTGGTAGTGCTCGCCGCCGCGGCTGCGGTAGCGGTGGCCGAGCTGCGGCTCGCGGTGCGAGGTGGTGGTGACGGTCACCTCGTCGGCGACCGAGAAGGCGGAGAGGAAGCCCAGGCCGAAGGCGCCGATCAGCTCCTGGTTGCCGGTGAGTTCGCGCAGCATCCGGGTGTAGCCGGTGCCGACGGTGGCGAGGTAGGCGTGGATCTCCGGTTCGGTGAGGCCGGCCCCGGTGTCCTCGATGGCGACGGTCCGCCGCGCGGCGTCGGCGCGCACCCGGATCAGCGGACGGTGCTCGCCGTCCGGGTCCTCCAGGAGCCGGCGGGTGTGGGAGTCGTGGGCGTTCTGGACGAGTTCGCGCAGGGCGACCAGCGGGGTGGAGTAGAGATGGGTGGCGAGGACGTTCACCAGGCCGCCGAGGTCGACCTCGGTGGTGCGCAGGTCCTCGGCGGGGGTGGGCTCGGTCGTGGCACCTTCAGACATGGGTCCCCAGTGTGCCAGTGCGACAATCTGTCGACCATTTCTTTCTATGCATCAGCCCGCCCTGCCGAAATGACGGATTCTGGTCAACTCCAATTGACCGATTCCCCACGATCGAGGGAATTGCCACCCGTATGGTGGAGTTCGTCCACGGCGCTGGTGAATGCTGATCATGCGACGTCAGGCAACGGCGCTCCGGGGCGGCCACTCCGGATCGCGCCACATTCGCACTTCCAGTCCAGGGAGACCAGCGTGTCCCGTATTCGCGCAGCCACCGCCGTCACCGCCCTCGGGGCCTTCCTCCTCGTCGGCGTCGGTGCCGCCACCGCGCACGCCGACAACGGCGCCGGCGCGAACGACCACTCCAACAGCAGCGTCGTGAGCAACGTCGGTTCCGGCAACGTCATCGGCACGGTCACCGGCAACGTGGTCAACACCCAGCAGACCGCCACCGGTTCGGGTGCGAGCAACCAGAACAACGGCCTCGCCGTGACCGGCAACGGCGGCAACATCGGCGCCCTGCAGGGCAACGGGAACTTCGACGCCCGGGTCTACTACCCGCACGTCCTCTACTAGGCCGTCCTCCCGTTCCGGGCCGGGTGCCCGCCCCGTCGACTCGGGGCCGGGCCTCGGCCCGCGCGTTACTCCCGCACCCCCAGCACCGCCCGCCCCAGCCGCCGCAGGCAGTCGCCGAGGTCCGGCCTGGCGCTGTGCGGAGGGTTCCGCACCCCGTCGTTGACCAGCGAGAACAGCGCGTGCACCCGGATCCGGGCGGCCACCGCGTCGTCCTCCGGGCGCACCTGCCGCAGCAGGCCGACCCAGGTGCGCAGGAAGTCGCGCCGGAAGTCCACCGCGACCCGGCGGTCCGGCGGGTCCAGCCGCTCGGTCTCGCTGAGCATCGCGCCCAGGTAGTCGCCGTTGCGCAGCGCGAAGTCGACGTACGCGCCGAGCCCGGCCGCCAGCGCCGCCCGCGGCCCGGCGGCGGTCGCGATCGCGCCGTCCACCTCGTGCCAGAGCCGCTCCCGGCTGCGCACCAGGGAGGCGGCCAGCAGGTGGGCCTTGCTGTCGAAGTGCCGGTACACGCTGGGGCCGGAGATGCCGACGGCGGCGCCGAGTTGGTCGGTGCTGACGTTGTCGAAGCCGCGCTGGTGGAACAGCCGGACGGCCGCCGCGAGCAGTTCCTCCCGGCGCGCCTGCGGCCTCGGCTGCGGCACCGCTACGGCACCGGGCCCGGCGGCCGTGCCGTCCAGGGACACCGCGAGGACGGCCGCGACCATTTCGCGCAGCAGCGCCTCGGCCCGGCGGGGCTGCGGCGCGGCCGACTGGTAGGACAGCCCGGCGCAGCCGGAGAGCGCCGACCAGCAGAGCAACTCCGCGTCGGCAGCCGACAGTTCGGGCCGTTCGGCGCGCAGCACCGCAGCCATCAGGGCGACGTCCGCACGGAGTTCACGGCGCAGCTCGGCCCGGCGAGCGGGCGGCAGCAGCCGGGCGTCGCGCTGCACCAGGGTGCCGAGCGGGCGGTGGCCGACCGCCACCGCGGCCAGTGCGGCGCCGAGTTCGGCGGTGGTGCCGGCCGCGCGCAGGCCGTCGGCGAGCGCGTCCAGGCCCAACCGGACGGCGCGGTCGAGCAGTTCGGGCTTGCCGCGGAAGTGCCGGTAGAGGGCGGGCGCGGTGATGCCCACCCCGGCGGCGACCTCGGTCATCGAGACCTGGTGGTAGCCGCTGCGGTGGAAGCGGTCGGCGGCCACGGCGAGGATCTGGGCGCGTCGGCCGGGCGGCCGTCGGACCACCATGGCGGGCCTCCCTCGCGTTCGTCCGTAACCCGCCCGAAGGCTAGCAAGGATTCACTTCGCGGCCTCGCCGAACGACTCCTCCCGGCCCGTTCCCCAGGCCCCTTCCCCGGCGCCGGAATGCTGGACAGTCGAGGCTACCCGGGATTAACTTGTCGGGCCACCACCTGGCACGTTCCGCCTCCGCCGGCCCGCCGGCCGGCACCGTCGAAGGGAGCGCCGCCGTGCGCCGCACCGTGTTCAACGAGGACCACGAGGCCTTCCGGGAGACCATCCGGGACTTCATCGCCAACGAGGTCGTCCCGGTCTACGAGAGCTGGGAGGCCGACGGCCACCCGCCCCGCGACTTCTACCGCCAGCTCGGCGCACTCGGCGTCTACGGCATCGAGGTGCCGGAGGAGTACGGCGGCGCGGGTGAGAGCGGGTTCAAGTACCAGGCGGTGATCGCCGAGGAGACCGCCCGGGCGGGCGTGAGCTTCGGCTCCTCCGGCGTGCACACCGGGCTGGTGCTGCCGTACCTGCTGGAGTACGCCGACGAGGAGCAGAAGCAACGCTGGCTGCCCGGCTTCGTCTCCGGCGACATCATGACCGCGATCGCGATGACCGAGCCGGGCGCCGGCTCCGACCTCGCGGGCATCTCCACCACCGCCCGGCTCTCCGAGGACGGCACCCACTACGTCCTGAACGGTGCCAAGACCTTCATCACCGGCGGCGTGCTGGCCGACCTCGTCCTGGTGGTCTGCCGCACCACGCCGTACGACCCGGAGAACCGCCGGGCCGGGCTGTCCATCCTGTGCGTGGACACCACCTCGCCGGGCTACTCGGTCGGCCGCAAGCTGCAGAAGATCGGCCTGCGCACCTCGGACACCGCGGAGTTGGCGTTCAGCGACGTCAAGGTCCCGGTGGAGAACCTGCTCGGCGAGGAGGGCCGGGCCTTCTCCTACCTGACCCACAACCTGGTGCAGGAGCGGCTGGCGATCGCCGTCGGCGCGTACGCGGCGGCCGCGGCGGCGGTGCGGTTCGCGGTGCAGTACGTCAAGGACCGCAAGGTGTTCGGCAAGGCGGTGGCCGAGTTCCAGAACACCAAGTTCACCCTGGCCGACTGCCAGGCGCAGGTGCTGGCGCAGCAGTCGATGGTGGACCGCGCGCTGGAGCTCTACCAGGACGGCGAGCTGACCGTCGCGGACGCGGCCGCGGCGAAGCTGTTCTGCACCGAGTCGGCCTCCACCGTCATCGACAAGTGCCTGCAGCTGCACGGTGGTTACGGCTACATCCTGGAGTACCCGATCGCCCGGCTCTACACCGACAACCGGGTGTTCCGGATCTACGGCGGCACCAGCGAGGTCATGCGCAGCATCATCGCCAAGTCGCTGGGGCTGTGAGCGCGTCACGGCCGCGTCAAGCTGCGGCGGGCCGCACCCCCATGGCGGCCCGCCGCGTCCGTCCGCACGGGCGCGCCCGGTCGGCTCAGTTGGGTGAACCGTGCTCCGCCCGCCAGGCCTCCCAGCCGGCCGCGGAGGCCACCCTCGCCTCGTGCAGGGCCCGCTGGGCGAGCGCGGTCGGCGGTGTCTCCAGGCCGCGCACCCAGCTGCGGCCCGCGCTGAACAGCGCCGCGCACACCAGCGCCGCCCCGGCCGCGCCGAGCACCGATCCGATGCCGGTCAGTGCCACGCCGCCGACCAGCAGCGAGCGGTTGACCTGGAACCCGTTGAAGATCCTCTGGTTGGTCGCCATGCCTCCACGATGCGGGCAGTCGGCGGCGGCTGCACCTCGGGTGGCCCGCTCCGGGGCTCTCCGGGTGCGCGTCGCCGGTGCGTCCGCCAGCCTGGGCACACGGCCTGGGCACCCCCGGCTTGAGGAGGAGGCGGCGTGATGCCCGATCTCGAACGGCTCGCCGTGGAGCACGCCGCCCGCGCGGCCGAGAGTCCGCACGGGCGCAGCGCCCACCTGGTGCTGCACGACGGGATGCTGCGGCAGACCGTGATCGCGATGACCGCGGGCACCGCGCTGGACGAGCACACCCCGCCCACCGCCGGGAGCGTCCAGGTGCTGCGCGGCCGGGTCTCGTTGACCATCGCCGGGCGCCGGCTGGAGCTCTCCGTCGGCGAGCTGGAGCCCGTCCCGCAGGAGCGGCACGGGCTGCTGGCCCACGTCGACTCGGTGGTGCTGCTGACGGCGGTCACCGCGTAGTGCCGGCCCCCAGCACGCTGCCGCTGACCAGCCGGAGCCCGCGCAGGAACTCCTGCCCGTTCGGAGCCAGTTCGGGCGCGGCCAGCCACTGGGCGACGTAGCCGGCCAGCAGGATCTGGTAGAAGGCGCCGCGGGCGAGCTCCTCGTCGGTGTCCGGCACCTCGGTCACCCCCTGGAACACCGCGGCGAGGCCGAGCCGGCCCTCCTTCTGCACCTCCTCGAAGGCCTGCGCCAGCTCGGGGTTGTGCCCGGCCTGGGCGAGGGCCTCGAACTGGGCCGCCCAGAGCCCGCGGTGCTCGACGAAGACGTCCCGGAGGCCGTCCCAGACCGCCGCGAAGCGCACCTCCGGATCGTCCGACACCTGGTTGGCGCCGTACACCACCGCCCCCAGGGCCTCACCCATCTCGCCGATCGCCTCGATCATCGCGGCGTTGAGCAGCGCGTCCTTCGAGCCGAAGTGGTAGCCGATCGCGGCCAGGCTGACGCCCGAGGCGGTCGCGATGTCGCGGGCCGTGGTGCGTCCGTAGCCCTTCTCGTACAGGCAGCGCTTGGCACCGGCCATCAGGTCTTCGCGGTTTCCCATGTCCTGAATCCTACGGAAGGACTGCACAGATGTCTTGCACGGATGTCTCGGACTAACGTTTTACACATACGTACTAGACAAGCGTCTGACACGCCCGTACTGTCCTTCCCATGACCGCAACCACCGGCCGCGCAGGCCGTCGCGAATGGATCGGCCTGGCCGTCCTCCTGCTCCCGACGCTCGTCCTGTCCATGGACATGGGCGTGCTGTTCTTCGCCGTCCCGTACATCTCCACCGAGCTGGCGCCCAGCGGCACCCAACAGCTGTGGATCATGGACGTGTACTCGTTCCTGCTGGCCGGGCTGCTCATCACGATGGGCGCGCTGGGCGACCGGATCGGCCGCCGCCGACTGCTGATGATCGGCGCCGCGGGCTTCACCGTGGCCTCCCTGCTGGCCGCCTGGTCCGGCAGCGCCGAACAGCTGATCGCCGCCCGCGCCCTGCTCGGCGCCGCCGGGGCCACCGTGATGCCCTCGACCCTCGCGCTGATCCGCAACACCTTCCACGACGCCAAGCAGCGGCAGATCGCGCTCGGCGCCTGGGGCGGCGTGCTCACCGCCGGGGCCACCCTCGGCCCGGTCGCGGGCGGACTGCTGCTCGACCACTACTGGTGGGGCTCGGCCTTCCTGGTGGCCGTCCCGGTGATGGTCCTGGTGCTGCTGACCGCGCCCGTCCTGCTGCCCGAGTACCGCACCGCCGCCCGCACCGGCCGCTTCGACCTGCCCGGCGCCGCGCTCTCGCTCGCCGCGATCCTGCCGCTGGTCTACGGCGTCAAGACGCTCGCCGTGGACGGCTGGAGCCCGCTGCCCGCCCTCGCCGCCGCGGCCGGCCTGCTGCTGGCCGGTGCGTTCGGGTGGCGCCAGCGCACCGCGGCGAACCCGCTGATCGACCTGGGCCTGTTCCGGATCCGCACCTTCAGCGGGGCGATCAGCGTCAACACCCTCGCGATGTTCGCGATGATGGGCTTCGCCCTCTTCACCTCGCAGTACCTGCAGCTGGTCAAGGGCATGAGCCCGTTCACCGCCTCGCTCTGGTCGCTGGTGCCGAGCGTCGGCGTCGGCGCGGCGATCGGGATCAGCTCGGCGCTGGCCGGCAAGGTCCGCCCGGCGGCCCTGATGGGCGGCGGCTTCGTGGTCGGCGCGGCCGGCTTCGCGATGATGACCCAGGTCGGCCCCCACTCGCCGCTGGCGCTCATCCTCACCGCGGCGGGCGTCCTGGCCGCGGGCACCGTCGGCACCATGACGATGACCGCCGAGATGGTCGTCACCGCCGCCCCGGCCGAGCAGGCCGGCGCCGCCTCCGCCACCTCCGAGACCGCCGTCGAACTCGGCAGCTCCCTCGGCATCGCCCTGCTGGGCGCTGCGGGCGCCGCGGTCTACCGCCACCAGCTGGACGGCGCCCTCCCGGCGGGTGTCGACGGCGCGGCCGCCCACACCGCGCAGGACACCCTCGGCGGCGCCGTCTCCGTCGCCGCCCACCTGCCCGGACGGCTCGGCCCGGACCTGCTGGAGACCGCCCGCGGCGCCTTCACCGACGGCCTGCACGTCGCCGCCGTCGTCGGCCTGGTCTTCGCCCTCGGCGCCGCCCTCCTGGCCCACCGCCTCCTGCGCCACCTCCCCGCCGCCACCCCGGCTCCGGCCCCGGAGCGGGAGCCCGTCGCCGCCTGACCCGTCCACGGCCCCGATCCACGCGAGTCATCGAGAGCCCCCGCCCACCCGGGCGGGGGCTCTCCGCCGTGCGGGCCGGGCCCGGACCGGGATTCGGAAAGACCCGGAGCGGGGGCGGGCGGGCGTGCCAGGGTGGGGACATGGTGAACGGTCACGGGCGGGTGCGCGGGAGTTACGACACGGTGGCGGAGGAGTACCTGGAGCGGATCGGGGGTGAGCTGGCGCACAAGGCGGTGGACCGGGCGTTGCTGGGGGCGGTCGTGGAGGAGGCGGCCGACGGGGTGGTGGCGGACCTGGGGTGCGGGCCGGGGCACGTGGCCGGGTGGCTGGCCGGACGGGGCGCGCGGGTGGTCGGGATCGACCTCTCGCCGCGGATGGTCGAACTGGCCGGACGCGAGCATCCCGGGGCCGAGTTCCGCACCGGCGACCTGCTGGCGCTTCCCGCCGCCGACGGGGAGTTCGCGGCCGCCGTGGCGCTGTACTCGGTGATCCACCTGGAACCGGACGAACTGCTGCCCGCGTTCACCGAGGTGCGGCGGGTGCTGCGGCCCGGCGGGGTGCTGCTGGTCTCCTTCCACCTGGGCACGGAGGTGCGGCGGCTGGACGAGTGGTGGGGACACCGGGTCGACGTGGACTTCCACTTCCTGGAGACCGACGCCGTCGCCGCCCGCCTCACCGAGGCCGGCTTCGCCGTCGAGGCGCGGCTGGAGCGGGAGGGCCTGCCCGAGGAGGCCGACACCCGGCGCGGCTACCTGCTGGCGCGGCGGCCGTAGCGGGTCGGCCGTAGGGCGGGTCGGACACGCCCCGGGCGCCGTCCACCCGGGGTGGACACCGGTGCTGGACCGCCTACGAGCTGCTGCTGCGACGCCGCGAGGACAGCGCGGCCGCTGAGGAGCGGCTGCTGCTGGCCTCCTTCGGCCCGGCGTACGCGGAGTACCGGAAGGAGTCCAAGCGGCTGGTGCCGTTCGTCCACTGATCGCACCGGCCGTGGTGCGGGGTGTGAACGGGCACCCCGGTGGGGCCCTGTCGTTCACGATCCGCTCGCACAGCACCTGGTTTTCGGCCAGCGTTTCCCGGCCGGTGTATCCGTTCGCCGTCAGGTCCAGGCATACTGGCGAGCATGGGCGCTCGCGCCCACCCGTGACTCTAGACAAGAAGGGACCGGTGGCCAGGGATGCTGCGGAACGGTCTTGAGCCCTGGCACATCTTGGTGGTGCTGGCGGTCGTAGTCCTGCTGTTCGGATCGAAGAAGCTGCCGGAGATGGCCCGCGGCCTGGGCAAGTCGATGCGCATCCTGAAGGCGGAGACCAAGGCGATGCGCGAGGAGGACACCCCGGCGGACGCCGGCACCGCACAGAGCACGGCCACCCCCCAGCAGGGCGCCGACCGCCCGGCCGTCACGCCGACCAACGTGACCAAGGCCGCCGAGACCAAGCACACCGAGACGACCGCCTGAGTCGTCCGGACTCCCCGTCGAGCCCCTGGTGGATCTTCCACCCGGGGCTCGACGCCGTTCCGGGGCCGGACCCCCGTATGGAGGAGGCCGACGGGCGGCCGACGGTCCATCGGGTCAGGCTGGGCAGGACATGTCCCGGAACCCGTCGCACCCCGACCCGGCGGCCTCCCTCTGGCTGCTGGGCGCCTGCACCGCGCTGATGCTCGCGTACTTCACGCTGCCGCTGCGCGCCCTCGGCTACCAACGCCCGGTGCTCAGCTGGCTGGTGTTCACGGGTGCGCTCGTCGGGCTGAGCGGACTGCTGCTGGCGAAGATCATGGCGGTGCTGGCGGGCCGGGCGCGCCGCCCGGTCGCCTGGCTGGCCTTCCTGATCTTCCTCGCGATGACGGTCTTCGCGGCCAGCTACTACGTCATCGCCGCCCGGCCGGGCGATTTCAACGGGCTGCACACCCGGCTCGACGCGCTCTACTTCACCGTCGTCACGCTGGCCACCGTCGGCTACGGGGACATCGTCCCGGCCGGGCAGGCGCCGCGGCTGCTGGTGGTCCTGCAGATCGGCTACAACTTCGTGTTCCTCGCCTCGGCGGCCGGGACGATGTCGCGAACCATGCGAGCAGGCGTCGAGAGCCGGGCGCAGCGGCGGTCGTGAGGGTCCGTCCGTCTGCGTGTGTCCGTGCGTGTGGCTTCCCGGCTGTCCACAGGCTGTGGACGGACGAACGGGCTCAGGGATGCAGCGGCTCAGTCGTCCTGGAAGTTGGCGGTGGTGTGGAGGGTGGCGTAGAGCGCGGACAGGCGGGCGTTCCAGTTGGCGTAGGTGGGGACGTCGATGGCGTGCTTCTTGCCCAGGTCCTTGATCGTCTTCTGGGCGCTCCTGAGCTGCTGCGCGGCGTCGTCCGGATTGCCCTCGTTGAGCCGGGCCGCGGTGTCGTCGAGGATCCGCAGCAGCTCCGTCTGACGGTCGCGCTCCTTGGTGATCTGCGCCTGGGCGACGGCCTGACGGAACGACTGCAGCTGCACCTCTGCGGGCTGGTTGCGCGGGACGGCCTGGGTGGGTGCTGGGATCGCCGTCGGGGTGGTGGAAGCGGCGGAGGTGGCGGCCGGGGCGGGGGCGCCGGTCGTCGGGGCCGCGGCCGGGGTGGTGGGGGCGGCGGAGACGGCGGCCGGGGGTGCCTTGGTGGCGGCGGCGTTTCCGGCCGGCTCGTCGAAGGCGGTCAGCACCAGGGCGGTGACCCCGGCCAGACCGGCTATGCCCAGGGCGCCGAGGACGAGGGGCTTGTTGCGGCGGTTCCGGGCGGGTGCGGGCTGCGCGGTGTGCGGCATGGCCTGGACCGGTGCCATCACGGAGGTCGCGGCCGGCACCGGGTGCTGCGGCGCCTGCGACGGGAGCAGGGTGGTGTGCTGCTGGTCCGGGTGGACCGGGGCCACCGGCGGCAGCAGCTGGGTGGCCGCCGAGGTGGTGGCGAGCAGTTCGGCGGTCGGGTCGCCGACGGCCAGGCCCGGAACGGTGGAGAGCAGTTCGGCCCGCGCCGCGGTGGCGTCGGCCGGGCGGTGGGCCGGGTCCTTGGCCAGCAGGCGCAACACCACGGCGTCCAGGGCCGGCGGCAGGCCGGGGCGCCGGGCGGACGGCGGCAGGGGCTGCTCACTCACGTGCTTGAAGGCGATCGCCACCGGGGACTCGGCCGTGAACGGGGTCTCGCCGGTGAGCATCTCGGTCAGCACGCAGCCGACGGCGTAGATGTCGGTGCGGCCGTCCAGGGCGGAGGCGGTGGCCTGCTCGGGCGAGAGGTAGGCGGCCGTACCGAGCACGCTCGCGGTCTGGGTCAGGTTGCTGGACGAACCGGCCCTGGCGATGCCGAAGTCCACCACCTTCACGCCGCCGTCGTCCGTGATCATGATGTTCCCGGGCTTGATGTCCCGGTGCACCAGCCCGGCCGCGTGCGCGACCGCCAGCGCCTCGCACACCGCCGCCGCGATGCCGACCGCGCGCTCCACCGGCAGGTTCGGCTCCTGGACCAGAACGGCGGCCAGCGAACGGCCCTGGACCAGCTCCATGACGATGAACGGGGTGCCCTGGTCCACGCCCGAGTCGAAGACCATGACGATCCTCGGGTGGACCAGCATGGCGGCGTGCTGCGCCTCGCGGCTGAAGCGCTCGGCGAAGCGGGGGTCGTCGGCGAGGCCGCCGTTGAGGACCTTGACGGCCACCTGACGGCCCAACACGCGGTCGACGCCGCGCCAGACGGTGGCCATGCCGCCGACGCCGAGCATCTCGACGAGTTCGTAACGCCCGTTCAGCGCCCGTCCGATCACCTGGAACTCCCCTCACGTGCGGCGGCCCGGGGTTCCGGGGTGCCTCGTGCACCTGTGCACGATAGCCGCCTTGGAGTGGGGGACGGGGGGTGGCGGCCGGGGGACCGGGCAGCGGTCCCCCGACCGCCGGATCGGGGTGCGGCCCGCCCTGACTGCGGGCGGGCGGGCCGCACGTTCCGGGCCGGCCGGGCCGGGGCGCGTCCGGGGAGAGCGCCTTCCGGTCCGGCCGGGGCCGGCCGGGTGGACGGCTGGCACGGGGGAGCCGACCGGCCACCCGGGGTTCGGGTGGTTGTGCGTCCTGCGGTTACTGCGGGGTGGTGCGGTCCGGATGGGCGGCGAGCCCGGGGGGAGTCGCTCGCCGCCCACCCGGAGTTCTGGGGGTCATCTCCGGGCCGACTGCTCGTCCTCGGGGGGGCCGGTTCTGCTCGGACGGGCGTCCGGCAGGGTGGGTACAGCCGGTGGGGTCGGGACGGTCACGCCGCCCTTGCCGGGCTTGGCGCCGCTGCCGCCGTTGGTGTCCTCACCGTTGGTGTTGCCGTTCGTGTTGCCGTTCGTGTTGCCCTTGCCGCCGCGACCGGGCGGGCTCGGCTGTCCGGTGGTGCCCTGGTGGTCGCCGTTCGGGCGGCCGGGGGTGCCGTCGCAGAAGTCCGACACGCCGTCCGCTCCGCCGGCCGCCGCGATCAGCTGGGCGAAGAGCGGGTCGGCGGCCACCTGGCGGGGGCGCTCGCCCTTGTCCGTACGGTCCGCGAAGCCCTGGCAGAGCGGGACCAGCGCGGCGGGCGGGGCGGGGTGGTCGGTGTGTCCGCCGGGTGAGGCGGGGGCGGACGGGGCGACGCCGTGCCGTGGGTCGGCCGGGGTGCCGGTGGACGGCCGGGCGGATCCGCTGGGGGCGGCGGAGCCGGAGGCGGTGCTGCCGGAGGCGGTGCTGCCGGTGGCGCCGCGGGTGGAGTCGGCCGGGCTGCCCGAGGTGGCCACCGCGTGCTCCGGCTCGGTCGAGCCGCCGCCGAGGGCGGACGGCAGGTTTCCGGTGCCGGCGGCGACCGCGACCCCGCACAGCGCGGTGGCGCCGAGCATGGCGGCAGCGGCCTTCGTGCTGAAGGCCCTGGCCAGCGCGGCGGTTGCCATCGATCGTCTCCGGACGGGGGTCACTACGGGGTCGGGCGTGAGACTCGCCTCCCGGAACGCGGCCAGCGCGGCCTCCTCCCCGGCCAGTTCCGCTGCCGTCGCCGGGGCGGCGGCCGCGGCCAGTACCCGGGCGAGCTGCCCGGGACCGTCCGGTCCGGTGAGCGAGGCGTCCTGCCCGGCCGACGGGCCGCCCACGGCACCGCCGAGCAGCTGCTCGGCGGCATCACGGTCGATCCGACGGGGTCGGTTGGTGCTCATCTCATGTCCTTCAGCGTCGCGGCCCGGCGTTCTGTCACACCCTGCGGAGAACTTTTTTTCGCGGGTCTTCCGGCGGCTTCCTCCGCGGGCTCCTTCGCGGCCGGAATACCGACGCCGGAGGCGAAGGGCTGCTCCAGCAGCTTGGCCAGCCGCCGCAGCCCCCGGTGGGCGGCCATCCGGACGGTGCCGGCCCGCTTGCCGAGCACCTGGGCGGCGCTCTCGGCGTCCAGTTCCATGACCACTCTGAGCAGGACCGCCTCGGCCTGGTCGCGCGGCAGCCGGGAGATCAGCGCCAGCGCGTCGGCGGTGCCGACCGAGGTGAGCGCGGAGCGCGCGGTGTCGTCCCCGCCGGCCAGCTCGACCAGGTACTCGAACGGCAGGTCGGCGACCGGGCGGCGGCGGCGGGCGCGCAGGTGGTCCATCGCGCGGTTGCGGGCGATGGTGGCGGCCCAGCCGCGGAAGCCGTCCCCGTCGCCGGAGAAGCCGCGCAGGTCGCGGGCGATCTGCAGCCAGGTCTCGGAGGCGATGTCCTCGGCGTCCTGCACGTCCTCCGGCCGTCCGCCGACCAGCACTCTCAGGTAGCGCAGCAGGCCCGGCTGGACGGTCCGGAACAACAGCCGGAACGCCTGTTCGTCCCCCTCCTGTGCGGCGCGTACCGCCTCGGTCAGGTCGGTGGGAGCGGGGGCCCCGCCCGGTGGTGGTACTGGTCCGGACCGGCCGAGGGGGCTGCCGGTGCCCGCTCCGGGGCGTTCTGCACTCTGCACCCGCCACATGATGCGCCATCCGGGCGAACAGGTCGGCTCCGGTCGAAGGACCGGACCGGTCGGGGCCAAGGTCCCGTCGACGGCTGTCGTTCGCCTGCGACCCCAGGATGCCGCCCCCGCCCAGGTTGTCGGTATGCGAATCGACTCGGGCCGCGACCGCGCCCGTAGTCCTGGTGCCCGACCAGGGGCCAGGGCGGGGGCCGCACGACACAGGGCAGACCGCGGTGCGCGACTACGGTCCGCCGGAGCTGTGGCGCCGCGTCGAGGCGGACCGCGCCCCGGCCGGGAGCTGTGGACGTTCGCTGCCGAATGAGCAGGTCAACGGGTGTGTCATGGGCCGCGCAGTGACAACTGTCATGCGGATCCCGGAACAGACGGCACTGCTCTGACGGAGGGTCGGACGGAAAGACTGGAGGCACGACGCGGGCAGCGGCCCGCAGTCACCAGTCGGGGGAGGAACCCACCATGAGCAGCCAGACCGCCACCGCCGCCACCGCCGCTCCCGCCCAGGCCGCCAAGGCGGGCAACCCGCTGGTCTCCGGCCTCCGCCCGCTCGCCCTCGACGTGGTCGCCCCGCTGGCCGGGTACTACCTGCTGCACTCGGTCTGCGGCCTGAGCGAGTTCGCCGCGCTGGCCTGGAGCAGCGCCTTCTCGGCCGGCCGGACCGTCCTCGGCCTGCTGCGCGAGCGCAAGCTCAACCTGTGGGCCTCGCTGATGCTGGTGGTCAACCTGGCCGGCCTGGGGCTCACCTTCGTCACCGGCGACGCCCGGATGATGATCGCCAAGGACGGCCTGCTGAGCGGCACCGTGGCGCTGACGATCCTGGCCTCGGCGCTGATCGGCCGGCCGGTGATGACCCCGATGCTGATGCCCTTCGTCACCAAGGGCAACCGGGACCGCGCCGCCGCCTGGCAGCGGCTGGTCGAGGGCCGGGCGGCCGCCTCGCGGGCCTTCCGCCGCCACGAGCGGGTGTTCGCCGGCATCTGGGGCACCGCCCTGCTGGCCGAGTGCGCGGCCCGGGTGGTCGGCGCCTTCACCCTGCCGGTCTCGACCATGGCCTGGCTGTCCACCGTGTTCATGATCGGCGCGATCGTGGGCGGTTCGCTGCTCGGCCAGATCGCGGTCGAGCCGATCGAGAAGCTGGTCGAGGCCGAGACCGAGGCCCCGACCGCCGCCTGAGTCCCACTCGGGCCACTGGCTGAACTGCCGGTTTCGACCGTTCGAACAGTCAGGAACCATCGGGATCTCCCGGGAGTCCTTATAACGAGGGGGTAACGGACCCCCGACCGAGGAAACGGGGAGCCCCACCATGCGGACCGACGCGCTGACCACCACCGAGGACCGCACCCTCGTCTGGGACGGCTGCCTGAACGTTCGCGACCTGGGCGGGCTGCCCACCGCCTCCGGCCGGCTGACCGCCCGTGGTGCGATAGCCCGGGCGGACAACCTGGACCGCCTCACCCGCGAGGGCTGGGACTCCCTCCTCGACCACGGTGTCCGCACCGTGGTCGACCTGCGCAACGCCGAGGAGTACAAGCCGCTCCTCCCGCTCCCCGAGGACGTCGAGCTGGTCCGCGTCCCGCTGGACGAACTGGCCGGCCCCGCCTGGTGGGAGGCCCACGGCCGGCTGGACGGCACCCCGCTGGTCTTCCGCCCCTACCTGGAGCACTGCCCGCACGCCGCCGCCGCGCTGGTCACCGCGATCGCCGACGCCCGGCCCGGCGGGCTGGTGGTGCACTGCGGCGCCGGCCGCGACCGCACCGGCCTGGCCGCCCTGCTGCTGCTCGCCCTGACCGGGGTCGACCGGACCGCGATCACCGAGGACTACCTGCTGAGCGGCCCAAACGTCCGCCCGCTGTACGGGATGCTCGGCCTGCCGGACCCGTACCGCCGGATCGACGCGGTGCTAGCCGAGGCCGGGGCCACCGCCGAGGCCGCCCTGGAGGCCACGCTCGACGGCCTCGACCCGGCGGGCTACCTGCTCGCGGCAGGGGTCACGCCCGCCCGGATCGCCGCCGTCCGGGACCGGCTGCTGCCCCTCGCGTAAGGCGTCGGGAGCGTTCGACGGAAACGAGAACAAACTACCCACGGGTAAGCGTCAACTGATGGTTGACGATCCTCGGATCGACAACCTACGGTTGACGCATGGAGAATCCCGTTGTTCCCAACACCACTCCGCTGCGCCTCGACGACCTGATCGCCGCGATCAAGAAGGTCCACACCGACGCGCTCGACCAGCTCTCCGACGCGGTCATCGCCGCCGACCACCTCGGCGACCTCGCCGACCACCTGATCGGCCACTTCGTGGACCAGGCCCGCCGCTCCGGCGCCTCCTGGACCGACATCGGCCGCAGCATGGGCGTCAGCAAGCAGGCCGCCCAGAAGCGCTTCGTCTCCAAGGGCCCGGGCACCACGGCCGACCTCGATCCCGAGCAGGGCTTCGCCCGGTTCACGCCGCGGGCCCGCAAGGTCATCGTGGCCTCGCAGGAGGAGGCCAGGAAGGCGGCCAACCCCGAGATCACCGCCGAGCACATCCTGCTCGGCCTGCTCACCGAGCCCGAGGGCATCGGCCTCAAGGCGCTCGCCGCCCAGGGCGTCACCCCGGAGGCCGTCCGGACGGCGGCCACCGCCGCCCTGCCGGCCGCCGTCGAGCAGGCGATCCCGGCGCTGATCCCGTACGACGCGCAGGGCAAGAAGGTGATCGAGCTGACCTTCCGCGAGGCGCTCAAGCTCGGCCACAACTACGTCGGCACCGAGCACATCCTGCTCGCGCTGCTGGAGTTCGAGAACGGCCAGGGCGTGCTCGCCGGACTGAAGGTGGACAAGTCCGAGGCGGAGACCTTCGTCGCGGAGGCCATCGCCGCCATCATCGCCGCCCGGGACGCGGAGTCCGGGCAGCAGCAGTGAGACATCCGTCGGCCGCCGTGCCCGGGGTGGAACCACCGCCCGGGGCACGGCACTTCCGCGTTCCGCTCAGAACCCGGAGACGTGGGTGGTGACGATCCGGACCCGGCCGTCGACGGCCGCCTCCAGCGCCGCCCGCAGTCGGGCCGAACGGGCCGGGCCGAGCAGGTCCATCGCCTCCGCCGGCGGGGCCCAGCGGTGGGTGTCCAGCTCGCCGGCCGGCACGGTCACCGGGGTGCCGTCCGGGACGGTGCCGAAGTCGAACATGAAGTGCTGGGCGGGGTGGTCGAGTTCGTTCGAGGCGTGGGTCCAGGAGATGGCCAGCAGGTCGCCGGTCTCCTTGACGATGCCGGTCTCCTCCTCCAACTCCCGCTTGGCGCACTCGACCGGGCCCTCACCGAGGTCGATCGTCCCGCCCGGGAACTGCCAGTGCTCGCGGTACCCGGCCTTCACGATCAGGATCCGGCCGGACTCGTCGCGCAGCAGGCAGCCCGCCGCCGCGTAGATCCGGGGCAGGGACGCCAGCCACTCCTCGCGGGATCTCAAGGGCTCAGCCGTCACGGTGTTCCTCCTGGGGCAGGGCGGTTCGGTCGCCCCCCACTCTGCCACCGCCGTTCGGAGGCCATGCGGACCGGACCGATGAGTCGGCGCCCCCGCGACGGTCCAATCCGCATGGAGACCACAGCGGCCGAAGCCGTACTGACCTGCGACCTGGGCGCATTGACCGCCCCCGACCTGGCCGTCGTCGACGCCCTCGCCCGACTGCGGCTGGCCGCCGGGCGGCACCGGGTGGGCGTGGTGCTGCTGAACGCGAGCGGCCCGCTGCGGGAACTGCTCGCGTTCAGCGGGCTCGCGGCGCTGCTGCCGGGAGCGGACGATCCGCTGGACGCCGTGGAACCGGCCGCCCTGACCGGCCTACTCCGCGGGGAGCCGGGCCGGGAGGCCGAACAGCGGGAAGAGCACGTCGGTGTCGAGGAAGTTGGTGAGCCCGGTGATCCGGCCCTCTGACACCTCCGGCACGATCAGCGCCCACGGCTCGTGCCCGCCGGCCGGGCTCGGCCGGTACTGGGCCAGCGCCGGGCCGCCGTTGGCCGTCACCGGGAGCAGCCGGGAGCCCCGGCAGCCGTGCCCCGGGCCCAGCATCCACGCCCGGACCTCCTCCTGCCCCTGCAGCCACATCGAGAACGGCGGCATGTTGAGCGTGACGTCCTCGTGCAGCAGCGCGGCCAGGCCGTCCATGTCGTACGCCTCGAAGGCGCGGACGTAGCGGTCCAGCAGCGCCCGGTGCGCCTCGTCCATCGCGGGGGCCGGGCGGGTGGCCGAGGCGTCGGCGGCGAGCACGGCGCGTGCCCGCTGCAGCGCGCTGTTGACCGAGGCCACCGTGACGCCGAGCAGTTCGGCCACCTCGGCGGCCTTCCAGCCGAGCACCTCGCGCAGGATCAGCACCGCCCGCTGCCGGGGCGCGAGGCGCTGCAGCACGGCGACGAAGGCCAGCTTCACCGACTCGCGCTGGGCGGCCACCTCGGCCGGGTCCCCCGTCTCGGGGAGCACCCGGCCGTCCGGCGCCGGGCCGATCCACGTCACCTCGGGCAACTGGGCGTCGCTCGCGGTGGCCACCGTCACCGGGCCGGCGAGGTCCATCGGACGGGCGCGGCCCTTGCGGCCGTTCAGCGCGTCCAGGCAGACGTTGGTGGCTATTCGGTACAGCCAGGAGCGCAGCGCGGCCCGCCCCTCGAAGCCCTTGTGCCCGCGCCAGGCCCGGACCATGGTCTCCTGCACCGCGTCCTCGGCCTCGAAGACCGAGCCCAGCATCCGGTAGCAGTAGCCGGTGAGTTCGGTCCGGTACCGCTCCAACCGGAGCTCGACCGGCTCCTCCGCGATCACATCGGCCATGGTGCGCCCCCGTCGTGCCGCCGCGTGCTGATGAACGGGACGACCGTAGCGCACCTCGCTGACAACCCCCGGGCCCACGGGGGCAGCGCCCTGAGCACGCGTCAGGGGCGGACGCCGGACCGGCGGCGTCCGCCCCCGGGGGCCTTCGGCGAGGGGCCGTCGGTCAGTGGGCGGAGTGCTTCTCCGCTCCGCGGTGCCGGTGCCCCTTGAGCTCCCCCTGGATCGACGGGTTGGAGTACATCGCCGAGGACGTGACGTCGCGCCCGATGTGGCGGAAGGCGTCGCCGTGGGCGTGCCCGACGTCGGCGGTCATCGCACTGGCCCGCGACTCGGGTCCGAGCCGGCTGGGAGTGCTCACCATGCCCCGGCGTTCCAGCAGCTCCTGGGTGCCCTGGCGGAACTTGGCGGTGCTGCCCGCTGTGTGCTTGGTCATCGTCGGCCTCCCTTCGACGGCCGCGGCCGGACGGATGCCGACCGGAGGGGCCGCACGGGCGTTATGTCCGGATTTTACCCGGCTTCCGAGCCGGCGCACTGCGGAGGCGGGGAGCGTGCTCAGCCCATGACCTCGTGGACGAAGCACCAGCGCCAGTCCTCCCCCGGCTCGTACGAGCGGATCACCGGGTGGGAGGTGTCGTGGAAGTGCGCGGTGGCGTGCCGCTGCGGCGAGAAGTCGCAGCAGCCGATGTGGCCGCAGTCCAGGCAGATCCGCAGGTGCACCCAGTCCCGACGGCCCTGGGCGAGGCAGTCGGCGCAGCCGTCGGCGGGTGGGCGGGGATCGATGTCCCGGGGGGCCACGGCGAGGTCTTCGCAGGCGCTCATGGTCGAAGGCTATGACGGCCCGGGCCGGGCCGCCGCTTCAGGACGCGTCCGGGGTGGGGGGCGCGGCGGGCGCAACACCGGGAGCCGCGCCGGGGGCCGTCCAACTGGCCAGCAGGGCCAGCTTCTGCGCGGTGGGCGAGTCCGGCGGGGCGGTGTAGACGACCAGCACCTGGTCCGGCGAACCGTTGACGGTCAGGGTCTCGTAGCCGAACTCGAGCTCGCCCACCAGCGGGTGCCGGAGCAGCTTCACGCCGCTGGTCTTCTCCCGCACCAGGTGATCCGCCCAGAGCCGACGGAACTCCTCGCTGCGCAGCGACAGTTCGCCCACCAGGGCGGCCAGGGCCGGGTCGTCGGGGTGCAGTCCGGCGTCCCGGCGCAGCTGGGCGACGGTCTCCGCGGCGACGGCGTCCCACTGGGGGTAGAAGTCGCGGGCGGCGGGGTCGAGGAAGGCGTCCCTGGCCTGGTTGAGCGGCGAACCCGCCGTGGCGCCCGCGCGGTCGGAGAAACCGTTCACCGCGTCGCCCAGCGCGTTCCAGGCCAGGACGTCCATCCGGCGTCCCAGCACGAAGGCCGGCACCCCGGTCATCAGGTCCAGCAGCAGCCGCGTCCCCGGGCGGACCTTCCGGTCCCCACGAGCCCGGCCGGCCGCGGCCTTCGGCGGGCGGTTCAGCGAGCGCAGGTGCGCCGCCTCCACCTCGTCCAGCCGCAGCACCCGGGCCACCGCGTCCAGCACCGCGTCCGAGGCGCTGCCGCCGCGGCCCTGCTCCAGCCGGATGTAGTAGTCCACGCTCACCCCGGCGAGCTGCGCCACCTCCTCCCGGCGCAGGCCCTGCACCCGGCGGCGGCCGTGCGCGGGCAGGCCCACCTCCTCCGGCTGGATCCGGGCCCGGCGCGAGCGGAGGAAGTCCCCCAGGGTGTTCTCCATGCCAGGCAGGGTAGCTCCGGGCGGGCGGCGCGAGGGTGGTACCGCCTTTCCCAGGAAAGGACTTCCCGGGTAGGGGGTTCCCGGGAAGGACGCGGCCCTGGGTGAGCGCGCGGCACCGGCGCAGAGTGGTCGACGTCAGCCCGCCGACCGTTCCAGGAGTCCCCGATGAGCTACCCCGCCCTCGCCACCCGCACCGCCGTCGTCACCGGAGCCGCCAGCGGCATGGGTGCCGCCACCGCCCGGCTGCTCGCCGCCAACGGTGCCCGGGTCGCGCTGCTCGCCCGCCGCACCGACCGGATCGAGGCGCTCGCCGCCGAGATCGCCGCGGCCGGCGGGCAGGCCCTCGCCGTCACCGCCGACATCACCGACCAGGGCTCGGTCGACGCGGCCGCCGCAGCCGTCCACGACGCGTACGGCCCGGCCGACCTGGTGGTCAACAACGCCGGCGTGATGCTGCCCAACCCGCTCGCCGACGGCCGGATCGACGAGTGGACCCGGATGATCGACACCAACCTCACCGGCGCCCTGCGGATCGTCCGCGCCTTCACCGCCGATCTCACCGCGGCCGCCGCCGACGGCCGCACCGCCGACCTGGTCAACGTCTCCTCCATCGCCTCCCACGTGGTCTTCCCCGACTACGCGGTGTACGGCGCCACCAAGGCCGCACTCACCCAGCTGTCCGCCGCCCTGCGCTCCGAACTCGGCCCGCGCGACGTCCGGGTCAGCGCCATCGAGCCCGGCCTGACCGACACCGAGCTCGGCGGGCACATCGACAACCCCGCACTGCGGGAGCAGCTCGGCGGCATGTTCGCGGCCATCCCGGCGCTCGCCGCGGAGGACGTGGCGGACCTCATCGCCTACACCGTCAGCCGCCCCCGGCACGTCAACCTGCGCCACCAGGTGGTGCTGCCGACCCGGCAGGCCTGACGGACGGCCGCCGGATCCCCGCTCCGTGCCCACGGGTGGCATGGGAGCATGCCACCCGTGGCGATCGTGACGGGGAGAACGAACGGCGACACCGGCGGGGGCGGCGGTACGGCCCCGGTCGGACGGCCGGATACCAGCGGGGGCATACCCGAGCAGCCGGGCAACGGCACAGGCGCACCCGGGCAGCCGGGCGGCGAGCGACGGCGGGCCCGACCGCTGTCCGACGCCGGCCGGATCCGGCAGCCCGTCGCCCTGATCCGGCTGCTCACCGGCCTGCTCGCGATCGCGCTCACCCTGCTGCTCGCCGACTACGCCCGGGCCACCACCGGGGGCTTCGCCGCCGACGTCGCGGAGGCCGCCACACTGGTGCCGCGGCCGCTGGCCGGCCTGGCCGGCGGGCTCACCACCGCCGCCGTCCTGCTGCTGCCCGTCGGGCTCGCCGTCCGCCGGCTGCTCGGCCCGGACCGGCGGCGCGCCCTCCAACAGGTCTCCGACGGCCTGCTCGCCGCCGTCACCGCCTACGGCGCCACCCTCGCCCTGGACCTGTGGGCCGACGACCTCGCCCCGACCTCGCTGCTCACCGCACTCACCCAGCGGCTGCCCGGCGACGTGCTCGGGCACACCGAACCGGTCTACGGCTACCTCGCACCGGTCCTCGCCTTCATGACCGCCTCCGGCAGCCGCGAACGGCGCCTGCCCTGGGCCGTCCTCGCACTCTCCGGCCTCGCCGGACTGGCCGGCGGGTACGCCACCCCCACCGCGCTGCTGCTCGGCCTGCTGATCGGCTGGACCGGCGCCCACGGCACCCTGTACGCCGTCGGCACCCCGGACCCGCGGCCGAGGCCCGGGGAAGTCCTGCGCGCCCTGCGGGACAGCGGGCTGCGGCCGATCGAGGCCACCCCCGCCGGACCGGACCGCTACCGGATCCGGCAGGCCGAGCAACAGCCCGACCTCGACGTCCAGCTCCTCGACCGGCAGGCCGTCACCGCCGCCGCCGTCCGACGCGCCTGGCGCCGCCTGCGACTGCGCACCGCCCCCCACCCCCGCGCACTGCGCTCACCGCGCACCGGGCTGGAACACGAGGCCCTGGTCACGTACGCGGCCCTCGCCGCCGGAGTGCGCACCCGTCGCATCGCCGCCACCGCGGGCCTCGGCCACGACACCGCCCTGATCGCGTACGAGCACCTGGCCGGACGCACGCTCGACCAGCTCGACGACGCGGAGATCACCGACGAACTCCTCACCGACGCCTGGGGCCAGCTCGCCCTGCTCCAGCGCCGCGAGATCGCCCACCGTGCCCTCGTCCCGTCCTCCCTGCTGGTCGACGACACCGGCGCGGTCCACCTGGTCGACTTCGCCGACGGCGACATCGCGGCGAGCGAACTCGTCCTGCGCTGCGACCTCGCCCAGCTCCTCACCACCCTCGCCCTCCGCGCCGGCGCCTCCCGTTCCGTCCGCACCGCCACCAGCGTCCTCGGCCCCGACCCCCTGGGCGCCGCCCTTCCCCTGCTCCAGCCGATAGCACTCGCCCGCACCACGCGCCAGTCGCTCAAGCGCGGCCAGGGCGGGAAGGCGGCGGCGGTCGCGGACCCGTCCACCTGCGGCGCGCCGGCGGCGGGGGCCGGGCCGGCCGCGGGAGGGGACGGCGGCTCGGGCAGCGCTGCCGTCCCCACCGGGTCGTACGCCACACCGCCGGTCAGCCCGCTCGGAGCCGACCGGGCGACGACGGCTCCGGCCGAGGAGACGGGCACCCCCGGCGAAGCCGACCCGGCCGGCGGGTTGCTGGAGGAGATCCGGGCGGAGGTGCTGCGCGGCCGTCCGGAGGTGGTGGGGCGGCCGGTGCGGCTGGAGCGGTTGCGGCCGCGGACGCTGCTGGCCGTGGTGGGCGGGGTGGTGGCCGGGTGGCTGCTGATCCCGCAGTTCTTCGCGGCCGAGGACAACCCGATCGCGGCCCTGGCGGACGCCGATCCGTGGTGGCTGGCGCTCGCGGTGGTGGCGGCGGGGCTGAGCCACGTAGCGGCGGGGATGGGGTTCGTCGGTTTCGTGCCGGAGCGGCTGAACTTCCGCAACGTGGTGCTGACGCAGCTGGCCGGGGCGTTCGTGAAGCTGGTGTCGCCCGGGGGCGTCGGCGGGATCGCGCTGAACACCCGGCTGCTGCAGCAGGCGAACGTCCCGACCGCGAAGGCGCTGTCCAGCGTCGGGGTGGGTCAGTTGATCGGGCTGGTGCTGCACCTGCTGCAGCTGGGGGCCTTCGTCTACCTGGTGGACGCGCAGCCGGGCGGTTCGGAGCTGGAGGCGCTGCCCGCCGTGGTCGTCGGGCTGGTGGTGGCCGCGGTGCTGCTGGCGGTGGTGTGGTCGATCCCGCCCGCCCGGCGGTGGCTGGCGGCGCGGCTGCGGCCGTTGACGGCCGAGGTGCTGCCGCGGTTGCTGGACCTGCTGCGCAACCCCGGGCGGCTGGCGGTGGGGGTGGCCGGACAGCTGCTGGTGTCGCTCTGCCTGATCGCCTGCCTGTACTGCTGCGCCCTGGCGATCGGCCGGGAGCCGTCCTTCGCCTCGGTGGCGGTGGTGTTCCTGGTGGGCAACGCGGCGGGCAACGCCGCGCCGACCCCGGGCGGGGCCGGCGCGGTGGACGGGGCGCTGGTGTTCGGGCTGCAGCAGACCGCGTCGATGGAGGAGGGCGGTGCGGTGGCGGCGGTGGCGCTGTTCCGGCTGCTGACGCTGATCCTGCCGGTGCTGCCGGGCTGGGCGGCGATGACCTGGCTGCAGCGCCGCAAGGCGCTGTAGAAGGCTGCGGGCCGCAAGGCGCTGTAGGAGGCTGCGGGCCGGGCGGTCTACTCGCGGTAGTCGTCCTCGTCGAGCTGGACGATCCGGTTCTGCTCGGCGGCGTCCGCGACGTCGGTGGCCGGGTCCGCGCCGAGGGCCCGGCGCTCGGCGACCTCGTCGTACTCGTCGCCGGTGGCCTCCTCCTCGTCGGGCTCGACGGTCTCGGCGGTCTCGTCGATCAGGTAGTCCTCGTGGTCCTGCGGCATGGTGTCCGTCCTCACTGTCGGGAGACTCCCAGGGCCCGGATGGCGTACTGGCAGTATCCGTCGCCGGGCGCGCGGACGCGACGCGCCGGGGCCGCTCCGGCGTGTTGTCCGGGCCGTATCGCCGTCCCGAATTGACCCGTGAATCCTGCTCGGAAATGACCCATGGCACGGGTGCATTCCACTCCTAGGGTCGTAGTCATGACGACGAACGAGATCACCACCGCCCCCGCCCGCCTCGACTACGCCCGCACCGTCCCCAAGGTGTTCCGCGCGATGATCGCCCTGGACGCCGCCGCCCGCGAGGGCCTGGACCCGGCGCTGGTCGAGCTGGTGCAGATGCGCACCTCGCAGCTGAACAACTGCGCGTACTGCCTGGACATGCACGCCAAGGACGCCCGCAAGGCCGGCGAGACCGACGAGCGCATCCACCTCCTGCCGGTCTGGCACGAGGCCCCGGACGGGGTGTACAGCGAGCGCGAGCGGGCCGCGCTGGCGGTGGCCGAGGAGATCGTGCGGATCGGCGGCGGGGTCTCGGACGCGGTGTACGCCCGGGCCGCCGAGCACTTCGCGGAGACGGAGCTGGCGCAGCTGATCTCGGTGTGCTTCACCATCAACACCTGGAACCGGATCAACATCGCCACCCGCAAGACCCGGGGCACGCGGTAACCGCGGCAGCCGGACCCGCCCGCCCCGGCCCCGGTGAGCCCCCGGCGGCCCCGGCGGGCCCGCGCCGCGGGGCCGTGCGGGACGCGCCGCAGGCCACCGGGGGTACGATCGGTGCCGTACCCAGGGCTTACCCACACCCACCCGGTGGCCCCGAGGCCCATACCAACGACGGGGAAACGATGTCCGGCTCGCACTACTTCTCCAGTGCACCCGAGGTCGCCAGCGAGCGCCGGCCGATCACGGTCTCACTGCCGGACCTGACCCTCGAACTGACCACCGACACCGGGGTGTTCTCACACGGTCGGCTCGACCCGGGCACCCGGATCCTGCTGGAGCACGCCCCGCAGCCGCGGGTGCGGGGCCCGATCCTGGACGTCGGCTGCGGCTACGGCCCGATCGCCCTGACCTGGGCGACCCGGCGCAAGCGGTTGCCGGTGTGGGCGGTGGACGTCAACGAGCGCGCGCTGGAGCTGGTCCGGCTGAACGCCGAGGCGCTGCGGCTGGGCAACGTCCAGGCCGCGCTGCCGGACGACGTCCCCGAGGACCTCAGGTTCGCCACCATCTACTCCAACCCGCCGATCCGGATCGGCAAGGCCGAGCTGCGCAGTCTGCTGACACGCTGGCTCGGCCGGCTGACCCCGGACGGCTCGGCGTTCCTCGTGGTGCAGAAGCACCTGGGCTCGGACTCGCTGCAGAAGTGGCTCAACGATCAGGGCTACCCGACCTCCCGGGTCACGTCGGTCAACGGGTTCCGGATTCTGGAAGCACGGCCCCGCCCGGATGCGGGCGAGGGCTCGAAGAGTGGACGGGGAACGACGTCGTGAAGCAGCTGCGCGGGACCGAACTGAAGCGACTGCACCGCTCGTGGCGGCGCAGCAACGAGTTCCGGCTCGCGATGATCCTGGAGAACCTGCAGTCGCCGTTCAACGTCGGCTCGGTGGTCCGGACCGGGGCGGCGATGGGCGCCGAGAAGCTGTACCTGATCGGGGACACCCCGTCGGTGCGCTCGACCGGTGCGCAGAAGGCCGCGATGGGCACCGACAAGTACCTGAAGGTGGAGCACTTCCCGACGGTCGCCGAGGCGGTCGCGGCCGCGAAGGCGGACGGCTTCAAGGTGGTCGGGCTGGAGCTGGCGGACGAGGCGGTGCCGATGTTCGCCGCCGAGCTGACCCCGGCGGTGGCCTTCGTGCTCGGGCACGAGGACCGCGGGATCACGCCCGAGGCGCTGGCGCTCTGCGACCAGGTGGTGTTCGTGCCGCAGCTGGGCCGGGTCGGCTCGCTGAACGTCTCGGCGGCCGCGACGGTGGCCTGCTACGAGGCGCGCCGCCAGGGGTACGCGCTCAGCGGCACCCCGGACGGGAGCGACGCCGGGGGCGACTTCGGCGACGAGGACTGACGCGGTCCGACCAGACCTGACCAGGTCCGGCCGGAGCTGCCCGAGCTCAACCGGACATGACATCGGATCAGATGACCTGAGGGGTGTGCCGAAAGGCCCACCCCTCAGGCGTTTTCCGCGTCGGAAGCCCTCGGATATCTGCCGAACGGCAGATGTGCGGAAGCGGCCCGGACGGAAGCATTTCGGTCGTGACCGAACTCCAGATCCTCGACCTCACCAAGGAGTACCGCGGCGGCAAGCGCGCCGTGGACTCCTTCACGCTGACGCTCCGGCCCGGCGTGCTCGGCCTGCTCGGTGCCAACGGCGCCGGCAAGTCGAGCCTGATGCGCATCCTGGCCACGGTCACCCGGCCCACCTCGGGGCGGGTGCTGTGGGAGGGGGTGGACATCGCTCGCCGGCCCGGGCCACTGCGCCGCACCGTCGGCTACCTGCCGCAGGACTTCGGCGTCTACCCGCAGCTCACCGCCCGCGAGTTCCTCGCCTACCTGGCCGCCGCCAAAGGACTGCGGCGGCGCCCCGCCCGGGCCCGGATCGAGGAACTGCTCGAACTGGTCAACCTCTCGGGCGCGGCCGGGCAGCGGCTGGGCGCGATGTCCGGCGGGATGCGCCAGCGGGTCGGCATAGCCCAGGCGCTGCTCAACGACCCGGCGCTGCTGATCGTGGACGAGCCGACGGTCGGGCTCGACCCGGAGGAGCGGCTCCGCTTCGGCAGCCTGCTGAGCGGGCTCGGCGCCGAGCGGATCGTCGTGCTCTCCACCCACATCGTCCCGGACGTGGCGGCCACCGCCGACCGGATCGCCGTGATGGGCGGCGGGCGGCTGCTGCACCACGGCAGCGCGGAGGAACTGCTGCGCAGCGCCGAGGACTCGGTCTGGGAGCTGACCGTCCCGGCCGACCGAATCCCGCTGCTGCGCTCGCGGTTCCTGCTCGGCGGCACCACCCGCACCCCGCAGGGCGTCCGGGCGCGCGTGCTGTCCCGGCACGCGCCCGCCGCCGAGGCGCGGCCGGTACCGCCCCGGTTGGAGGACGCGTACCTGCTGCTCACCTCCGACCGGGCCGCGACGGAGCAGGTGGCGGCATGGTGACGCGCATCGGGGCACTGGCCCTGGCCGACTTCCGGGAGCGCCGACGGCGGCCCGGTTACCTGGTCGTGCTGCTCGGCACGCTCGCGCTCGGGCTGCTGGCCGCGCCGGTGGGCGACTCCCGCTGGGAGGTGTTCCAGGTGACGGACCTGCACGGCCGCTACACCAGCGGCTACGTGGGGACGGTGACGGCGCTCGGCGGTGCGGTCTGGCTCTCCCTGGCGGGCTTCGGGATCGCCCGGGGCGCCATCGGGCGGGACGAGCAGAGCGGCGTCGGCCGGCTCCTCGCCGCCACCCCTTTGAGCCGGACCGGGTACCTGGCGGGCAAGTTCGTCAGCAACCTGATGCTGTTCGGCTCCATGCTGCTCGCACTGGCCGGGACGGCGCTCGCGGTGCAGCTGATCAAGGGCGACTCCGACCGGGTGGACGTGGTGCGGCTGCTGCTGCCGTACGTCCTGGTCACGCTGCCGCTGCTGGCGGCGGTCGCCGGGTGCGCGGTGCTCTTCGACACCGTGCCCGGGCTGCGCGGCGGGCTGGGGGCCGCGGTCTGGTTCGCGGTCTGGCTGGTCGTCGTACTGGGCGCGCAGGCCGGCGGCGGGCCGGACCTACTGGGCATGCGGCGGATCACCGCCTCGATCCGGGAGGTGCTCGCGGCCGGCGGGCGACCGGTCGACGGGGTGGAGTTCGGCGTGGGCCTGACGGCGGACAACCGGGTGCTCGGCACCTTCGACTGGCCCGGCCTCGGGCCGGGCGAGGCGTACGGACCGGCGGCGACGGGGGTGCTGCTGGTCAGTGCGGCGGCGGGGATCGCGCTGCTCGGGGCGCTGTGGTTCCGGCGCTTCGACGGGCCCCAGGCCCACCCGGGCGCCGGGTCAGACGGGGCCGCCCGTCCGGACCGTCCGGACCGTCCGGACCGTCCGGACGGTCCGGACGGTCCGGACGGTCCGGACGGTCCGGCCGCGGGCTCGGCGGCGTCCCCGGCCGACCCGGCGGGCTTCACCCCGGACCCGACCCGGCTGACCGCTCCCCGCCAGGGGCACATCGGGTCCGACGCGCTGCTCGGGGAGCTGCGGATCCTGGTGCGGGGGCAGCGGCTGTGGTGGGCCGGGGTGGCCGTGCTCGCGATGGCGGCGGCCGCCGTCACCCCGGACGGGCCGAGCCACGCGGTGCTGCCGTTCGCGATGCTCTGGCCGGTGCTGCTCTGGTCCCGGATGGGCCACCGAGCCGACGGCGGCAGCATCGACCAGCTGCTCGACGCCTGCCCGTCCCCGCTTCGCCGGGGGCTGGCCGGGCTGCTCGCCGGGACCGTCCCGGCGCTGGCGGTGGCGGCCGTACCTGCTCTGCGACTGGCTGGTGCCGGGCAGCCCCGGGCAGCGGCCGGGGCTCTTGCGGGTGCTCTGCTGATCCCCGCCCTGGCGCTGCTCTGCGGCAGCCTCACCCGCGGACCGCGGCTGTTCCAGACCGTCTACCCGCTGCTCTGGTACGGGATGATCAACCACGTCTCCGGGCTGGACTTCCTCGGCGTCTCCGGGGAGCGCGCCCCGGCCCCGCTCGCGGTCGCGGGCCTGGCCGCCGCACTCGCCGCGGCCGCCCTCGCCCTGGACGCGATACGCCACGCCGCCCGGTGACACGCCACCCGGTGAGCCGGGCAAAAAAAGAGGCGAGGTAGCGGCGATCGGGAGCGTCCGAGCCCCAGGCGGTCAGCGCAGCGTCAGCTGAGCGTCAGCGCCGCGCGCGACCGTAGTGGGCATGACGTCGATCACGGCGGTCGCTAGCTGCCTTCCCGACACCATCCCGATCGCCCGCTTCCAACAGGAACTCCAGCTGACGGACGTCCAGTTGCGGCGTTACCAGCGCTTCTACGGGCTCGCCGAGGTGTGCCGCGACCCGGCGGCCACCGAAACCGAGCTGCTGCTGCGCGCCGCGGCCAAGCTGGTCGAGCTCCGCGGCCAGGAACAGCGCGTCAAGTACGTCCTGCAGGCACGCACCATGCCCTCGCCGCTGCCGTACCCGATGACCTCGCTCGGGCCGCTCCAGGCCGAGCTCGGCCTGGAGCACGCCGCCGCGTTCGTCGTCTCGCACCACGCATGCGCCTCCGGGCTGCTCGCCGTGGACATGGCCGGCACACTGCTCGCCGCCGACCCGGACCCGGAGGCGCTCGCGCTGGTGGTGGCCGGGGAGAAGGCCTGCACCACCCACACCCAGTCCATCCCGGATGTCACCGTCATGGGTGAGGGCACCGCGGCCTTCCTGGTGAGCGCGGACCGCTCCGGCTCGGACCGGATGATCGGCTACGCGGCTCGCACGTACACCCGGTTCGGCGACGAGTTCATCATGAGCGAGAGCGCCGCCAAGGAGTTCCAGGACCTGTACGGGCCGGGCCTGTGCGAGGTGATCCACGCCGCCCTGGCCGAAGCCGCCTGCGGGCTGGACGAGTTGGCGCTGGTGCTGCCGCACAACGTCAACCGGCTGTCCTGGATCGGCGTCTGCAAGGAGCTCGGGCTGCCGCTCGACAAGGTCTTCCTGGACATGGTCGGCGAGTCCGGCCACTGCTTCTGCGCCGACCCCTTCATCAACCTGCAGAAGGCCACCGGGCTGGGCCGGCTGCAGCCCGGCGACCGCTACCTGATGACCAGCGTGGGGCTCGGGGCGACCTTCGCCGCCATGGTCTTCGAGCACTGAAGCCCTGACGGAACCTGCAGCACGCACACAAGAATGGACGAGGTCGACATGCACCTTCCCTCCGCCGGGTTCACCGCGCGGCTCAAGCGCGCGGTGACCGGATCCGCGGACACCCCGCTGGCGCTCCTGGGCAACTTCGAGGTGGAGAACCACTGGGCGCTCGGCGAGCCCGCACTGCCCCGGGTCGCCTCGCACGCGGGCAGCGCGGTGGTCAACCGGATGGACGAGTTCGCACTGCTGCTCGGCGGCAAGAACGACCACGTCGTGCTGAAGACCGCACTGGACCAGGGCTACCGCGGCTACCTGGAGGGCCTCGGCCTCGAACTGCCCACCGTGCACGTGGTGGCCGACCAGGACCCGCAGCGCACCGTCAGCGAGGACGCCCTCGCCGACCCCGCCCTGCTGCAGGCCCTCGCCGCCCTCACCGCCGAGGGGGCCCGGCTGACCGCGCACGGCATCTCCACCGTCGAGGAGGAGCTGTCCGCCCGCACCGGCCTGCCGCTGGGTGCGCCCTCCGCCGCGGTCTGCAAGCGGGTCAACAGCAAGGTGTACAGCCGCCGGCTCTCCGACGAGCTGGGCATCCGCCAGGCCCGCGGCTGGGCCTGTGAGACCCTGGAGGAGCTGGCCGAGGCGGTCGCCGCAGCCGGCGAACTGCTCGATGCCGGGCGCAAGGTGGTACTCAAGGACGCCTTCGGGGTGTCCGGCAAGGGCATCGTCGTACTGGACAGCGCGGCCCGGCTGGGTCGGTTGCACCGGATGGCCGTCCAAAAGGCCACCAAGGCCGAGGGCGGGGCACCGCGCACCGCGCTGGTGATCGAGGAATGGGTCGCCAAGCGCTGCGACCTCAACTACCAGTTCACCGTGGGCCAGGACGGCTCGGTGCACTTCGACTTCGTCAAGGAGCTGCTCACCGAGGGCGGCGTGCACAAGGGCCACCGCATCCCGGCCCGGCTCTCCGACCAGCAGGTCGCCCAGATCGCCGACACCGCGCTGCGGCTCGGCGCGCGGCTCGCCGCGGACGGCTACTACGGCGTGGTCGGCGTGGACGCGATGGTCGACCCTGACGAGGGCCTGTACCCGGTGATCGAGATCAACGCCCGCAACAACATGTCCACGTACCAGAACGTGGTGCACGAGGGCGGTCTGGCCGGGCCCGAGGACGTCGCAGTCGCCCGCCACTACCCGCTGCGGCTGACCCGTCCGCTGCCCTTCGCCGAGCTGGCCGAGGTGTTGGACGGGCTACTGCTGACCGGTCAGGGCGCGCGCCGGCGCGGCCTGTTCGTCAACAACTACGCCACGGTGAACGCCGCCGCGGCCGCCGCCACCAGCACCGAGAACGGCTTCGAGGGCCGGCTGTACGGCGTGCTGGTCGGCGCCTCCGACGAGGAGATCGCGGCGATCGACACCGACATCACCAGCCGCCTCGCGGCCTTCCCGGAACGGAGCTGAGCGTGAGCGTCGCATTCGAGGTGCAGGGCCTCGGGATCACCGAGCTGGCCGAGGAGTTCGGCACCCCGCTGTACCTGTACGACGGCGAGGAGATCACCACCCGCTTCCGGGGCCTGCGCGAGGCGCTGCACCCCGCGATGGAGGTCTTCTACTCGCTGAAGGCCAACCCCAACATCTCCATCTGCGCGCTGCTGCACAGCTGCGGCGCCCGCGCCGAGGTGTCCTCGCTGACCGAGCTGGTCACCGCCCGCCGGGCCGGGGTGCGCCCGCAGGACATCATCTTCCTGGGCCCGGGCAAGAGCCGCGCCGAGGTGGCGGCCTGTCTGGACGAGGACATCCACGCGATCGTCTGCGAGTCGGTCGAGGAGCTGGGCCTGATCGACGAGCTGGCCCGCGAGCGCGGCGTCACCGCGCGGGTCGCGCTGCGGGTCAACCCGAGCTTCCAGGTGAAGGGTTCGGGCCTGACCATGGGCGGCAAGCCGCGCCAGTTCGGCACCGACGAGGAGCTGCTGCTGGCCGAGGGCAAGGGCCTGGCCGCGCGCCACCCGAACCTGCGGCTGATGGGCATCCAGGTCTACCTGGGCACCCGGATCCTCTCCGAGGAGTCGGTGGTCGAGAACACCCGGCGGATCTTCGACCTGGCCGAGCGGCTCTCCGCCGAACTGGACTTCCCGCTGGAGACGGTGGACGTCGGCGGCGGCCTCGGCATCGCCTACTTCGACAACGAGAAGGACCTCGACGTCGCCGTGCTGGCCACCGGGCTCAACCCGCTGATCGAGGCCTTCGCCGAGCGGCACCCCGACACCCGGCTGATCATGGAGCTGGGCCGCTTCCTGGTCGCCGCGTCCGGCACCTACGTGACCCGGGTGCGCTACACCAAGACCTCGATGGGCGAGAACTTCGCGGTCACCGACGGCGGCACCAACCACCACATGGCGGCGGTCGGCATCGGCTCGTACGTCAAGCGCAACTTCCCGATGGCCGCGCTGGAGCGGCTGGACGAGCCGGCCACCGAGCCCTGGCACATCACCGGCCCGCTCTGCACGCCCAACGACGTGATCGGCAAGAAGGTGCCGATGCCGCCGTTGCGGCCCGGCGAGCTGATCGGCGTGCAGCGCTCCGGCGCGTACGGGCCGACCGCCTCGCCGGTGCACTTCCTGAGCCACGGCTACCCGGCCGAGGTTCTCGTCCTGGACGGGCGGGCGCACCTGGTCCGCGAGCGCGACGACGTGGACGTGATGCTCGCCCGCCAGCTGCTCCACCGGCCGACCACCCAGCAGAACTGACTCAGCACCGGCCGCCGATCGGCGGCCGGGACCAGAACGAGGAGCACGCCATGAGCGACACCGCGACCGATCCCAAGTACGTCGACGCCGTCCGCAAGGGCCTGTCGGAGGTCCTCAACAAGGACGTCTCCGGCGCCGGCGAGAACGTCCGCCTCTTCGACGAGCTCGGCCTGGACTCCAGCAGCGCGCTCGAACTGCTCATCACCATCGAGGAGATCCTCGACGTGCAGTTCGACGCCGACGAGCTGGACATGACCCACTTCGAGACGGTGGGCTCGCTGGCCGGCTTCGTCGCCGCGGAAGCGGGCGCCTGACCATGTTCCGCGCGACCGCGCCGGTCCGGCGCCCGCACCCGGCCGGTCCCGCGGCGCTGCCCCGGCTGGTCCGGGCGGCCGCGTACACCCCGCCGGGATCGGGCGACCCGTACCGGCCGGGGAGCGCCCCGGAGGAGTTCTACGACGAGCTCGGGGCGCTCTACGGGGCGTCCTTCGACCGCGAGCAGTTCGCCGCCTCGGGGCGGCACACCTCGGTGGAGCTGGCCCACGGCGCGCTGGACGCGCTGGGGCCGCTGAGCGCCGAGGAGTCCCCCGAGGTGGCGGTGGTCGCCTACGCCGCACCGGACTTCGACCACACCGAGCTGGTCGCCTCCGTCGTCAAGCGTCGGCTACCGGGCGGGCCACTCGCCTTCGCGGTGTCCGACCAGGGCGCCCTGGGCCCGTTCAGCGCGCTGCGGGTGGCCGTGGAGTACGCCCGGCGCTGCGGCTGGTCGCGGTTGCTGCTGCTGTTCGTGGACCAGGGCACCCAGCCGTTCCCGCTGCCCGCCGCGCCCTCCCCGGCCGCCGTCAGCGGCGATGCGGCCGTGGCGCTGCTGCTGCACTGGGACGGCGGGGACCGGCCGCTGGGCGGCCTGGCCCAAGGGCGGCCCGAACCGGACCTGTTCGCGCACTGGCCCGCGGACGCGGCCGTGGCGGCCGGGGCGGGCCTCGCCGACTGCCCTGAACTGCCACCGTACGGCGGCCCGTTGACCGAAGGGGCGACCGGTCGGCCGGCGACCGGCAGCTGGGCCGCGCTGCTCGACGTCGACGGCGTCAACGGCCTCGCCGCCGGCCACCGGCCGGTGGTCGTCGCCGACTATGACCGGGAACGCGACGTCCTGGCCTACTGCACGCTCCACACGGGGGAGTTGAGACACCGATGACCGTTCCGGCCGAGGTGCGGGAGCACTGGCGGGAGGCGAGGGCGAGCGCGCGCAGCGACGGCCTCGTCCCCGCGCTGACCCTGCTGTCCCGCGCGCTCTCCCCGGGCGCGCCGCCCTGCGGCCCGCGCGGACACGCCGTGGTGCCGCGCGAACTCCTCGACGAGTACGGCGACCTGGCTGAGACGGTCGACAGCACGCGGAACACCGGGGGACCGTCGGACGCGATGCCCGGCCTCGCCGTCCTGCGCCCCACCGCCACCGAGCGAACCTCGCCCGGCCCCGACCCGCACACCTGGGGCACGGGCCTGGCCTGGCTGCGGCTCGGGCACTCCGAGCGGCTGCGCGAGGCCTGTGTCGCCTACCTCGCCGCCCGCAAGGTCGAGGGCACCTCGCTGCTGCTCCAGCAGCTGGTCAAGGGCGCGCTCGCCGACGCCCTGATCGAGCAGCTGGAGATCGGGAGTGTCCTGGACGAGCTGGCCGAGGAGGCCCCGGACACCGAGGGTGCCGAGGGTGCCGAGGAACCCGACCTGCTCTCCCCCTCCCGCCCGCTGGACGCCCGCGCCCTCGCCCGGCTGCAGGCCCAGATCACCGAGGTCGACCGCGCCCTGCTGCGGCTGCTCGGCGCGTACGGGTTCACCTCCGAGGGCCCCGGCCGGGCCGCGTACGCCTCCGAGCTCCTCGCCGACGTCTACTGCGGCTGGCCCTGGCCGGCCGAGCACTCCGAGCACGACCGCGACAAGCACGAGGGGACCGTGTGAGAACCCTGCCAGGCCCGCTTCGGACCACCCACCGACACGTCCGGCAGTGGGCCGACGACCTGCGGGCGGGCGCCCTCGAACTGGATCGCGACCCGGACGCCGTCCACCGCTACCTGGACCTGCCCGCGGTCCGCTTCCTGGCCGGCCACCTGACGCCCCCGGAGTGGGACCGCGCGGGCACCGAGCTCGGCGCCGGCCCCGCGCACGGCCTGGCCACCCTGGAACGGGTCCTGGTGTGCGAGGAGCTGGCCCGCGGCGACGCCGGGATGATGCTCGGCTCCCCCGGAGCCTCGATGACCGGGGTGCTGCTGGGCGTGCTCGGCAGCCAGGCGCAGAAGGACTGGGTGTACGGCCGCCTGGCCGAGCGCCCGCGCTGGACCTGCTTCGCTCTCACCGAGCCGGACCGCGGCTCCGCGATCGGCGAGATGACCACCACGCTGACCCCGGTCGGCGACGGCTCGTACCTGCTGGACGGCGAGAAGCGCTACGTCGGCAACGCGGCCCGGGCCGACGTGGGCGCGGTCTTCGCCCGGGTCGCGGGCACCGAGCGGCTCGGCGTGCTGGCCGTCCTGGTGGACACCGCCGACCCCGGCTACCGGGCCGAGCCGCTGCCCACCCTGGGACTGCGCGGGGTGCAGCTGTGCCGGGTCACCTTCGACCGGGTGCGCGTCCCGGCCGAGCGGGTGCTCGGCGCCCACCTGCCGCCGACCCGGCGCGGGATGTGGGGCATCGTCTCGGTCTTCAACCGGCTGCGCCCGAGCGTCGCGGCGATCGCCCTCGGCATCGCCCGGGCCGCGCACGACTACATCGGCGAGAACCGCAAGGAACTGCGCGGCGCGGAACTGGACGCGTTCGAGGCTCTGGGCCAACGGATCGACGCAGCCCGGGAGTTGACCTACCGGGCGGCACTCGCGGTGGACCGCAGGCCGTCCGACGGGTACCTCGCCTCGGCGGCGAAGGCCCGGGCCTGCGAGGTGGCCGAAGAGGTCACCCTGCGCGCGCCCGGCTTCTTCGGCCCCGGCGCACGGCTGGACCACCCCCTGCTGGACAAACTCGCCCGGGACGCCCGGGGCGTGGAGTTCATGGAGGGGACCCGGAATATCCAGAAGCTCACCCTCTTCCAGGGACTGCACACCGGAAAGGTGGACCGGCTCTGAACGGGACGGGAGAACCGGTCGAGATATGGCGGATTCCCTTGTCCGGCGTGACTCATGCAAATCGGCCGAACCAAGCGATTCCAGCAGATCACGCCGGCCGGCCGGACACGTATGATCCGCGGATCCCGGCAGAGCTGGAGAAGCTGGAAAGACTGCTCGACGCGGACGAAAGGGCCCGCGCCGCCAGCGGCCGACTGCCCGGGCTGCGGCGCCGTTTCGTGATCGCGCACGCTGCGACCCGGATCCTGCTCGGTGAGCGGCTCGGCCGCCCGCCGGAAGGCCTGCGCTTCACCCGCGGCCGCTGGGGCAAGCCGGTGGTCGCGGACGCACCCGGTCTGCACTTCAGCCTGTCTCACTCCGGGGATCTGGCGCTGCTCGCGGTGGCCCCGCGCCCGGTCGGCGTGGACGTCGAACTGGTCCGCTCCGGCCGGGACGTCGACCGGGTCGCCCGACGCTTCTTCCCTCACCAGGAGCGGGAGTTGGTGGCTCGGGGCGGCCATCCGGCATTCGCCCGGCTGTGGACCAGGAAGGAGGCCTGCGTGAAGGCCGCGGGCGGCAGACTCACCGAGGGCATGGCCCTCCCGGTCGCCCACGCCGCCACCCACGCCACCGTGCACGCACCGGCCCCCGGCGGGCTCACCGGACCCTGGAGAGTCGCCGACCTGCCGCTGCCGGGGGAATCGGAGGAATACGCGGGGTCCGTCGCACTTCTCGGCGACGGACCCTTCAACGTATCCAGGGGCGTGTGGTATCCAATAGCACCCAGGGATTCCCATCCCGCCCCGCGCGAACAGGGTGTCAAGTAGAGGAAACTCCCCCTCCAAACGGCGAAGTTGTACCCGTGATCCGGTGGCGGATCGCCACTAGATTCTCCGGTACGAACACACACCGCACCGCACGGCCGAACGAGTGATTCGGCCCGTGCGCGGGTCCGGGCAATTCCGCCGAGGAGGAGGGGAACGTGATCGTGGAAGGCAGGAACGTGATCACCAGGGCGGCTCGGTGGAGCGCTGTCCACCCCTGGTGGGCGATCGCGCTCTGGGTGGCATTCGTGGTCGGCGCCCTGGCGCTCGGTGACCTCACCGGCACCCGGCAGGCGACCAACTCCGACCTCTCGATCGGCCAGTCCGGCCGGGCCGCCGCGATCGCCCGCAGCGGCGGCCTTCAGGAGCGGGCCGTGGAGAACCTCCTCATCAGCCCCTGGGGAGGCGGCCGGCTGGATCCCGCCCGCGCGCAGTCCGCCGTCGAGGACGCCACCCGGAACCTGCGCGCCCTCGGGGGCGTCGCCGTGATCGGCGAGCCGCAGCCCGCCCCGGACGGTTCCGCCCTGCGCGTCCCGGTCACCCTCGACGGGGACCCGGAGACCGCCGCCGGCCGGGTGCAGCCCCTGCTCGACAGCGTCGCCAACTCCCAGCAGGGGCACAGCGACTTACGGATGGAGCTGGTCGGCGCCGGCTCGATCAGGGCCGGTCTCAACGACATGCTGAGCAAGGACCTCCGCAAGGCGACCGTGCTCAGCCTGCCGGTCACCCTGCTGGTGATGCTCTTCGTCTTCGGCGCGATCGTCGCCGCGAGCGTCCCGGTGGTGCTCGGCCTCTCCTCGGTGCTGGCCGGCCTCGGGTTGTGGGGGGTCGCCTCGCAGGTCATCCCCGACCCGGGGCCGGTGACCCAGTTCATGGTCCTGATGGGCATGGCGATCGGCGTCGACTACTCACTCTTCTACCTCAAGCGCCAGCGCGAGGAACGGGCGCTCGGCGCCAACAACATCGACGCGATCGAGATCGCGGCAGCCACCTCCGGGCGCTCGGTGCTGGTCTCCGGCGTGGTGGTGCTGATCTCGATGGGCGCGCTCTACCTCGCCGGGCACGTCGCCTTCGAGTCGATGGCCACCGGCGCGGTGATCGTGGTCTCGATCGCCATCATCTCCTCGCTGACCGTACTGCCGGCCATGCTGTCCCGGTTCGGCCGCTACCTGGACTCCCCCCGGGTCCCGCTGGTGTGGCGGCTCACCCAGATGGGCGGGGTCAAGCCCCGGCTCTGGTCGACCATGCTCAAGCCCTCGCTGCGCCACCCGGTGATCGCCCTGGTGGCCTCGGTCGGGGCGCTGCTGGTGCTCGCGCTGCCCGCGCTCGGGCTCAAGCTCAAGGCCACCGGGATCGACGACCTCCCCCGGTCGATCCCCGCGATGCAGTCCTACGAGCGGCTGACCCACTCCTTCCCGAGCCAGTCCGACACCCACACGGTGGCCGTGAAGGTCCCGCCCGGCCGGTCCGCGCAGCTGGACACGGCGGTGCAGGACCTGGTCCGGCGCGCGATGGAGGATGACCTCTTCGTCCACGACCCGGAGCCGGTGGTGCAGACCTCGGCGGACGGCACGGTCGCCACCGTGGCGATCGGCACCCGGTTCGACAGCGGCTCGTCGGAGGCTCGCGCCTCACTGGCCCGGCTGCGCGAGGACCTCGCCCCGCAGACCCTCGGCACGGTCGAGGGCGCCCAGTTCGCGGTCGGCGGCAGCGACGTGGCCTATGACGTGGACTACCGCGCGAACGTGATGGACAAGATGCCCTGGGTGCTCGGGGTGGCGCTGGCGCTGACCTTCCTGGTGATGGCGATCGCCTTCCGCTCGGTGATCCTCGCGCTGATCACGGTGGTGCTCAACCTGCTCTCCACGGCGGCCTCCTTCGGCCTGCTCGCGCTGATCTTCCAGCACACGTGGGCCGAGGGCCTGCTGCACTTCGAGTCCACCGGCCGAGTGGTGGCCTGGCTGCCGCTGATGCTCTTCGTGATCCTGCTGGGGCTCTCGATGGACTACCACGTCTTCGTGGTCAGCCGGATCCGGGAGGCCGCCCGGGGCGGGCTGTCGCTGCGGGAGGCGGTCGAGCAGGGCATCACCCGCACCGCCGGGGTGGTCACCAGCGCGGCGGTGGTGATGGTCTGTGTGTTCGCGCTGCTCGCCTCGCTCAACTACATCGAGATGAAGCAGATGGGCGTGGGCATGGCCTGCGCGGTACTGCTGGACGCGACGGCGATCCGGATCGTGGCCCTGCCGGCCATGATCACCCTGCTCGGCTGGAAGACCTGGTGGCCCTCCCGGCTGGCCCATCAGTCCGCCCGCCGGGCCCCGCGGATGCCCGCCATCGTGGCCGCGGCGGCGGCGTCCGCGGCGGCCCGCACGACTCTTCCGTAGCACCCGCGACCACCGGCAGAACGGCCGGGGAGGGCCTCTCGCCCTCCCCGGCCGCTTGTGTGTGTACAGCATCGTCCGCCTGCCGCAACAAGGCGATTGACGTCGCCCTGCCCACGGTGGTTTGTTACTGGAGTTGTAGAATCGCAAGCGTGTTCGTCGCCGCGCGAGCAGCCTCCCAGGCCGGGAGGGCGCGACCGCGACGGGACGCACCACGGAGTCGGGGGACGGGTGTGGTGGGATGCACGGTGACGGCGGCTTCGCCTCAGCGCGCTGGCGCGATGAACTCGCCCGGGTGGGAACACTCTCGGGGCGGGAGCGGCAGGTCTTCGACCTGATCGGGGCGGGGCACTCCAACCGCGGCATCGCCGATCGGCTGCACGTGACGGAGCGTACCGTGAAGGCCCACGTCGCCAGTATCCTGGCGAAGTTGGGGGTCGAGTCACGGCTCCAGGCAGGCCTGGTGGCACAGGTCCATCAACTCATGTACGAAGGTACATGGCCGGACGAGCCACGGGTGTCCGATACTTGATCAGCGTGGATGATACCCGGGCCTCCCCTATTTCAGTCCCCTTCGAACAAGTCGACCGCTGATGTCGGTGGCGCCCAGAGGACTCAACGGAGAAGCTTGCGGCTGGAGTTCACCGCTAGGAACGGGGGAATTTGGTGTACATCTCCATATTAGGGCCACTGCTGATGGGGGACGGTCAACGCACCGTCGGTCTACGCGCGAAGAAGAACCGCGTGATGCTCACCATGCTGGCGCTGAACGCCGGCCAGGTGGTCGCCTTCGACGAGCTGATCGACGAGCTGTGGGGGGAGGCGCCGTTGAAGAACGCGCGCAACGCCCTGCAGGCCAATGTCAAGCGCATGCGGAAATCCTTGACCGAGCTCGGTCTGGAAAGACCGGACCAGGAACTCATCAGAACAGTTGACAACGGGTACATGCTGGAAATCCCGGAGCAGGCGGTCGACGCGTACCGCTTCCTGCGGACGGCGGAGAAGGGCGCGGGGCTGGTCGAACACCGGCCGCACGAAGCGATGGACACCCTCCGGTCGGCGCTGGCAATGTGGCGCGGACCGGCCCTGCTCGACACCAGTGACGGGCCGTGGTGCCGGGCCGTCGCACTGCGGCTGGACGAGCAGCGCAAGACCGCCCGCGAGGACCTGATCGCGGCGCAGTTGCAGGCCGGCGAGGCGGGCGCGGTGGTCGCCGAGTTGAAGCAGCTGCTCGCCCAGTACCCCGAACGGGAGCGGTTCAGCGAGCAGTTGATGATCGCGCTGTACCGTTGCGGCCGCCAGTCGGAGGCCGTGGACATCTTCCACCGCACCCGCAAGTGGCTGGACCACGAGCTGGGGCTCAAACCGAGCCGCCGGCTCCACCACCTGTACCAGGCGATCCTGATGCAGGACCCCTCCCTGTGACCCCGGGGCGAGGGCAGCTCGCCCCGGGGCTGGGGACCTAACGGAGGCGGCGCAGGGCGGCATCGGTGATCGCACCGATCCGTCCGGCCGCCTCCTTGCCGAGCATCTCCTCGTGCCCGCAGGGCACCCGGTGCACCGTCAGCCGCCCATCCAGGTGCGCCTGCCAGCGGTCGAAGGGGTCGGAGAGGCCGGCGGATTCGACGGACTCGGCACCCCGCTGCTGCTCCTCGGCGACGAAGAGCAGCAGCGGCCCGTCGAACCGGCCCGGGGTGAACTCCCGGGCGATGTCGGTGTGGTGGCGCATCACTGTCATCAGCCGGGCGAGCTCCGCCGCGTCGATGCCGGTCCCGGCGGCGTGGTGGGTGAGGAAGGCGGTGCGGATCTCCTCGTCGGTGGGGTTCGGGTCGCCCGGGTGCACCGGATGGACGTCCAGCGCCGCCAGGAAGGCCACCCGCTCGCCCGCCTCCCGGAGCTGGACGGCGATCTCGTGCGCGACCAGCCCGCCGAAGGACCAGCCCAGCAGGTGGTACGGGCCGTTCGGCTGCACCCGCCGGATCCGCTCCAGGTAGGTCGCGGCGAGCTCCCGCACCCCAACCGGCTTGCGCCACTGCCCGGCGGGGGCCGCGATGCCGTCGGACTGCAGCGCGTAGACCGGCCGCTCCGGGTCCAGGTGCGGGGCCAGCTCGGCGTACGGCAGGCCGAAGCCGACGCCGCCGTGCACGCAGAACAGCGGCTCGGCGCTGCCGCCGGGCCGGATCGGCAGCACCGGTTCCAGCATGGCCGCCGGGAGCCCCGCGCCCTCGGCCGGCCGGGGCACCGACGGCCGGGCGGCCGCGGCCAGCGCCGCCACCGTCTTGTGGGTGAACACATCGGCCAGCGAGAGGACGAGCCCGGCCTTGGCGGCCCGGCTGACGATCTGCACCGAGCGAAGGCTGTCACCGCCGAGCTCGAAGAAGTCACCCTCGGCGTCGACCTGCTCGAGCCCTAGCACCTCCCCGAAGACGGCCGCGATGGCCTCCTCGGCGGGAGTGCGCGGCGGCTGCACCGGGCCCTGCGCGGCAGCGGGGACCGCCCCCGGCTCCGGCAGGGCGCGGTCGTCGACCTTGCCGTTGGCGGTGAGCGGCAGCGCGGGCAGCGTCACCAGGGTGGCCGGCACCATGTGCGCGGGCAGCGACTCGCCGAGGAAGGCGCGCAGCACCGGCACGTCGACGGCGGCCACCCCGGGCAGCGGCACCACGTACCCGACCAGCTGCGGGACACCGGTCGGGGTGGGGCGGACCCGCACCGCGGCCTGGACCACCACCGGGTGGCGGGCCAGCGCGGCCTCGATCTCGCCCGGCTCGATCCGGAAGCCGCGCAGCTTCACCTGGCGGTCGGCCCGGCCGACGTAGTCCAGCGTGCCGTCCGCGCGCCGGCGGACCAGGTCCCCGGTGCGGTACATCCGGGTGCCGGGCGGGCCGTACGGGTCGGCGACGAAGCGCTCGGCGGTGGTCACCGGCCGGCCCAGGTAGCCGTGGGCGAGGCCGGCCCCGGCCACGTAGAGCTCGCCGGTGACGCCGACCGGCGCCAGGGCGAGCGCCGCGTCCAGCACGTACGTACGGTGACCCGCCAGCGGGCGGCCGATCGGCGGCCGGCCGGCGCCGGGGCGCAGCGGCTCGCTCCAGGTGGCGCAGACCGAGGTCTCGGTCGGGCCGTAGGCATTGCGGAACTCGACCTGCCCAGCGAAGCGGTCGACCAGCGCGGGCGGGCAGGCCTCGCCGCCGACCACCAGCATCAGGTCGGCGGGCAGCGGTACGGACTCGGGCAGGCCGGCCGCGACGGACGGCGGCAGGATCGCGTGATTGACCCGGTGCTCGACGATCATCGCGGCCAGCTGCTCCCCGGACAACCGGCTCTCGTCGGTGGCGAACACCATGGTGCCGCCGGCGAACAGCGAGGAGCACAGTTCCCACACGGTGGCGTCGAAGCTGAACGAGGCGAATTGCAGCAGCCGGCTGCCGGGCCCCGCCCCGAGCCGCGCCCGCTGGTCGGCGACCAGGTTGGCCGCCCCCGCGTGCGGCACCGCGACGCCCTTGGGGCGGCCGGTGGAGCCCGAGGTGTAGATGACATACGCGGTGTCCTGCGGGGTCAGCGGCCGGGTGCGGTCGGCGTCACCGGGGTCGGTGTCCCGGCTCCCGGCCAGCTCGGCGACCGTCTCCGGGGCGTCCAGGAGCAGCGGGTCGACGCCCTCGGGCAGCCCGGGCAGGTCGATGTCGGCGGCGGTGAGCACCTGGGCGGGCTTCGCGTCGCCGAACATGTGGGCGATCCGCTCGGCCGGGTACTGCGGGTCCACCGGCAGGTAGGCTGCGCCGGTCTTGAGCACCGCGAGCAGCGCGATCACCAGCTGCGGGGAGCGCGGCAGGGCGAGCGCCACCAGGTCGCCTGGGCCGACCCGGCGGGCCAGCAGCAGATGGGCGAGCCGGTTGGCGCGGGCGTTCAGTTCCCCGTGGTCCATACGGAGCGTGCCCGGCCCGGCCGGGACGGCGTCGGGGGCGACCAGCGCGGGGTGCTCCGGGGCCTCGGCGGCGACGCGTTCCAGCAGCGCCGGCAGGGTGGTGGCGCTCGATGGGGCGGCCGGGCCGCTCGACTCCGCCAGCAGGGCGCGCCGCTCCCCGGCGGTGAGCAGGTCCAGGGCGCTGAGCGGGGCGTCCGGGGTGCGGGCGGCGGACTCCAGCAGGGTGGCCAGCGAGCGGGCCAGCCGGGCCGCCGTGTCGGCGGTGAACAGGTCCTTGCGGTACTCCAGCAGGATCTCCAGCCCGGCCGGGGTGCCGTCCGCCGCCGTGCGCTCGCGGACCTGGAAGGACAGGTCGAACTTGGCCGTGGTGCTGCGGATCGGCAGCACCACGGCCGTCAGGCCCGGCATCGCGGGCAGCGGCTCGGTTGCGTTCTCGAAGGCCAGCACCACCTGGAACAGCGGTTGGCGGCCCATCGAGCGGACCGGGTTGAGCTCCTCGACCAGGTGCTCGAAGGGCAGTTCGGCGTGCGCGTAGGCGGTCAGGTCGGTCTCCCGGACCCGCCCGAGCAGTTCGCGGAAGGCCGGATCGCCGGAGGTGTCGGTGCGCAGCACCAGGGTGTTGACGAAGAACCCGACCAGCTCGCGGACGGCCTCGTCGGTGCGCCCGGCCACCGGGCTGCCGAGCGGGATGTCGGTACCGGCGCCGAGCCGGGTGAGCAGGGCGGCCAGGCCGGCCTGGACAGCCATGAACAGGCTGGCGCCGCCCTCGCGGGCCAGTTCGACGAGCCGGGCGTGCGCCTCGGCGGGCAGTTCGCAGGCCACGTCGCCGCCCTGGTGCCCGGCCCGGGCCGGGCGCGGGAAGTCGGTGGGCAGCTCCAGCTCCTCCGGGATGCCCGCCAGCGCCTCGCGCCAGTGGGCGACTTCGGCGGCGGCCAGGCTGTCCGGGTCGTCCTTGGCACCGAGCAGGGCGCGCTGCCAGAGCGCGTGGTCGGCGTACTGCACCGGCAGTGGCCGCCAGTCGGGCGCGCGGCCCTCGGCCCGGGCCTGGTAGGCGGTGGCCAGGTCGCGGGCGAGCGGGCCGAGCGACCAGCCGTCGGCGGCGATGTGGTGCACGGTCAGCGCCAGTGCGTGGTCCTCCGGGCCGAAGGCGAACAGCCGGGCCCGCAGCGGGACGTGGGCGGAGAGCGTGAAGGGGCGGGCGGCCTCGGCGGCCAGCGCGCTCTCGAGTTCCTGGGCGGGCAGATCCACCAACTCCAGCCGGGCACCGGCCTGCTCCGCCTCGGCGGCGGTCAGCACCAGCTGCGAGGGCAGCCCGTCGGCCTCGGCGAACACGGTGCGCAGGCTCTCGTGCCGCTCCACCACGTCCCCGACGGCGGCGGCCAGCGCGGCGCGGTCCAGCGGGCCGGTCAGGCGGACGGCCAGCGGGATGTTGTAGGTGCCGGTCGGGTCGTCCATCTTGTCCAGGAACCAGAGCCGCTCCTGGGCGTACGACAGCGGCACGGTGGCGGGCCGCTCGGAGGCGGCTCGCAGCGCGGGCCGGGCGGGCGCGGCCTCCGACGGCTCCAGGGCTCGGGCCAGCGCCTCGGCCGTCCGGGCGTCGAACAGCGCCCGCACCGGGACGTCCGCACCGAGCTCGGCGCGCAGCCGGTTGACCACCCGGGTCGCGGACAGCGAGTGCCCGCCGAGCGCGAAGAAGTCGTCGTCCGCGCCGACCCGATCCAGCCCGAGGGCCTCGGCGAAGACCGCGCAGAGCAGCTCCTCCCGCTCCCCCGCCGGCGCGCGCCCGGTGCCCGCCCGCTCGTCCGGCGGGGCGGGCAGGGCCTTGCGGTCGACCTTGCCGTTGGGGGTCAGCGGCAGGTCGTCCAAGGGAACGTACACGGCAGGGATCATGTGCGTGGGCAGCACCGATGACGCCCGCTCCCGCAATCGGTCGCGGTCGATCCCTGCCGGTACGACATAGGCGACCAGGCGGGCGTCCCCCGCTTGGTCGGCGCGGGCCGTGACGACGGCCCGCCGGACGCCGGGCTGCGCGGCCAGCACCGACTCGATCTCGCCCAGCTCGATCCGGTAGCCGCGGATCTTGACCTGGAAGTCGCTGCGCCCGGCGTACTCCAGCGCTTCCCCGGCCGGGTCCCAGCGGACGATGTCGCCGGTGCGGTACATCCGGGTGCCGGGCGGGCCGTACGGGTCGGCGACGAAGCGCTCGGCGGTCAGGCCGGGGCGGCCCAGGTAGCCGCGGGCCAGGCCGCTGCCGGCCAGGTAGAGGTCCCCGAAGGTGCCGTCCGGGACGGGGCGCAGCGCGCCGTCCAGCACGTAGGCCCGGGTGTTGGCGATCGGGCCGCCGATCGGCGGCGGGCCGGGCCGGTCGGTCAAGGCGGCGGCGGTGGACCAGATGGTGGTCTCGGTCGGGCCGTACACGTTGGCCACCGCGGCGCAGTGGGCGGTGAGGGTGCGGGCCAGCGGCTCGGGCAGCGCCTCGCCGCCGACCAGTGCGCGCAGGCCGGCCAGCCGCGGGGCGTGGTCGGCGGCCAGCGACTGCCACAGGCTCGGGGTGGCCTGCAGCACGGTGGCGCCGAGGCCGGTGATCGCCTCGGCCAGGGCGGCCGGATCGCGGACGGTCTCCCTGTCGGCGACCAGGAGTTCGGCGCCGGTGGCGAGCGGGACGAACAGCTCGAGGTTGGCGATGTCGAAGCCGAAGGTGGTGACGGCGAGCAGCCGGTCGGCCGGGGTCACGGCAAAGCGCTCAGCCATGTCCCGGACCAGGTTGACCAGCGCGCCGTGCGGCACCACGACGCCCTTGGGGCGGCCGGTGGAGCCCGAGGTGTAGATGACGTACGCGGGGTGGTCGCCGCTCGGCGCCTCAGCCGCGCCCGGCCCGGGCCCGGAGGGGAGGCCGCCCGGCTCGTCCAGGACCCACAACTCGTCCTTCCCGCCCAGTAGTTCGCGGACCCTGCGATGCGTGAGGGTGACCACCGGGGCGGCGTCGGCGAGCATGTAGCGCAGCCGGTCGACCGGGTAGTCCGGGTCCAGCGGCAGGTAGGCGGCGCCGGACTTGAGGACGGCCAGCGCGGCCACCACGAGGTCGCAGGAGCGGTCCAGGGCGATCGCCACCACCTGCTCCGGGCCCGCCCCGGCGGCCGTCAGCCGCTGCGCCAACTCATCGGCGCGGGCGTGCAGTTCGCGGTAGCTGAGGCGCTCCCCGCCGCACCGTACGGCGGGCGCGTCCGGGGTGCGGGCGGCCTGCGCGGCCAGCAGCGGGGCGAGCCAGGGGCCGAGCGGCGCGGTGGCGGTGTCGTTGCGGTCCTCGACGATCCGGGCCCGCTCCACCTCGTCCAGGACGTCCAGGCGGCCACAGGGCTGGTCAGGTGCGGCCACGGCGGCGGCCAGCAGCCGGGCGAAGCGCCGTCCGATCAGCTCGGCCTCGGCCCGGCCGACCAGCGTGGGCACGTGGTTGACGGCGAGGCCGAACGGGGCTCCGGGGAAGACGGTGAGGGTGACCGGGAAGTGGGTGGCCGAGCGGATGTCGACGGCGGTCACCCGGGGGCCGTCGCCGGGGTCGAGCTGCAGGCTGCCCATCGGGTAGTTCTGGAACATCAGCGCGGTGTCGAAGAGTTCGCCGCGCACGGCGGTGAGCTGTTGCACCTCGGCCAGGGTCAGGTGCTCGTGCGGCAGCAGCTCGGCCTGGGCGCGCTGGATGGCGGCGAACAGCGCGGCCGGGGTGTGCGCCGGGTCGACGTCCACCCGGACCGGCAGGGTGTTGGCGAACAGGCCCACCATCCGCTCGACGTCCGGGATCTGGGCCGGGCGACCGGAGCTGACCGCGCCGAACAGCACGGTGTCCTGGCCGGTCAGCCGGGACAGCAGCAGCGCCCAGCAGCCCTGCACCACCGCGTTGACGGTCAGGCCGCGCTCCCGGGCGAAGCCGGTCAGCGCGGCGGACACCTCGGGGTCGAGGTCCAGCGGGACGGACCGCGGCAGCGTGCCCGCGCCCTCGGCCTCGGCGCGGCCGGGCGGCACCAGCCGGGTCGGCTCGGTCACCCCGGCCAGCGCAGCGCTCCAGGCCGTACGGGCGGCCGCCTTGTCCTGCGCACCGAGCCAGGCCAGGTGGGCGTGGTAGCGGGCCGGCTGTCCTTCCGACGCCTCGGCCGTCCCCCGGGCCAGTTCGGCGAGCAGGGTGACCATCGACCAGCCGTCCAGCAGGATGTGGTGGACGGTCCACACCAGCCGGCACCGCCCGTCCCCGGCGCGGGCCAGGGTGAGCCGGTGCAGCGGCGGGCGGGCGAGGTCGAAGCGGCGCAGCCGGTCCTCCTCGGCCAGCCGGTCAAACTCGGCCCCGGCGTCCTCCGCCGCCACCGCGACCTCGCGCCAGGGCAGCGCGACGGCGGTGGGGATCACCTGGAGCGCCTCGCCGTTCTTGCGGTGTCGGAAGCAGGCCTTGAGGTTGGGGTGCCGCTCCAGCAGCTCGCCCGCCGCGGTGCGCAGCGCGGCCGCCTCGGTGTCGGTCAGCTCCTCGAAGTCGAGCACCAGCTGAATGGTGTAGACGTCCGTGCCCTCGCGGTCGTACTCGGAGAGAAAGAGCAGCCCCTGTTGCAGTGGCGAGAGCGGAAGGACTTCACTGATGGCGGACGGCCGATTCAAACCGGGCTCCTCACGGAAGGCCTGCACGATGCGGTGCAAGTGCGGTGCACGTACGGAATAACAAACGTTTTCCGATCGCGCTGACGGGCAACTGACCGGCAACTGACGGGCGGCTGACGCGCCCCGCCGAACTGTGGCGATGGGCAGCGCCCGGGCCCCGTCAGCAATCCGTCAGCCCCTCGTCAGCGACCGGCGGGAGGCTTGCCGCCGAGGCTAATTCGTCACCGAAGGCCAGGAGTCCCCGTGCCGGTCATTTCCGCGTCGCACGAATTCGAGGTCAGCGACCTCTTCGTGAATCTGCAGCCGATCTTCGGGCACCGCCTCTTCCTTAAAGTGGAGGGATTCAACTTCGCCGGATCCATCAAGCTGAAAGCGGCCCGTGAAATGGTCGCCCAGGCCGAGGCGTCCGGCGTGCTCGGCCCCGGCTCGACGCTGGTGGAGTCCTCTTCCGGGAACATGGGCGTGGCGCTGAGCGTGCTCGCCGCCGCCCGCGGCTACCGCTTCATCTGCGTCACCGACGCCCGCTGCAACGAGGCCACCCGGCGGACCATGGAGTCCTACGGCACCGAGGTGCACGTGATCACCGAGCCGCACGAGACCGAGGGCCTCCTCGGCGCGCGGATCCGGCACGTCAAGGCGCTGCTGGCCGCCGACGAGCGGCGGGTCTGGCTCAACCAGTACCTGAGCCCGGGCAACTGGATGGCCCACTACCGCACCACCGCACCCGCGATCGCCCGCCAGTTCCCGGACCTCACCGTGCTGTTCGTCGGGGCCGGCACCACCGGCACGCTGATGGGCTGCGCCCGGTACTTCCGCGAGCGGCGCCCCTCGGTGCGGGTGATCCCGATCGACAGTGTCGGCTCGGTCACCTTCGGCACCCCGCCGGCTACCCGGCACATCCCGGGCCTGGGCACCAGCGTGCGGCCGCCGCTGCTGGACGACTCGCTGGTGGAGCGCGCGATCCACGTCGAGGAGCACGACACCGTGCGCACCTGCCGCGAGCTGATGCGCGGCGGCTTCATGTTCGGCGGCTCCACCGGCACCGCGGTGAGCGGGGCGCTGCGCTGGCTGGACGAGCACCACGGTGACGGCACGGGCGGCGTGCGCGAGCGGGTGACGGCCGTGACCATCGCGCCGGACCTGGGCGAGCGCTACCTGGACACCGTCTACCACGACGAGTGGGTGGCCGGCTCGATCGGCCCGGAGGGCCTGCTGCCCGGCATCGAGCGCCGGGGGCTCGGTACGGGCGTCGGCGCCGGCCTGCAGCCGGCGACCGGCTGAATTCGAGAGTTTTCGAGGGTTTCCGAGGCAGGGCTGAGACGAGGATGACGGAGAACCACGCAGTGACGACGAACCGGGGCGCTGTCCTTCCGCTCACCTCGGCACAGGCCGAGATCTGGTTCGACGAGCAGTTCGCCGTCGGGCCGCTGGCCTACAACATGGCGGACTACATCGACCTGCACGGGCCGCTCGACCCCGAGCTGCTCGGCCGCGCCCTGCAGCGCCTGGGCCACGAGGCCGAGGGACTGCGGGTGCAGTTCGTCGAGGAGGACGGCGCGCCCGGCCAGATCATCCGCCCGCTCGCTCGAATCCCGCTGAAGACCTTGGACTTCAGCGAGGAGGCGGACCCGCGGGCGGCCGCCGAGCGGTGGATGCGGGCGGACCACGCCGACCCGATCAAGATCACCGATTTCCCGCTGTTCCGCGGCGCGCTGATCAGGATCGGCCCCGAGCAGCACCTGCTCTACCTGTGCATGCACCACATCCTCGCCGACGGCTTCAGCCGCGGGCTGATGTACCCCAAGCTCTCCGAGCTCTACACCCGGCTGGGCGCCGGAGCCACCCCGGCCGAGCTGGACGCCGATGCGATACCGGCGTTCCACCACCTGCTGGACGCCGAACGCAGGTACCTCGACTCCAAGATGGTCGAGAAGGACCGCGCCCACTGGACCGACCGCCTCACCTCCCCCCAGCACGGCGCCATGCCCGAGTTGGTCTCGCTCTCCGAGCAGGAGCCCGCCCCCGCCCGGGTCGCGCTGCGCGAGACCGCCCGGCTCTCCCCGGAGACCACCGCCGCGCTGCACGTCCTCGCCCAGGACGGCAAGGTCACCCTGCCGGTGCTGATGGTCGCCGCGATGGCCGCCTACACCCAGCGGGTCACCAGTGTCCCGGCGCCGCTGCTCACCCTGCCGGTCACCGGCCGGGTCGGCGCGGTCAGCCGCGCGATTCCCGGCATGCTCGCCAACTACCTGCCGCTGGCGGTCCGGGTCCGCCCGGAGATGACCCGCACGGAACTGCTGCGCGCCGCCTGGCGCGAGGTCGCCGGCACCCTGCAGCACCAGCGCTACCGCGGCGACCGGGTCCGCCGTGACATCGGCCTGCGGATCGACGACCAGCGCCCCTTCGGCCCCTTCATCAACGTGCTCGACCAGGACCCGGAGCTGGCCTTCGGCGCGGACTGCCGGGGCGTAGTGGTGAACCTCTCCACCGGCATCGTCAAGGACCTCATCATGACGGTCCTCAACGCGGACGACGGCACGGTGGAGCTCCACCTCGACGGCAACCCCGCGCTGTACAGCGCCACCGAACTCGCCACCCACTTGGCCCGGTTCGCGACCTTCCTGGGCACCCTCGCCACCATGCCCGCCGACCGCCCGATCGGCCAGGTCAGCCTGGGCGCGACCGGCGAACCGCTCGGGCTGCTCGGCACCTGGAACCGTACGGCCGAGCCGGACCAGGACCTGGTCGAGCGGGTCCGCGCCGTCGCGGCAGCGCACCCCGAGGCGGTGGCGGTCCAGGACGGCCACGAGCGGGTCACCTACCGCGAACTGCTCACCCGGGCCGCCGGGTTGGCCGCCCGGCTGTCCGCCGTCGGGGCGGGCTCCGGCGCGGTGGTCGCGATGTTCGCCGAGCCCGGCGTGCCCTTCGTCGCCGGCGTGCTGGCCGTCCAGGCGGTCGGAGCCGCCTACCTACCGCTGGACCCGACCGCGCCCGCCGCCCGCAACGCGGCACTGCTCACGGACAGCGGCTCCTGCCACCTGCTGGTCGGCGCCGGGTACGAGCAGCAGGCCGCCGAGGTCGCCGGTACGGGGGCCGCCGCGCTGCCGCTGGCCGACCCGGCCGATGCCGCCTGCACCGGGGAACTCCCTTCGGTGGGCACCGGGCTGGACCTGGCGTACGTGATGTTCACCTCGGGCTCGACGGGCAAGCCCAAGGGCGCGATGGTGCAGCGCTCGGGAATGATGAACCACCTGTGGGCCAAGGTCGGGGACCTCGACCTGGCCGCCGGCGAGGCCGTCGTCCAGAACGCTCCGCTGACCTTCGACGTGTCCGTGTGGCAGATGCTCGCACCGCTGGTCGTCGGCGGCACCGTCCGGGTCTCCGGCACGGAGATGGCGGCGGACCCGGCGGCACTGTTCGGCATGGTCCGGGACGAGGGCATCGCCGTGCTGGAGGTCGTCCCCTCGCTGCTGCGCGCCGCCCTGGACGGCTGGGACCTCGACGACAGCGCCCCCGAACTCCCCGAGCTGCAGTGGCTGATGGTCACCGGCGAGGCGCTGCCCGCCGACCTGTGCCGCCGCTGGCACGCCCGCTACCCCGACGTGCCGATGATGAACGCCTACGGCCCGACCGAGTGCTCCGACGACGTCACCCACGCCGTCATCGCGGTCGACGACGAACTCGGCGCCCGCGTGCCCATCGGCCGCGCCGTGCGCAACACCCGGCTGTACGTACTCAGCGACGAACTGCAGCCCGTCCCCGTCGGCGTGCCCGGCGAGCTGTACATCGGCGGCGCCGGCGTCGGCCGCGGCTACCTGCACGACCCCGCCCGCACCGCCGCGACCTTCACCGCCGACCCCTTCGCCGGCCCCGGCACCCGGATGTACCGCACCGGCGACCGCGTCATCCAACGCCCCGACGGACAGCTCGAGTTCATCGAACGCCGCGACCACCAGGTCAAGATCCGCGGCCGCCGCGTCGAAACCGGCGAGATCGAGTCGGTGATCCGCTCGCTGGAGCCGGTGACCGACGCCGCCGTGGCCGTCCTCCCGGACGCCTCCGGCAACCCCCGCCTGATCGGCTACCTCACCGGCCCCCACATCCAGCCGAGCCAGGTCCGCGCCGAACTCGCCCAGCTGCTGCCCGCCTACATGATCCCGGCCTCCTGGCTGGTCCTCGACACCATGCCGCTCACCCCGAACGGCAAACTCGACCGCAAGGCCCTGCCCCGACCCGACCTGACCGAACAGGCCAGCACCCGAACCCCACGCACCGAGCACGAGCGCATCCTCTGCGAGATCCTCGCCGAGGTACTCGGAACGACAAGCGTCGGCATCGACGAGGACTTCTTCGCCCTCGGCGGCGACAGCATCCGCTCCATCCAGGTGGTCAGCCGCGCCCGCAAGGCCGGACTGACCTTCACCACCCGGGACGTCTTCACCCACAAGACCGCAGCCGCCCTGGCCCGGATCGCGGGCGGCAGCGCCGGCCCCGAGCCGACAAGCCGCGAGGACGAGGGCGGCACCGGGCCGTACGAACTCACCCCGATCATCGCCCAGTTGCACGAGGACACCGGCAGCCTCAGCGGCCCGGTGGTCAAGTACAGCCAGCACGTGGTGGTCCGCGTGCCAGCCGAGCTGGACGCCGAACTGCTGGACGCGGCCCTGCACGCCGTGGTCGACCACCACGACGCGCTGCGCACCCGGGCCACCGAGCCCTCCCCCGGCCTGTGGCACCTCGAGGTGCTGGCCCCCGGGGCGCTGGACGGCGTCCGGCTGGCCACCACCGCCGAGGGGGGTACCGGCGAGGAAAGCCTTGCGGACGTGCTCGGATTCGCCGAGCGGCAGGCCGCGGCCGCCCGCGCCCGGCTGGACCCCGGCGCCGCCGTGGTGCTCCAGGCCGTGCTGATCCCCGCCGCGCCCGGCGCCGACAGTGCCCACCTGGTGCTCTGCGCCCACCACCTGGTCATCGACGGCGTCTCCTGGCGCGTCCTGCTGCCCGACCTGGCCGCCGCCTGCGCCGCGCTCGCCGACAGCCGCACTCCGGCGCTGGACCCGGTCGGCACCTCCTACCGTGCCTGGTCCCGGCTGCTCGGCGAGCAGGCCCGCACCCAGGTGCGCGGCGCCGAACTCGCCCTCTGGCAGGGCATCCTGGACGGCCCCGACCCGCTGGTCGGCACCCACCGGCTCGACCCCGAGACCGACGTGTACGGCACCCAGCGCACCCTGCGCCTGGAGCTCGGCCCAGAGGTCGCCGGCCCGCTGCTCACCGACGTCCCGGCGGCCTTCCACGCCGAGGTCAACGACGTGCTGCTGACCGGCCTCGCGCTCGCCGTCGCCGACTGGCGCCGCCGCCACGGCCACGCCCAGTACGCGCAGACCCTGATCGAGCTGGAAGGCCACGGCCGCGAGCAGCTCAGCGACAGCCTCGACCTGTCCCGCACGGTCGGCTGGTTCACCGCCGCCTTCCCGGTCCGGCTCGACCCCGGCGCGCTGGACTGGGACGAACTGTGGTCCGGTGGCCCGGCGCTGGCCGACGCGCTCAAGCGGATCAAGGAGCAGCTGCGCGCCCTGCCCGACCGGGGCGTCGGCTACGGCCTGCTGCGCTACCTCAACCCGCACGCCGCTCGCGTCCTCGCGGGCCGCCCCGGGCCGCAGATCGGCTTCAACTACATGGGCCGCTTCGACGCCCGGCGGAGCGGCGACTGGGAGCCGGCCGGCGGGGACGGCGTGGTCGGCACCGGCGCCCACCCCGGAATGCCGCTGCCGCACCTGCTTGATGTCACCCCTGCCACCGAGGACCGGCAGGACGGCCCGCACCTGATCGCCAACTGGTCCTGGGCCGGCCGCACCGTCGCCGAGGAGGACGCCCGAGACGTCGCCGAGACCTGGTTCCGCGCCCTGGAACTGCTCGCCCGGCACGCCGGACCGGGCGGCCACACCCCCTCCGACCTGCCGCTGGTCCGGCTGGACCAGCCGGAGATCGACGAGTACGAGGCCGAACTCGCCGCAGCCGGAACGGCGTTGGCCGACGTGCTGCCGCTCACCCCGCTGCAGCAGGGCATGCTCTTCCACGCCGACTACGACGCCTCCGAGCAGGACGTCGACGTCTACACCCTGCAGATCGTCGCCGACATCGAGGGCGAGCTCGACTCGGCCGCCCTGCGCGTCGCAGGCCAGGCCCTGCTCGATCGACACCCCAACCTGCGCGCCGCCTTCCACGCCCGGGCCGCCGGCGAGCCGGTGCAGGTGATCCCGCAGCACGCCGAACTCCCCTGGCTGGAAGCCGACCTGACCGACCTGCCGGAGCCCGCCAGGGCCGCCGAGCTGGACCGGATCACCGAGGCCGAGCGCACCCGCCGCTTCGACCTCGCCGCCCCGCCGCTGCTGCGCTTCGCCCTGGTCACCCACGGCGAGGGCCGGCACCGGTTCGTCTGGACCAGCCACCACATCCTGGTCGACGGCTGGTCGATGCCGCTGCTGGTCCGCGAGCTGTTCGCGCTCAGTTCCCCCGGCGCGGACGTCACCCTGCTACCCGACCCGGCCCCGTACCGCTCCTACCTCGCCTGGCTGGCCGGGCAGGACCGCGAGGCCGCCCGGACGGCCTGGCATCAGGCCCTGGCCGACCTGGACGAGCCGACCCTGCTGGTCCCGGCCGACCCGAACCGCGTCCCGGCGCTGCCGGAGGCCGTCCGCACCGAAGTGCCGCGCGAGCTGACCGCCGCGCTGGCCGGCTGGGCGCGCGACCAGGGGCTGACCCTCAACACCGTGGTACAGGGCTGCTGGGCGCTGCTGCTCGGCCGGCTCACCGGCCGCCAGGACGTGGTCTTCGGCGCCGTCACCTCCGGCCGCCCGGCCGAGGTGCCGGAGGTCGAGGCGATGATCGGCATGTTCCTCACCACCGTCCCGGTCCGGGCCCGGCTGCACCCCGGCACCACCCTCGCCGAACTGCTGCACGCCCTCCAGCAGCAGCAGTCCGCACTGCTCCCGCACGAGCACCTCGGGCTCGCCGCGATCCACCAGGCCGCCGGGCTGACCGGCGAGGCCTTCGACACCGTGGTGCTGTTCGAGAACTTCCCGCTGGACGAGCAGGGCCTCGCCACCGCCGAGGGCCCGCGTGTCGTCCGCGCCGAGGCCCGGGACGCCCGGCACCACCCGCTCAGCCTGGTGGTCCATCCCGGCGATGCGCTCAGCCTGCGGCTGGACTACCACCCGGGGCTGTTCACCCGGGACGAGGTCGAGCGGATCACGAGGGTCCTCCTGCACCTGCTGCGCACCGTCGTCGAGCGGCCCGAACTGCGGCTCGCCCAGGTCGACGTGACCGCCCCGGCCGACCTCACCGGCAACGCCACCCCCGGCGAGCTGGGCGGACTGCTCGGCACCTGGGACCCGACCGTCCCCGAGGAGAGCCTCGGCGTGGTCGAACGGGTCCGAGCGGTGGCCGAGCGCACCCCCGAGGCCGTCGCCGTGACGGACGGCAGCGGCTCGCTGAGCTACCGGGAGCTGGTCGAGACGGCCGGCGGCCTGTCGGCGGGCCTCACCGCGGCCGGCGTGGGCACCGGTTCGGTGGTCGCGATGCTGGCCGAGCCCGGCACGCCGTTCATCGCCGGCGTGCTCGGCGTCCTCGGCGCCGGCGGGGCCTACCTGCCGCTGGACCCGACCGCGCCCGCCGCCCGTAACGCCGCACTGCTCACGGACAGCGGCTCCTGCCACCTGCTGGTCGGCGCCGGGTACGGAGAGCGGGCGGCGGAGCTCGTTCCGGACGGTACGGTCACCGTCCTCGGGCTGGAGCAGGCGCTCTCCGCGCGCGCCCTGCCGGAGCCGGTGGGCACCGGGCTGGACCTGGCGTACGTGATGTTCACCTCGGGCTCGACGGGCAAGCCCAAGGGTGCGATGGTGCAGCGCTCGGGAATGATGAACCACCTGTGGGCCAAGGTCGGGGACCTCGACCTGGCCGCCGGCGAGGCCGTCGTCCAGAACGCTCCGCTGACCTTCGACGTGTCCGTGTGGCAGATGCTCGCACCGCTGGTCGTCGGCGGCACCGTCCGGGTCTCCGGCACCGACATGGCGGCCGACCCGGCGGCACTGTTCGGCATGGTCCGGGACGAGGGCATCGCCGTGCTGGAGGTCGTCCCCTCGCTGCTGCGCGCCGCCCTGGACGGCTGGGACCTCGACGACAGCGCCCCCGAACTCCCCGAGCTGCAGTGGCTGATGGTCACCGGCGAGGCGCTGCCCGCCGACCTGTGCCGCCGCTGGCACGCGCGCTACCCCGACGTGCCGATGATGAACGCCTACGGCCCGACCGAGTGCTCCGACGACGTCACCCACGCCGTCATCGCGGTCGACGACGAACTCGGCGCCCGCGTGCCCATCGGCCGCGCCGTGCGCAACACCCGGCTGTACGTACTCAGCGACGAACTGCAGCCCGTCCCCGTCGGCGTGCCCGGCGAGCTGTACATCGGCGGCGCCGGCGTCGGCCGCGGCTACCTGCACGACCCGGCCCGTACGGCCGCGACCTTCACCGCCGACCCCTTCGCCGGCCCCGGCACCCGGATGTACCGCACCGGCGACCGCGTCATCCAACGCCCCGACGGACAGCTCGAGTTCATCGAACGCCGCGACCACCAGGTCAAGATCCGCGGCCGCCGCGTCGAAACCGGCGAGATCGAGTCGGTGATCCGCTCCCTGGAACCGGTGACCGACGCCGCCGTGGCCGTCCTCCCGGACGCCTCCGGCAACCCCCGCCTGATCGGCTACCTCACCGGCCCCCACATCCAGCCGAGCCAGGTCCGCGCCGAACTCGCCCAGCTGCTGCCCGCCTACATGATCCCGGCCTCCTGGCTGGTCCTCGACACCATGCCACTCACCCCGAACGGCAAACTCGACCGCAAGGCCCTGCCCCACCCCGACCTGACCGAACAGGCCAGCACCCGAACCCCACGCACCGAGCACGAGCGCATCCTCTGCGAAATCCTCGCCGAGGTACTCGGAACGACGAACGTCGGCATCGACGAGGACTTCTTCGCCCTCGGCGGCGACAGCATCCGCTCCATCCAGGTGGTCAGCCGCGCCCGCAAGGCCGGACTCACCCTCACCACCCGGGACGTCTTCACCCACAAGACCGCAGCCGCCCTCGCGCAGATTGCCGAGGAGGCCGGCGCCGAGGCCTCCGCCGAGGCCGTCCCGGCGGAGCCCGAGGGCGGACTGATCGCCCTGTCCGACGAGGAACTGGCCGATCTGGAATTCGAGTTGAACGAGGAACTGTCGTGACGAGCGCCCCCAGAACCGGGACCAAGATCAGCGAGGTCCTGCCGCTCTCCCCGCTCCAGCAGGGACTGCTGTTCCTGTCCTCGTACGACCAGGCCGCGCCCGACCTGTACACCCTCCAGCTGGTCGCCGAGTTGGGCGGGCCGGGAGCGGGCGACGGCGAGCAGCTGGCCGCCCGGCTGCGCACCACCTCCGCCGAGCTGCTGCGTCGCCACCCCAACCTGCGCGCCTGCTTCCGCCACCGCAAGAGCGGCGAGCCCGTGCAGGTCGTGCTGAAGGAGACCGAGGTCTCGCCGGAGTGGGTCCGGCACGACCTGACCCACCTGCCCGAGGCCGAGCGCGAGGCCGAGGCCGAGCGGCTGACCCGTGAGGACCGGCTGCGCCGCTTCGACCTGGCCCGGCCGCCGCTGATGCGGTTCACCCTGATCCGGCTCGGCGAGGAGCGCCACCGCTTCCTCTGGTCGGTGCACCACATCGTCATGGACGGCTGGTCCTTCCCACTGGCCGTACGGGAGTTGGGCCTGCTCGGCGATGCCGCCACCGCGGCGGCGCTGCCCGCACCCGCGCCGTACCGGTCCTTCCTCACCTGGCTGAACGCCCGCGACCGGGCCGCCGCCCGTACCGCCTGGGCGGAGCTGCTGGACGGCCTGGACGGGCCGCTGCGACTCTGCCCCAAGGTGGGCTCGGCCCTCGAACTGCCGTCCTTCGCACGCCGGCTGCTCTCCCCCGAGCACACCGCTGCGCTGGCCGGCTGGGCGCGCGGCCAGGGCCTGACGCTGAACACCGTGGTACAGGGCTGCTGGGCGCTGCTGCTCGGCGGGCTCACCGGCCGCCAGGACGTGGTCTTCGGCGCCGTCACCTCCGGCCGCCCGGCCGAGGTGCCGGAGGTCGAGTCGATGATCGGGCTGTTCGCCAACACCGTGCCGGTGCGCGCCGAACTGCGCCCGGACCGGCGGGCGAGCGAACTGTTCGCGGCGCTGGCCGCGCAGCAGCTCGCGATGATGCCGCACGAGCACCTGCCGCTGGCCGAAGTGCAGGCCGCCTCCGGCCTGCAGGGCGAGCTGTTCGACACCGTGCTCGCCTTCCAGAGCTACCCGATCGACGAGGAGAGGCTGTACCGCGAGTCCGGCGGCACGGTCAGCGCGGCCCGGATCCTCTCGGCCACCCACTACCCGCTGAGCCTCACCGTCTTCCCCGGCGAGCAGCTGGACCTCCAACTCGGCTACCGTGCTTCGGCGTTCGGCGAGGCCGAGGCGGAACGGGTGATCGACCGGCTGGTGCGCATCCTGGAGCAGGTCGCCGAGGACCCGAACGCCCCGCTCGCCCGCCTGGGTACGCCCGAGCCCGCCGAGCTGGCCCGCATCCTCGGCGAGTGGAGCGGCGCCGGCACCGGCACCGCCCGGCGCGCCACCATCCCCGCGCTGTTCGCCGAGCAGGCGGCCCGCACCCCGGAGGCCGTCGCGATCACCGCGCCCGACGGCGTACTGACCTACCGCGAACTGGACGAACGCTCCAACCGCCTGGCCCACTTGCTGGTCGCGAGCGGCGCTGGGCCGGAGTCCTTCGTCGCCGTCGCCCTGCCGCGCGGCGCCGAGCTGATCACCGCCGTCCTCGCCGTGCTCAAGGCGGGCGCCGCCTACCTGCCGCTGGAGCCCACCCACCCGGCCGACCGGATCGGCTACACCCTGGGCGACGCCCGTCCGACACTGCTGCTGACCGCCTCCGGCCTGCTGCCGGAGGTCCCCGAGCTGCCCCGGCTCGACCTCGATGCCCCCGAAGCCGCCGCCGCGCTCGCCGGCTGCCCGGCCACCGCGCCCGCCACCACCGTGGCCCCGGAGCACCCGGCCTACGTCATCTACACCTCCGGCTCCACCGGCCGCCCCAAGGGCGTCGTGGTGCCACACCAGAACGTGGTCCGGCTGCTCGACGCCACCGAGCCCTGGTTCGGCTTCGGGCCGCAGGACGTGTGGACGCTGTTCCACTCGATCGCCTTCGACTTCACCGTCTGGGAACTGTGGGGCGCCCTGCTGTACGGCGGCCGGCTGGTCGTGGTCCCGTACGACGTCTCGCGCTCCCCCGACGCCTTCCTGGACCTGCTAGCCGCCGAGCGGGTCACCGTCCTCAACCAGACCCCCTCCGCCTTCTACCAGCTGATGCGTGCCGACGCCGAACACCCGCGCCAACTCTCCCTGCGCACGGTGGTGTTCGGCGGCGAGGCGCTGGACCTCGGCAAGCTCACCGACTGGTACGCCCGGCACGCCGAGGACGCGCCGCGGCTGGTCAACATGTACGGCATCACCGAGACCACCGTGCACGTCTCCCACTACGAGCTGGACGCCGCGACGGCCGCCGACGGAAGCGGCAGCGTGATCGGGCGCGGCATTCCCGACCTGAGGGTCTACCTGCTGGACGGCGCCCTGCGGCCGGTCCCGGCCGGGGTGCCCGGTGAGCTCTACATCACCGGCCCGGGCCTCGCCCGCGGCTACCTCAACCGGCCCGCACTGACCGCGGAACGCTTCGTCGCCTGCCCGTTCGAGAACGGCGGCACCCGGATGTACCGCACCGGCGACCTCGGCCGCTGGCGGCCGGACGGCACCCTGGAGTACCTGGGCCGCGCCGACGAGCAGGTCCAACTGCGCGGCTTCCGGATCGAGTTGGGCGAGATCGCGACCGCCCTCGGCCGACACCCGCTGATCGCCGAGGCGGCCGTGGTCGCCCGCGAGGACCGGCCCGGCGACCAGCGGCTGGTCGCCTACGTCGTTCCGGCCGACCCGGCGCAGACCGAACTCACGGCCGAACTACGGGCGTTCGCCGCCGACCGGCTGCCCGAGTACATGGTCCCCGCCGCCGTGGTCACGCTGCCCGCGCTGCCGCTGACGGCCAACGGCAAGCTCGACCGCCGCGCCCTCCCCGCCCCCGCCTACGCCACCTCGGCTCGCGCCCCGCGCAGCCGCGAGGAGGAACTGCTCTGCGGCGTCTTCGCCGAGGTGCTCGGGCTGGACCAGGTCGGCGTCGACGACGAGTTCTTCGCCCTCGGCGGCCACTCGCTGCTCGCCACCCGGATCGTCAACCGGGTCCGGGCCGAGCTCGGCGCGGAACTACAGGTCCGGGACCTCTTCGAGGCCCCCTCCCCGGCCCGCCTCGCCGAACGGCTGACCGGCGCCGACACCGCCGCCCCGCGCCGCGCCCCGCTCACCGCCGGCACCCGCCCCTCCGTACTCCCGCTCTCGTACGCCCAGCAGCGGCTCTGGTTCGTCGAGCACCTGGGCGCCCCGGGCGGGCTGTACCACATCCCGCTCGCCATCCGGCTCTCCGGCCGCCTCGACACCCTCGCCCTGGCGGCCGCGCTGCAGGACGTGGTAGCTCGGCACGAGGTGCTGCGCACCGTCTTCCCGCGCCGCGCCGACGACGGCTCCGGGCCGGCCGAACAGCGGGTGTTCACCCCCGCCGAGGCCGCCCTTCCGCTCCCGGTCAGCCGGACGACCGAGGCCGAGCTGCCCGCAGCGCTCGCCGCCGAGGCCGCCCAAGGCTTCGACCTGGAGAACGAACTCCCGCTGCGCGCCAGGCTCTTCGCCATAGGCACCGAGGAGCACGTGCTGTCCCTGGTGCTGCACCACATCGCCGCCGACGGCTGGTCGCTCGCCCCGCTCGCCCGCGACCTCACCGCCTGCTACCGGGCCCGCCGCGACGGCCACCACGCCGAACTCCCACCGCTGCCCGTCCAGTACGCCGACTACGCCCTCTGGCAGCGTGGGCTGCTCGGCGCGGAGAGCGACCCGAACAGCGAGCTGGCCAGGCAACTCCGCTACTGGACCGAGCGCTTGCGGGGCCTGCCCGAGGAACTGGCACTGCCCTTCGACCACCCGCGCGGCACCCGGGCCGACCACGGCGGCGCCGCCCATCGCACCACCGTGCCACCGCAGCTCGGCGAGCAGCTGCGCCGCTCGGCCGCCGACTGGGCGGTCAGCCCCTTCATGCTGCTGCGCACCGCCCTCGCCGCCCTGCTCACCCGGCTCGGCGCGGGCACCGACATCCCGCTCGGCAGCCCGATCGCGGGCCGCACCGACGAGCAACTCGACGAACTGGTCGGCATGTTCGTCAACACCCTGGTGCTGCGCACCGACACTTCCCCTCGCTCGGCCGGGGACACCCCTGTCGACGGCCCGTCCTTCCGTGAACTCGTTGAGCGGGTGCGGGAATCCGACCTGGCCGCCCACCAGCACCAGGACCTGCCCTTCGAGAAGCTGGTCGAGGTGCTCAACCCCGAGCGCTCGATGGCCCGGCACCCGCTGTTCCAGGTGATGATCGGCCACCAGCAGTCCAGCGCCGCCCCCGCCGCCGAAGACCCGCAACTGACGGTCACCGAACAGCCCGTCCCGGTCCGCACCGCCAAGTGGGACCTCTTCTTCCAGTTCACCGAGGCCCCCGGCGGCGACCTCGCCCTCACCCTCGAGTACCGCACCGACCTCTTCGAGCCCGCCACCGCCCGCCGGATCACCGAGGCCTACCTGCGGCTGCTCGCCGCCGCCCTCGCCGAGCCGACCGGCCCGCTCTCCCGGCTGGACCTGATCGCCCCCGAGGAGCAGGCCGAACTGCTCGCCGGCGGCACCCACCGGCTCGACACCCCGGACAGCACCCTCACCGCCCTGGTCGACCGCCGGATCGCGGCCACCCCGGAGGCCGTCGCCCTGGTCCACACCGAACCGGGCCGCCCCGACCAGCTCCTGCACACCAGCTACGCCGAACTCGACGCCGAGGCCAACCGCCTGGCCCACCTGCTGACCGCCCACGGCACCCGACGGGGCGAGCTGGTCGCCCTGCGCCTGGAACGCGGCCCGGCCGTGGTGCGCGCCCTGCTGGCGATCGCCCGCACCGGCGCGGCCTACCTGCCGATCGACCCGTCGTACCCCGCCGAGCGGGTCCACGACATGCTCGCCGACAGCGGCGCCCGGCTGCTGCTCACCCAGCGCTCCCTGGCGGGCCTCGAACTCCCCGCCGCCGTCAGCCCGCTGGTCCTGGACGCCCCGGAGACCGAAGCAGAGCTGGCCGACCTGGCTACCGACGGCCCCCAGGTCACCATCGACCCCGACGACCTGCTGTACGTCATCTACACCTCCGGCTCCACCGGCAGGCCCAAGGGCGTCGCAGTCTCCCACCGCGCCGCCGTCCGCCTGGTGCTGGGCCTGCCGGAAGTCGCACCGACCGCCGACGACACCTTCCTGTACTTCGCGCCGGTCGCCTTCGACGCCTCGACCTTCGAGATCTGGGGCCCGCTCGCCCACGGCGCCCGGCTGGCGATCCAGCCGCCCGGCCTGGCGGACCCGGAGGCCCTTGAGGACTTCCTCGCCCGGGCCGGCGTGAGCGTCGCCTTCCTCACCACCCAGCTGGTCAACACCCTCGCCGACACCCGCCCGCGCGCCCTGGCCCCGCTGCGCGCCCTGCTCACCGGCGGCGAGGCGCACTCCCGCGACCACCTGGACCGGCTGCGCGCCGCGCTGCCCGGCACCACCGTCTTCCACGTCTACGGCCCCACCGAGGCCACCACCTTCGCCACCAGCCAGGACCTCGGCCGCGCCGACGGCACCGTCCCGATCGGCCTGCCGATCGGCGGCACCGCCGCGTACGTCCTGGACGAGGCGCTGCGCCTGGTGCCGCGCGGCGTGGTCGGCGAGCTGTACCTGTCCGGCGACGGCCTGGCCCGCGGCTACCTCAACCGGCCCGCACTGACCGCCGAACGCTTCATCGCCGACCCGTACGGTCCGCCCGGCACCCGGATGTACCGCACCGGCGACCTGGTCCGCTGGGACCGGCACGGCCGGATCGAGTACGTCGCCCGCGCCGACCAGCAGGTCAAGATCCGCGGCTACCGGATCGAACTCGGCGAGATCGAGGGCCTGTTGGCCGCTCACCCGGCCGTCGCCCGGGCCGCCGTCCTGGCCCCCGCCGATGCCTCCGGCCAGCGCCGCCTGGTCGCCTACCTGGTGCCCGCAGAGGACCGGCCGGCGCCCGAACCGGCCGAACTGCAGCGCCACCTGTCCCGCTCGCTGCCCGGCTACATGGTCCCGGACGCCTACGCCGTGCTGCCCGAGCTGCCGCTGAACGCCAACGGCAAGCTGGATGTCCGTGCCCTGCCGGAGCCGGGGGTCGTACCCGGCTCGGCTCGGGCCCCCCGGACCGGGCCCGAACGGCTGCTCTGCGCCGCCGTCCAGGAGGTACTCGGCCTGGAGCAGGTCGGCCCGGACGACTCCTTCTTCGCCCTCGGCGGAGACAGCCTCAAGGCGATCCGGTTGGTCAACACGGCCACCCGGGCCGGCCTGCCGCTCACCCTCGGCGCGGTCTTCGAGCACCGCACCCTCGAGGCCCTGGCGGCCGCCTCGAACCCGGCGGACGCCCACAGCCTCGACCTGCTCGCCCCCGTCCTGCCGATCCGCCCCACCGGCAGCCGCCCCCCGCTGTTCTGCGTGCACGGCGGCCTCGGCTTCGCCCTCCCCTTCGCCGCCCTCGCCGAGCACCTCGATCCCGAGCAGCCGGTGTACGGCCTGCAGGCCCGCGGCCTGTCCGACGACGGCCCGCTGCCCAGCGACCTCGGCGAGGTCGCCGAGGAGTACCTGGCACGGATCCGGGCGATCCAGCCACACGGCCCGTACCACCTGCTCGGCTGGTCCTACGGCGGGGTGGTCGCCCACGAGATGGCGGTACGGCTGCGCGCCGCTGGCGAGCGGGTGGCTTACCTGGCCAACCTGGACGCCTACCCCGACGACGCCGGGGGCGCCCGGCCCACCGACGCCGAGTTCCTCGCCGACTTCCTCACCGAGGCCGGCGCCGCAACCGAGGCCGTTGCGCCCCAGGAGCTCACCCCGCAGGGCGTCGCCGCCTACCTCGCCCGCACCGGCGGCCCGCTCTCCGGCCTCGAACCGGCCCTGTTGGAGCGCCTGTTGTCCGTCATGCGGAACAATCTGGAGCTGTTCCAGAAGTTCACCCCGGGCCGCCTCGAAGGCTGCCCGATGACCCTGTTCATCGCCACCGGCGGCCCCCGGCACCTCACCCCGGAGGAGCGCGCCCTCAAGCTCAAGAGCTGGGAGCCGTACGTCGGTTCGGCCGTCCGCGCGCACGACGTGGACAGCGGCCACCAGCAGCTGCTGCAACCCGGCCCGGCCGCCGCGATCGGCGCCGTCGTCGAAAAGACGCTCGCCGCCCTCGACCACAGTTGACCTGACGAACTACCACCAGGAGAGAACCAGCATGGCGAACCCCTTTGACCGCGAAGACGGCACCTTCCTCGTCCTCGTCAACGAGGAGGGCCAGCACTCCCTGTGGCCGTCCTTCGCCGCCGTACCGGACGGCTGGACGGTCGCGCTGGACGCCACCGACCGGGCCACCGCCGTCGCCCACATCGAGGCCAACTGGACCGACATGCGCCCGCTCAGCCTGCAACAGCGGGGCTGACCTGACCGGTCGGCCGCCGGGAATTCCGAAATCCCCGCGAGCCGGCCCCGCCGACGCCGCCCGCCGTACCAGTGGAGCCCCCGTCCACAGGTGCGGCGGGCGGTCGTTTCGCCCCCGGCGACCCCGCCCCACCAGGCCCGACGCTCGACCACGACAGCCGTCAGCGAACAGTCAGTTGGACGTCATCGACCCGTCATCGGTGCTGATTAGCTTTCTGGCCAGACGCCAATTCCGGGCATCTCGAAAACGGAGGAAACCATCATGACGACGGTTGCGCCGGAGCGCCTCACCCGCATCCGCGAAATCATTGCCGAGAACATCGACGTGCACACCGAGTTCTCCGACACCGCACTGTTCGTCGACGAGCTGGGCGCCGACTCGCTCAAGCTCATCGACGTGCTGAGCGCGCTGGAGATGGAGTACTCCATCGTCATCGACATGAACGAACTGCCGAAGATGGTGAACGTGGAGGCCACCTACCAGGTGACGGCGGCGGCCGCCGGCTGGTGACCCCCGGGGGCACCCCGGTGCCCCGTCAGGGCCTGTCGCTTCCCACCGCAGAAGGAGTCCCATGTCCACCGCACAGTCACCAGCGGCCCCCCGGTCCGGCACGCCGGCCGGGCGCCGCAGGGTCGTCCTCACCGGCCTCGGAGCGATCTCCAGCATCGGCACGGGCGTCGAGGAGTACACCGCGGGGCTGCGGGCCGGCCGGTCCGGCGCGCAGCCGATCACTCGCTTCGACACCGAGGGCTTCGGCCAGAACATCGCCTGCGAGGTCCCGGACTTCGAGCCGGAGCGCTGGATCCACCGCGTCCCGCTCGAGGACATGGGCCGTGCCGGGCAGTTCGCCGTCGCGGCGGCCCGGATGGCGGTGGAGGACGCCGGGCTGACCGAGGCCGACCTCGGCGAGCGCCAGGCCGTGATCAGCGTCGGCACCACCGACGGCGAGTCGCACGACATCGGTGTGCTGGTCGAGCAGGAGCTCGCCGCCGGCGACCCGAAAGCGATGGACCCGGTGCTGTCCCGCCGGATCAACGCCGGCCGGCTGACCACCGTGATCGCCCGCGAGCTGCGCATGCCGAACGTGGAGCCGACCACCATCACCACCGCCTGCGCGGCCGGCAACTACTCGATCGGCTACGGCCTGGACGCGATCCGCTCCGGCGAGGTGGACATCGCGCTGTGCGGCGGCGCCGACGCGGTCTGCCGCAAGGCCTTCGCCCTGTTCAAGCGCTTCGGCGCGCTCACCCCGGACGTGGTCCGCCCGTTCGACAAGAACCGCCAGGGCATCCTGACCGGCGAGGGCGCGGGCATCCTCGTGCTGGAGAGCCTGGAGTCCGCCCTCGCCCGCGGCGCGCACATCTACGCCGAGGTGCTCGGCTACGGCCTCAGCTGCGACGCCGCCCACGCCACCGCGCCCAACCGGGACGGCATCGCCCGCGGCATCCGGCTCGCGCTGGAGGACGCCGGGGTCGAGCGCGACGAGATCGACTTCATCTCCGCACACGGCACCGGCACCAAAGCCAACGACAAGACCGAGTCGGCCGCCATCCTCGACGTGTACGGCGACACCCCCCCGCGCACCGTCGCCGTGAAGTCGATGCTCGGCCACTCGATGGGCGCCGCCAGCGCGCTCGCCGCGATCGCCTGCAGCATCGCCATCGAGCACCAGTTCATCCCGCCCACCATCAACCACGTGGAGACGGACCCGGACTGCCCGCTGGACGTCGTCCCCAACCAGGCGATCGACGCCGAGGTCCGGATCGTGGAGAACAACTCCAGCGCCTTCGCCGGCAACAACGCCATCCTGATCCTGGGCACGTACGGAGAGCGAGTCTGACGATGACGAGTCAACTGAAAAGCGCCGCAGCCACCCCGACCGCCCTGCCGCCGGAGACCCTCGTCATCACCGGCTGGTCGGCCGTCTCGCCGTACGGCCTGACCCGCCAGGCCTTCGCGGCCGGTCTGCGCTCCGGCGCCAAGACCGCCGTCGAGCCGGACGCCGCGTACGGCCCGCTGCCCTCGACCGAGGTCTGCCTGGTGCCCGGCTTCGACATCAAGGGACTGCTCGGCCCGACCGGCACCGCCAAGATGGACCGGCTCACCGCGCTCGCCCTGGTCGCCTCCGACGGCCTGCTGCAGGACGCCGAGGGCAACCGGGTGGTGGAGACGGACGGCCGCACCGGCGTGGTCCTCGGCATCTCGATGGGCAGCCTGGAGAACGTCACCAACTTCCTCAAGCAGTCGTACACCAACGCGCTGCCCTTCCACGTCGACGCCGGCCGCATCCCCTTCGGCAGCCTGAACCACGCCGCAGGCGCCACCGCGATCCGGCACGGCCTCACCGGTCCCAACACCACCGTCGCGGGCGGCCGGGTCAGCGGCCTGCTGGCGCTCAACTACGCGCGCCGGCTGATCGGCCAGGGGCGGGCGACCAAGTACCTGGTGGGCTCGGCCGAGGAGTTCTCCGCCGCGCACGCCTGGATCGAGCACACCGCCGCCACCCCCGGCGACCCGTCGCCGCTGCTCGGCGAGGGCTGCGGCCTCTTCGTCGTCGAGCCGGCCGGCGCCGCGCAGCGCCCGGCGCTGGCCGCCGTCCTGGCGGTGGAGACCCGGGTGGACATCGACGACGACCCCGGCGCCGCCGTCACCGCCTGCGTGCGGCGCGCCCTGGCCAAGGCCGGCGCCGCCACCGACGAGGTGTGGGCCGCCGTCCCCAGCGCCGCGCCCACCGCGGCCGGCCGGGCCGAGCACGAGGCGCTGGCCGCCCTGCTGCCGGCCGAGGCGCTCACCAGGGTTCCGTCCATGGAGCTGCTCGGCGACACCAGCGCGGCCGCCGCCACCTTCCAGATCCAGGCGCTGCTCAGCGTCGCCGAGGCCGAGCCGGCCTCGGCGGGCCGGATCGCCCTGGTATCCGCCGTCGACCGCGACGGCGCGGTGGGCTGCGCCGTGCTGCGGCTGCTCGACCCGAACGGGGCCGCCGCGTGATCGCCCTGGTCAGCGGCGGCTCCCGGGGCATCGGCCGGGCCATCGTGCTCCAGCTCGCCCAGGACGGCTACGACGTCGCCTTCTGCTACCACTCCAACGCCGATGCCGCCGAGCAACTCGTCAAGGAGGCGGGCAAGTTCGGCACTCGGATCGCCGCCAGCCGGTGCGACGTGGCGAACTCCGCCGAGGTCCGCGACTGGTACGCCCGCACCGAGCGCGAGCTCGGCCCGGTCGACGCTGTGGTCACCTCGGCCGGCATCACCAAGGACCGCCCGGTCATCCTGATGCCCGAGGACGACTGGGAGCAGGTGCTCCGCACCAACCTGGACGGCGTCTACCACGTCTGCCGCGCGGCCGCCTTCGCGATGAGCAAGCGCCGCAGCGGAGTGATCGTCAACCTATCGTCGGTGTCCGGGATTTACGGTAACGTCGGCCAGGCCAACTACGCCGCCTCGAAGGCGGGGATCATCGGCTTCACCAAGTCCCTCGCCAAGGAGTGCGGCCCGCGCGGCGTACGAGCCAACGTGGTCGCCCCGGGCCTGATCGCCACCGACATGGTCGGTGACATGTCCGAGGCCGCGATGGAACGGATGCTGGGGAACGTTGCGCTCGGCCGGGTCGGCAAGCCCGAGGAGGTGGCCCACCTGGTCTCCTTCCTGCTGTCCGATCGGGCGGCCTACATCAACGGGTCGGTCTTCGAGATCCACGGCGGCGGCACGTTCTGATCCGGCTGGTCATGCACATAGGGCGCGAATGGGGACACGAATGCGGGGAGTTCAGAATCCGGCGGCCGAGGGCGGCAGAGACCGCTACGACGTGATCGTGGTCGGCAGCGGCCTCGGCGGGCTGGTCAGCGGGGCGTATCTGGCGGCCGCCGGCCGTAGCGTGCTCGTCCTCGAACAGCACGATGTCGCCGGCGGCAACGCCCACGTGTTCCGCCGTCGACGCAAGTACGAGTTCGACGTGGGCACCCACTACCTCGGCGACTGCGGGCCGGACGGGATCCTCCCGGCTCTCCTGTCCGGGCTCGGCGTCCGCGACCGGGTGACCTTCCGCCCGATGGACAACGAGCAGGGCTTCGACCGGATCATCACCCCCACCACCACGGTGGACGTGGGGGCCGGCTGGTCGGCCTACCGCGACCGGCTCCGCCAGGCGCTGCCCGAGGAGGCCGACCGGATCGACCGCTTCGTCGACCTCGCCGAGTCGGTGGCCAACGCCAATCGGGAGGGCCTGCTCGGCCGGCCGATGATCGAACTGTTCCGGCAGTACCCGGAGACCATGCGCTGGGCCCGCCGGACCCGCACCTTCGCCGACGCCCTGGACCACTGCGGTCTCTCGCCGAAGGGCCGCACCCTGCTGGCCGCCCAGGCCGGCAACTACGGCACCATGCCCGACGGCATCACCTTCGGCGAGCACGCCGGCATGCTCGACCACTACCTGCGCGGCGCCTGCTACCCCGAGGGCGGCGGCCAGGTCGTGGTGGCCGCCCTGGTCGAGGCCCTGGAGTCGTACGGCGGCGAGCTGCGCACCCGCTGCGAGGCGCGCCGCATCCTGATCGAGGAGGGGCGCGCCACCGGCGTCGAACTCGCCGACGGCACCCGGATATCCGCCCCGCTGGTGATCTCCAACGCCGACTACCGCCGCACCGTCCTTGAGCTGTGCGGCGGCGAGGAGACCTTCCCCGCCGAGCTGGTCGCCAAGACCCGCGAGGCCACCATGCGCGGCGCCGTCGTCGCGCTGTACGTCGCACTCGACACCGAACTGCCGGACCTGCCCAACGCCAACATCTGGTGGCACGACAGCGACGACATGGAGGCCGCACACGCGGCGATGATCGAGCGCTGGGAAAGCGAGGGCTCGATGGACTCGCTGCCGCACCTGATGTTCTCCTTCGCCTCGCTCAAGGACCCGGGCGCGGCCGCGGTCTGCCCGCCCGGCCACAGCAACTTCCAGCTGCTCACCGGCTGCCCACCCGGCTACGAGTTCTGGGGCCTCACCAGGGGCGCCACCGACGGCGAGCCGTACCGCCGCAACCCCGCCTACCTGGCCCGCAAGCAGCAGTTCACCGAGCTGATGCTGGCCACCGCCGAGAGGGTGATCGGCCCCTTCCGGGACCGCATCACCCACCTGGAGATGGCGACCCCGCTCAGCCAGGAGCGCTACATCCGCGGCTCCGGCGGCACCCCGTACGGCATGGCCCGCTGGGGCGACGTCGGCCAGCGCCCCGATGTCCGCACCGACGTCGAGGGCCTCTACGTGGTCGGCCAGAGCGTCCGCTACGGCAGCGGCCTGGCCGCCGTCGCCACCAGCGGGATGGTCGCCGCCGGACAGATACTCGGGCGCCCGCTGCTGCCCGAGGTGGCCGCCGGCGCGGTACTCGGTGACCCGGCGAAGCTGCCCGACCGCGGCCCCGACTGGGACCCACTGCTGGTCTCCCGCGGCCTCGGGCGCCAGCGCGCCAAGGGCCTCGCCCGCATTGGCTGACCCTCCATTCCCACCTCATCCGACCAGGAGCAGTGTTCGCATGACCGAGGTACCAACCTTCGCCGTGGTCTCCGGCGCCCAGGTGCACCATGCCCTCCACGGGCACGAGGACGAGGTCGTCACCACCATCGAGGCCGCGTACCGGCTGCACGGCGAAGAGCAGACGGTCAACCCCGACTCGTACTTCCTGCGCTTCCCGGACCGCCCGTCCGACCGGATCATCGCGCTGCCCGCCTCGGTCAAGGGCGAGATCGGTGTACACGGCATCAAGTGGATCTCCAGCTTCCCGGAGAACGTGGCGGCCGGCCTGCCGCGCGCCTCGGCCGTCCTGGTCCTCAACGACGCCGAGACCGGCTACCCCTTCGCCTGCCTGGAGAGCTCGATCATCAGCGCGGCCCGCACCGCCGCCTCCGCCGCCCTGGCCGCCGCGCGGCTGGCCGACGCCCGCGGCGAACGGCCCCGCCGGGTCGGCTTCTTCGGGGTCGGTCTGATCGCCCGCTACATCCACACCTACCTCGCCGCGAACGGCTTCGACTTCACCGAGGCCGGGATCCACGACCTCTCCACCGAGCACGCCCACGGCTTCGCCGACTACCTGCGCCGGGCCAAGGGCGACGAGCTGGCGATCACCGTCCACGACAAGGCCGAGGACTTGATCAGGTCCTCCGACCTGGTCGTCTTCGCCACCGTGGCCGGCGAGCCGCACGTGACGGACCCGGCCTGGTTCGGCCACAACCCCCTGGTGCTGCACATCTCGCTGCGCGACCTCTCCCCGGAGATCGTCCTCGACTCCTGGAACGTGGTCGACGACATCGAGCACTGCATGAAGGCCGGCACCTCCCCGCACCTGGCCGAACAGCGGGTCGGCCACCGGGACTTCGTGGCCGGCACGCTTTACGACGTGCTCACCGGCGCCATCACCCCGCCCATCGACCGTCCGGTGGTCTTCTCCCCGTTCGGCCTCGGCGTGCTCGACCTGGCCGTCGCCAAGCACGTGTACGACCGGGTGCGGGCGGCCGGGCAGCTGCACACCGTCCCGGACTTCTTCCACGAGCTCAAGCGCTACGGCTGACACCCGCCGCCTTCCGAAGCCGGCCGCACGACTCCCGTGCGGCCGGCTTCTCCGTTCCCCGCTCGTTTCGCCGCCCGCGCCGTTTGCCGCCCGCTTGTTTCGCCGCCCGTCAGCGCAGTGTCAGTTGAGCGTCAGCGGTGAGGACGGAGAATCACCACATGAGATCCTTTGCCAGCCTGGCCGAGTTCACCGAGGCGACCGGGGAACACCTCGGCTACAGCGATTGGCTCGACGTCACCCAGGACAGCGTGGATCAGTTCGCGGGCGCCACCGGCGACCTCCAGTGGATCCACGTGGACCCCGAGCGCGCGGCCACCGGCCCGTTCGGCGGGACCATCGTCCACGGCTACATGACGCTCGGCCTGCTGCCCGCGATGATGCGCGCGATCTTCGAGATCGAGGACGTCACGATGGGCGTCAACTTCGGCCTGGACAAGGTGCGTTTCCCGCACCCGGTCAAGGTCGGCGCCCGGGTGCGCGGTGGCGCCAAGGTCACCAGCGTCCGCGAGACCCCGGTCGGCCACCTGGCCGCGGTACGGATGACCGTGGAGATCGAGGGCGAGTCCCGCGCGGCCTGCGTGGCCGACACCCTCTCGCTCTTCATCGCCGGCTCCGCGCCCGTACCGGCAGCTGCCGTTCCGGTCGGGCAAGAGGGGAGTTAGTACTACCGATTCCGCACCCCATCGCCGCCAGAATGGTCCCACGGCCACTACGGCCGGGGCACCGCGAAGGCACCAGAGAGGAGCGTGTCCAATGTCCATGGACGGCACGATGCAGCTCGGGGGAGACCCCTCACCGGTAGAGATCAGGGGCTTCTCCGCCTCCGCCGGATTCACCGGGCTGCGACGCGCGCTGACCCTCTGCTGGATGTCGACCGCCGCGTTCGGCCGCTGCCTCGGGGTCACCACCGCGATCTCCCTGGTGGGTTCGGGCCTCGGCCTGGTGCCCCGCTCGATGGATCGGGTCCGCGCCCTGGCGGCCCGTCAGCGGCACCTCGCGGAGGCCTGGTCGAGCGTACGGATCCCCGGGCCGCCCGGACCGCTGCCACCCGCCCCCGAGGGCGCCTCGGGGGCGATCGCCCGCTACCGCTGGATCATGAGCGACCCGCAGACCCGGCGCGAGTTCGCCTGGGTCCTCACCGACCCGATCGCGGGCGGCTTCCTCGCCTTCATGCCGATCGCCCTGGTGCTCAGCGGCTTCTGGGGAATCTTCCTGGCCTTCTTCGGCGTCCCACTGTCCGTCGAGTGGGACGGCCTCTGGTACCAGTTCATCCCGATCGACGGCCAGGCCACCGCCGTACTCGCCGGCGTGCTCGGCGTCCTCCAGCTCCCGCTCGCGCTCTGGATGGCGCCCCGCGCCGTCCGCAAGCACGCCCTCTACACCCGCTCGATGCTCGCCCCGAGCGAGCAGGAGCTGATGGCCAGCCGGATCGAGCACCTCACCGCCACCCGCAGCACCGCGGTGGACACCCAGATGGCCGAGATCCGCCGGATCGAGCGCGACCTGCACGACGGCGCCCAGGCCCGCCTGGTCGCGATGGGAATGACCCTGGACGCCGCCGAACACCTGCTGGAGACCAACCCGGACGCCGTGCGCGCCCTGCTGATCGAGGCCCGGGAGTCCTCCTCCAAGGCCCTCGAGGAGATCCGCAACCTGGTCCGCGGCATCCACCCGCCGGTCCTCGCCGACCGCGGACTCTCGGACGCGGTCCGGGCGCTGGCGATGGTCTGCCCGGTCCCCACCGAGGTCGTGGCGGACCTCCCCGGCCGCCCCGAAATGCCCGTCGAGTCAGCGGCCTACTTCGCCATCTCGGAGATCCTCGCCAACGTCGCCAAGCACTCCCACGCCGACCGCGCCTGGATCGACATTCGCTACGATCACGGCATGCTGCGCATCACCGTCACGGACAGCGGCCGCGGCGGCGCGGACGCCACCCGCGGCACCGGCCTGCGCGGCATCGAACGACGGCTCGCCACCTTCGACGGGGTCCTCGCAGTCAGCAGCCCCGTCAACGGCCCGACCATGGTGACCATGGAGCTCCCGTGCGCATTGTCCTCGCCGAAGACCACTTCCTCCTGAGGGACGGCCTGATCCGCCTCCTCCAGGCCTACGGCCACGAGGTGGTGGCCGCCGTCGACAACGGCGCCGACCTCCTCCGCGCCCTCACCGAACAACAGCCGGACGTCGCCATCGTCGACGTCCGGCTGCCGCCGAACTTCACCGACGAGGGCCTGCGCGCCGTCCTCACCGCCCGCCGCACCACACCCGACCTCCCCGTCCTCCTCCTCTCCCAGTACGTCGAACCCCTCTACGCCCGCGAACTCCTCGCCAGCGGTGGCCGCGGCGTCGGCTACATGCTCAAGGACCGCGTCACCAACGGCTCCCAGTTCCTCGACTCCATCCGCCGCGTCGCCGACGGCGGCACCGCCATGGACCCCGAGGTCATCTCCCAGCTCCTGGTCCGCAAGGAACGCGACGAATCCATCTCCGCCCTCTCCGGCCGCGAACGCGAAGTCCTCGAATGGCTCGCCCAGGGCCGCTCCAACGCCGGCATCGCCCAAGGCCTCTTCATCACCGAGAAGGCCGTCGCCAAACACGTCAGCAACATCTTCACCAAGCTCAACCTCCTCCCCACCGACGGCGACAACCGCCGCGTCCTCGCCGTCCTCGCCTACCTCGACCAATAGCCCCGATGACATTCCCCTCGTAGCGTGGAGTCGTGACCAGAGGGGAAGTTGAGGGTCATGGCGGGGAAGAGGCGCTCGTACGACGCGGAGTTCCGCGCGGGGGCGGGCGGACACGGATGCGGCCGGGGAGCCCCCGCGGCGGCGCCGGGCGACGGTGCACCAGGTCACGAGCCGCGTGGGCGGAGGGCTGGCAGGCCGCGGACTTCTACAACACCCGCCGTCGGCACAGCGCGGCCGGCGGGCTGCCGCCCGTGGAGTTCGAACGGATCATCAGCAAGGCACGAGCCGAGGCCCGTCAGGAGGCCAAGGCCGCATAGCGGAGGACTCCACGGTTACAGGGGATTGACAGAGGGACAGTTCCCCCGCCAGGGGGAGCCGGTCCCTCCCGGCGGCGGAGGCCGCGACCGGGGGCGGGATGGGAGCTTGGAGGCAGCCGGGGAACCGGCCGACTCCCTTCTCCCCATGGAGGATTGACCATGCGCAAGCTCACCGCGGCCATCGCACTCACCGCCGCCGTCACGGCCCTGGCCGCCGGAACCGCGGGCACCGCCTCGGCCGCGCCCGTACCGGCCCGGCACCTCGCACTGCACAGCTGGACCCTGCTCAACGAGCACGGCCCGGGCCCCAACCCGGGCGAGCGGCTCACCGCGCAGGTCAGCGCCCGTACGGTCGACGGCCACGCCCGGGGGCACGTCGTCGTGCAGCACGTCTTCGAGAAGACCGGCACCACCCGGGCCGAGTTCGATGTCGACTGCCTGACCGTCGACGGGAACGGCGCCATCACCGTGACCGGGCCCATCTCGAAGATCGTGGTCACCCCGCTCGGGGGCGAGCCGTACCTCTTCGAGGAAGGCCGGCACCCCGAGGCCGGCCTCACCTTCTACCCGGCCGACGAGCAGCACCAGCGCCGGGTCGGCTGGAACCGGACCAACCCCGAGATGCACACCGAAGTCGTCAAGTGCGGCGCGGTTCCGGCCGGTTTCTGGGTCATCGACGGCGGGACCTTCCTGCGGCGGTAGCGGTGGCACGGGACGGGTGAAGTGGAAGAAACTCCCCTTCGAATCAGCGTAGTTGCACCCGTGGGCGAATGCCGGATTCTCGATCAGCCAGCCGCAGCCCGCCCCGCGCGGCTCGGCCCTGCCCGCCCCCACGCGACGGGGCAGGCAAGTACGGCACCCGACTGATCGTCAACCTGTCGTCACAGTCAGGGATTTACGGTAACGTCGCCCGCGCCGCCGCGCATGCCGCCTTTCAGGCGGGGATCACCGGATCCACCGAATCCCCGGCCGAGGAGTGCGGCCCGCGCGGCGTGCGGGCCAACGTGGTCGCCCCGGGCCTGATCGCCACCGACACGGTCGGCGACATGTCCGAGGCCGCGCTGGAGCGGATGCGGGGAACGTTGCGCTCGACCGGGTCGGCAAGCCCGAGGAGGTGGCTGTCCGGTCTCCTTCCTGCCGTCCGATCGGGCGGCGCACATCAACGGGCCTCCTTCGAGATCCACATCCACGGCGGCGGCACCTTCCGATGGCAGACGAGTGGGGGCGGGAATGCGGGGAGTGCAAGGTCCGACGGCCAGAGCCGGCGAAGACCACTACGACGCGATCGTGGTCGGCAGCGGCCTCGGGGGACTGGTCAGCGCGGCCTACCTGGCCGCCGACGGACGCAGGGTGCTCGTTCTCGAACAGCACGACGTGGCCGGTGGCAACGCCCATGTCTTCCGGCGCCGACGCAAGTACGAGTTCGACGTGGGCACCCACTACATCGGCGACTGCGGGCCGAACGGCATCTTCCCGGCCATCCTGTCCGGCCTCGGCGTCCGCGACCGGGTGACCTTCCGCCCGATGGACAACGAGCAGGGCTTCGACCGGATCATCACCCCCACCGCCACACTGGACGTGCCGGCCGACTGGACGGCCTACCGCGACCGGCTCCGCGCGGCGCTGCCCGAGGAGACCGAGGGGATCGACCGCTTCGTCCACATCGCCCAGACGGTGTCCGGTGCCACCCGGGAGAGCCTGGTCGGCCACCACATGGTCGAGCTGTTCCGCGAGTTCCCGGACACCATGCGCTGGGCCCGCCGGACCCGGTCCCTGGCCGAGGCCCTGGACCACTGCGGTCTCTCGCCCAAGGCTCGCACCCTGATCGCCGCCCAGGCCGGCAACTACGGCACCATGCCGGACGGCATCACCTTCGCCGAGCACGCCGCCATGCTCGACCACTACATGCGCGGCGCCTACTACCCGGAGGGCGGCGGGCAGACCCTGGTGGCCGCCTTCGTGGAGGCGCTGGAGTCGTACGGCGGCGAGCTGCGCACCCGCTGCGAGGTGCGCCGCATCCTGATCGAACAGGGGCGCGCCACCGGCGTCGAACTCGCCGACGGCACCCGGATATCCGCCCCCCTGGTGATCTCCAACGCCGACTACCGCCGCACCGTGCTCGACCTGTGCGGCGGCGAGCAGGCCTTCCCCGCCGAGCTGGTCGACCGGACCCGCGCGGCCACCATGCGCGGCGGCCTGGTCGCGGTGTACGTCGCGCTCGACACCGAGCTGCCCGGCCTGCCCAACGCCAACATCTGGTGGCACGACAGCGACGACATGGAGTCCGCCTACGCGGCGATGGTCGAGAGCTGGGAACGCGACGGCACGGTGGACTCGGTTCCGCAGCTGTTGTTCTCCTTCGCCTCCCAAAAGGACCCGGGCGCGGCCGCGGTCTGCCCGCCCGGCCACAGCAACTTCCAGCTGATGACCCTCTGCCCGCCCGGCCACGACTTCTGGGGCGTCCGGGGCGGCCCGGTCGACGGCGAACCCTACCGCCGCGACGCCGCCTACCAGGCCCGCAAGCGGCAGTTCACCGAGCTGATGGTGACCGCCGCCGAGAAGGTGGTCGGCCCCTTCCGGGACCGCATCACCCACCTGGAGGCGGCCACCCCGCTCAGCCACGAGCGCTACATCCGCGGCACCGGCGGCACCCCGTACGGCATGGCCCGCTGGGGCAACGTCAGCCAGCGCCCCGATGTCCGCACCGACGTCGAGGGCCTCTACGTGGTCGGCCAGAGCATCCGCTACGGCAGCGGCCTGGCCGCCGTCGCCACCGGCGCGATGGCCGCCGCCGGACAGATACTCGGACGCCAGCTGCTGCCCGAGGTGGCCGCCGGCGCAGTACTCGGCGACCCGGCCAAGCTGCCCGACCGCGGCCCCGACTGGGACCCACTGCTGGTCTCCCGCGGCCTCGCCCGCCGGAACGCCAAGGGCTTCGCCCGGATCGGCTGACCCCCCGCGCCGCACCCGCGCGACCGATTCCCACCGCGACGCCCGCCCCTCCCTGGGGCGGGCGTCCGCCGTTCCACGCCCCTCCGCTCCCTCCGAGCTCCCCTTCCCCCTCTCCCAGTACGTCGAGCCCCTCTACCCCCGCGAACTCCCGACCTGCTGACCCGCGAGTTCCAGGGCGGTCAGTGATGGATGGTCGCCTTGGCGATGACGAGGATGAGGCCGAGCGTCAGGTTCACCAGGACGGAGACCGCGACCAGTCGGCGGGAGGCTCCGGCACGCACTGCGGCAACAGTGGCCCACGCGACCTGCTCGATCAGGGCGACCCCCAGGGCGAACCACGCCGTTCCGGCGAGTCCCAGCCCCAGTAGGGGACTGATCGCCACCGCGACGGCCGGGGGAACTGCGGCCTGGACCATCGGCCACTCGTGGCGGGCCACGTGGCGTACCTCGCTCCAGCTCAGGAGCTGCCCATGCACCCGTTCCCCGGCCAGGAGGGCGTAGACATGTGCGGCCCAGAACACGATGGCGGTGACGAGGAGGAGCAGCACGAGTCCAAGGCGGGGGTACGGGCCGAATGCTCCGGTCCCCGCTACGACGGATGCGGCCAGGAGCGCACCGTAGATCGCACCGGCGTAGTCGGTTCGAGGCCGGTCCGGCCGGTGCTGTGCGGTGCCGCCGGTCCGGAAGGGGACGCTTGCCACATCTCCAGGATCGCGAGGACCGCCGCGCGGCGCGCGACGAAAGCTGCCCGCCTACAGCAGTCGGCCGACCGTGGTAGCCATGACAACGGCGCCGGCGGCTGGCGGGAATCACTCCTCAGACCACCCGGGCCTCCCAGGCCGGTGGTCAGGTCACCCGTTCGCCACCGGCCGATGGCTGCCGGGCCCGGCGACCCTCACGATGTCGAAGAGGGCTGCGCCCGTACCAGGGCCAGGGCCAGGCATGCCGGCTTCAAGCCGGCCGACACGGGCAGTCCGCTCCGGATCATCCGTCTCTCTCCCCGGAGGCCGCAGTGGGACACGCTGTCGGTGATGTGCTGGGCCTGGCCGCGGGTATCGCGGTCAGCCCACTCCCGATCGTGGCGATCATCCTCATCCTGGCCACCCCGCAGGGTCGCCTCAACGGACTGCTGTTCGCCCTCGGCTGGGTTCTGGGGCTCGCAGCGCTCGGAGCGATCATGCTGGCCGTAGGCGGCACGGGCGGAGCCTCGACCCACAAGCACCCGGCCACCTGGGTCGGAGCTCTCAAACTCGCTCTGGGCGCACTCCTTGTCCTCTTCGGCACTCGTCAATGGCAGCGCCGCCCCAAAGACGCCTCCCAGGCCCAGCTCCCGAAGTGGATGGCGGCGATCGACCACTTCACGCCCATCAAGATCCTCGGCTTGGCGCTGCTGTTCTCGGCGGGCAATCTCAAGAACGCGCCCCTGACCATCGCTGCGGGCGCCTCGATCAGCTCTGCCGGGCTCCCCGTGCCCCAGCAGATCGGAACGCTCGCGATCTTCGTGGTCATCGCTTCCCTGGGAGTGCTCGCACCACTCGTCGTCTACCTGGTCATGGGCGAGCGCGCCAAAAGCATCCTTGGCAACTGGCGAGACTGGGCTGCGCAGCACAACGTCGCTGTCCTGGCCGTCCTGTTCTTCGTGCTCGGCCTCAAGCTCCTGGGCGACGGCATCAGCATCCTCGCCACCTGAGGGGCCCCGGGCTATCGCGCTAAGCGCCGCCCTGCTCGATGTGCAGATGGATCGGACCACGTAGAACGGGACTGCGCCGGTACGGCGGCGGGTCGGCGACCAGCCTGGGCCGGTCGAGGCGGCGTACCAGCTCGGTCAGCGCGATCTGAGTTTCCCGCCGGGCCAGCGGGCCGCCGAAGCACAGGTGGATGCCGCTGCCGAAGCCGAGGTGCTGGTTGTCGCGCCGATCGGGGTCGAAGCGGTCGGGCTCGTGGAAGCGCTTCGGGTCGCGACTGCCCGAGGCCAGCATGAGCATGATCTTCGAACCCTTGGGGATGACGGTGTCATCGACGGTGATGTCGCTGTATGCCGCCCGCCAGGGGATGATGTGCACGGGGGGTTCGTAGCGCAGCAGTTCCTCGACCAGCGGTACGACGAGGTCGGGTTCGTCCCGCAGTCGCCGCAGCACTGGCGGGTTGCGCAGCAGCGTCAGCATGCCGTTGGTGATGAGGTTGACGGTGGTCTCGTGGCCGGCGATCAGCAGCAGGTTGGCGGTGGAGATGATCTCTTCGTCGGTCATCCGCCCGTCGGGCCCGTCGTCGTTGGCCAGCCGGGACAACAGGTCGTCGCCCTGCTCGCCGTGGCGTTGCTCCAGCAGCCCGCCGAGGTACTGGCGCAGATCCTGGCGGGCCTGCACACCCTTGTCCAGCTTTTCCTTCGGATCGGTCTTGGGGTCGTAATCGATCGAGTTGATGAGGTCGTTCACCCAGATGCGAAACCTCGGTTCGTCCTCGCGCGGCACGCCGAGCAGCTGGCAGATCACGGCGACGGGGAACGGGTAGGCGAAGTCGTCGACGATGTCGATCCGCTTCTTGCCCGCGAAGTCGTCGATCAGACCGCTGACGGCGGTGGTCAGGGCCGGTTCCATGCCGGTGACCAGCCCCGGGGTGTGCGGGGGGCCGAAATGGCGCATCGCCATACGCCGCAGGCGGTCGTGCTCGGGCGGATCGAGGTTGATGAACGAAGGCGTGGCCTGCTCCCCGGCTCCGACCGTCGGATGCGCGAGATTGCGGGCCTCCGAACTCAAGTGCGGATTGTGCAGGATGTCCGTGATCTCGCGATAGGTGCTGATGACGTAGCTGCCGTCCTCCTGCAGAGCCACCGGCGTCCTGCGCAACTCGGCGTACAGCGGGTACGGGTCGGCCCGGGAGGAGTAGTCGAGGATCCGGCGCAGCATGCCGGGCGTCTCGGTCGTGGTCATCTCGCTTTCCCTCCTACCGGTGGTGCTGGTGTACGGCCGTGACGCGGCGCTCGCTCGGGTCGTGGCCGGTGACGACCACGGTGGCGCCCTGGGCGAGCAGGGTGGGGCCGGGGAAGTCGACGGGCACCGGTTTCATGTCGGCGGGCTGGTCGGGCGTGGGACAGGGCGGCGGGAAGGGTGCGGCCGTCTCGATGAGCGTGCGGTAGTGGTCCAGCCACTTCGCGTTGTTGAAACTCACTGCCGCGGTGACGCGGCCCCGGTAGCCGTACGCGGCGACGAAGCGGCGGTCGGGGACCGATCCCTGGGTGACGACCACCTCGTCGGCGAAGGTCGGCACGCCGACGGACTTGATGTTGACGCCGAACTGGATCGACCAGAACAGCGGGATGGACAGGTGGGGCCAGCGGTCCGCCTGGCCGCTGACCATGTTGTGCGCCGCGACCTCGGCCTGCTCCACGGCGTTGGCCCAGTGCTCCAGCGAGATGAGCCGGTACTCGTAGACCGGGTTCGGGCAGCGCGCCACGTCCCCGGCGACGAAGACGTCGTCGGTGATCAGGCCGTTGAGGTCCATCGCGCGGCAGCCAGTGTCACAGGCGATGCCCCAGACGCCGGCCGCCAGTCCGGAGCCTTGCAGCCACTCGGTGTTGCGGATGCCCCCGAGCGCCACCACCGCCACGTCGGCGTCGATCGTGCTGCCGTCTTCGAAGTGAGCGCGACGAAGCCGCCCCTGCGCGTCGCCCTCCAGCCGGGTCACCTTGACCCCACAGCGCAGGTCCACACCGTGTGCGCGCTGCATGTCCGCCGCGATGTCGCCGATCATGGCGCCGAGCGCCCCGACCAGCGGGGCCGGCGCGAGTTCGGCGACGGTGACCGGGATGTCCCGCTCGCGGCAGATGGACGCGATCTCGGAACCGGTGAATCCCGCACCGATGACCAGTACCCGGGAGGGTCCGGCGGCGAGGGCTCGCTGCAGGCCCTCGGCATGCTCGCGGGTCCGCACGACGAACACCCCGTCGAGGGCTGCCTCGCTCTCGACGAACCAGGGCCGGGCCCGAACACCGGTGGAGATCAGCACCCGATCGAAGGGAACCTCGCGTCCGTCGGCCAGACGCACGTGGTTGGTCGCCAGGTCCAGCCCGCTGGCGGGCACTCCCAGCAGCCACTCCGCATCGATCTCACGACGTCGCGGCAGCTTGGTCCCGTCGGCCGGCACCCACCCGGTCAGTACCTGCTTGGACAAGGGAGGCCGGTCGTAGGGCTCGCCCAGCTCGTCGCCGATCATGGTCAACGAGCCGCTGAAACCCTCGTCACGCAGCGCCTCCGCGGCCCGCAGTCCCGCCAGCGACGCCCCGACGACCACGATGCGGCCCTCGCGCTTGAACGCTTGCAGATTTTCTGCGCTGGTCATGACGGCGCCGCCTCCGCCGGTGCGTCCCGTCCCTCCAACTGGTCGACCAGAATGGCCTGGACCGGGCAGGCCGCCGCGGCGCGCAGCACCTGGTCGCGCCGGGCGTCATCGGGGTTCGGGTCGTACATCAGCGCTTCCTCACCGTGCATCCGGAACGCTTCCGGAGCCAGGAAGGCGCACTGCGCATACCCTTCACATCGGGAAAGATCAACGACAACTCGCATCCCAACCTCCACGGGGACTGCAAGCTGCGGGCCCGGAAGCCGGCGCCATTGAGGCGCCCAAGGCGCGAGACGGCTGAAGAGGAGGGACTTGGCCGTTGCCCACCTCGGCGGACTGCGAGGGGGTGCACCGCGCTCGTCGGGTCGCCGCAGAAAGAACTGGTTACGCGTACAAGGCGACCGGCGGGTGAAACCGCTCAGGGATCTTGACCTTCCTGCAGTTCAGCCTATCCCGCACACACATGGCCCGCACCCCGGGAAAGGGCTGCCCTGCCGGTTGGCGCGGAGCCCATGTCGAGGCCCGCCGTGTTCGACCGATCGGCGCAATCTGCCCATGCCCGGCGTGTGGCCTTGGCTTTCGGATGGTTCGGTGTCGACAGGAGCCGACGGGACTCACATGAGGTCCTGTGGTCAGCCGGTCGAGGAGGAGAACCAGCGTGAGCGTGTCTCAGGGAGCCCCGCAGGGCGTCATTCCCGCGCGGCTGCTGAAAGGCCAGAAGGCGCTGGTCACCGGCGCGAACTCGGGAATCGGCAAGGCGACGGCCATCGGGCTGGGGCGTGCCGGAGCCGACGTGGTCGTGAACTACGTCGCCGGGCGCGACGAGGCTGATCAGGTGGTCGAGGAGATTTCCGGGTTCGGGGTGCGCGCGGCAGCGTACGAGGCCGATGTGTCCCAGGAGGACCAGGTCGTCTCGATGGTCGAGCGGATGGTCCAGGAGTTCGGGACCATCGACATCCTCGTGGCCAACGCCGGGCTGCAGCGCGACGCCCCGTTCACCGAGATGACGATGGCTCAGTGGCAGAAGGTGCTGGACGTCAACCTCACCGGCCAGTTCCTGTGCGCTCGGGAGGCGACGAAGGAGTTCTTGAAAAGGGGGGTCGTCCCGGAGGTGTCGCGAGCCGCCGGGAAGATCATCTGCATGAGCTCGGTGCACCAGCTCATCCCCTGGGCCGGCCACGTCAACTACGCGGCCTCCAAGGGCGGTGTGCAGATGATGATGGAGACGCTCGCCCAGGAACTCGCGCCCCACAGGATCAGGGTCAACGCGATTGCTCCGGGAGCCATCAGGACGCCCATCAATCGCGATGCCTGGGACACTCCCGATGCCGAGAAGGGCCTGTTGCAGCTGATCCCTTACGGGCGCGTCGGTGATCCGGAGGACATCGCCCACGCGGCCGTCGGGCTCGCCTCGGACCTCATGGACTACGTGGTGGGCACCACTCTCTACGTGGACGGCGGAATGACCCTCTTCCCTGGCTTCGCCACCGGCGGCTGATCTGCTGGTTCTCAGTCGCGCTGCTGGTCGAGTGCGTCGTCCAGGGTGGCGGCGGCCATGATCAGCGACAGATGGGTGAAAGCCTGCGGGAAGTTGCCCAACTGCTCGCCGCTGGGGCCGATCTCCTCGGCGAACAGGCCGACATGGTTGGCATAGGTCTGCATCTTCTCGAAGGCGTAGCGCGCCAAACGAGCACGCCCGGCGCGAGCAAGAGCGTCCACGTAGAGGAAGGTGCAGAGACTGAACGTGCCTTCGGAGCCCCGCAGACCGTCCGGGGAGGCCGCGGGGTCGTAGCGGTACACGAGGCTGTCCGACACCAGTGTGCGCTCCATCGCGTCCAGGGTCGACAGCCAGCTCGTCGTCCTGGGAGCCAGGAACCCGACACGCGGGATGAGCAGCAGCGACGCGTCGAGAACATCGCCTCCGTAGCGCTGGACGAGGGCCTGCTCCTTCTCGTTCCAGCCCCGTTCCATCACCTGTTCGAGGATCGCGTCGCGAGCCGCGGTCCACCGAGGAGCGTCGGCAGGACGGCTGGTTTCTCTCGCCAGACGCAGCCCCCGGTCGAAGGCCACCCACGCCATGACCCGGCTGAAGGTGAAGTCCTGGCGCCCGCCGCGGGTCTCCCAGATGCCCTCGTCGGGACGGTCCCAGGAGTCGGCGAGCCAGTCCAGCGTGCGCGCGAGGTTCTTCCAGCCGTGATAGCTGCCCCCCATGGCAACCTCATGCCCTTCCGACAAGCCGTAGAGTGCCTCCCCGTAGATGTCCAGCTGCAGCTGGTCGGCCGCCGCGTTCCCGGCCCGCACCGGGTACGAACCCCGGTAGCCCTCGAAGTGCGAGAGGACCTCTTCCGGTATCTCGGGGTCTCCGTCGACGCGGTACATGATCTGCAACGGCTCGCCATCGACGCCCTCCCGGGCCTGGAGGCGGTCCCCCAACCAGCGCGTGAACTGCGCGGCCTCCTCGGCGAACCCCAGGTCGAGCAGGGCGCGCACGGACAGGGAGCCGTCACGGACCCAGGTGTAGCGGTAGTCCCAGTTGCGTTCGCCCCCGATCTGCTCGGGCAGCCCCATGGTCGCGGCGGCGACAGGCGCACCCGTGGGCGCGTAGGTGAGCAGCTTGAGCGTGATGGCCGAGCGGTGTACCACCCCCGGCCACCGGCCGCGATACCGCGAGGAGCGCACCCAGCGCTGCCAGAAGTCCGCCACGTCCCAGAACCGCTCCACCGCCCGGTCCGGGGTGACCGGCGGCGGGGGGGCGTCATCGGGTCCGCCGACGGTGAACACCGCCGCGGCCACCTCTCCCGCCCTCAAGGTCACCGCACCCCGCACGTCCGTACCGTCCTGCTGCACGGGGAAGGTGCTTTGCAGATAGGCGGTGACGTTCGGCGCCCGGAACGTGGCGGTGCTGTCCTGCACGTCGAGATGGTGGGTGGCCCGGCCGTAGTCGAAGCGCGGGCGGCACTCCAGAGCGAAGTGCACCGTTCCGCGCACCGCCCGCACGCCGCGCATCAGTACATGCCTGTCAGTGGGGGTGCCGGTGCGATCCGGTGGCATGCAGTCGAAGATCTCGCCGACCCCGTCCGGCGACATGAATCGCGTGACCAGGACCGCGGTGTCGGGGTAGTAGAGCTGCTTGCACACGGTGTTCCGGCTTTCCGGTGCGAACAGGAAGTAGCCGCCGCGGTCGTGATCGAGCAGGGAGGCGAAGACACTGGGCGAGTCGAACCGGGGAGCCGCGAACCAGTCGACGACCCCCTGAGACGAGACCAGAGCAGCAGTCTGCAGATCGCCGACCAGGCCGTGATCGGCAATAGGCGGATAACGATCCATGATCATCTCGCTTCTCAGATGCCCCTGCTGCCCCTGATTCCACTGTCCGCCGTGTGCGGTGAGGGTGCCACGTGACGCGGGACGAGGGTGCGAGAGGATCTGGTGGGGTCGTCCACAGAAGTGGTGTCCGGGTTCGACGTGATCCGGGGGTTTGCTCCGGCTTCTGACTGATGCCCGCCGGCTTTGTTCACGAGATGCGCGCCGTCAACCTCGGCTGCACCGGGACGCGTGCGAGCCGGGGTGCACCAAGCAGCGCTGAGACCACGAACACGCGAGCGGCCCGCGCCCGTCGTCGCCGACGCATGGTGTAGACGACAAAAGGCCCGGTCAGAGTACTGACCGGGCCTTTCGGTTTCTGAGCCGCCTGCGGGATTCGAACCCGCGACCTACGCATTACGAGTGCGTTGCTCTGGCCAACTGAGCTAAGGCGGCACCGCTGCCACGTGTGTTGGCAACGCGGGTCAGTCTACACAGGTTCGCAGGTGATCCGTAGCCAGGGTGGTCGGGGGGCGGGTGGGGGTGCGTGGGGGGCGGATGGTTTTCGATTCAATCGATCACCGGTACGACGTTACGATGAGCGCCCCCTGTCACCCCTCCCCCACCTCCGGAGCGCACCGTGTTCGGTGTCAACGACCTGGCGACGTACGTCCTCGGCGCCCTCGTCATCATCCTGCTGCCCGGCCCCAACTCGCTGTACGTGCTGTCGGTCGCCGCCCGCAAGGGCATCCGGACCGGGTACCGGGCCGCGGCGGGCGTGTTCGTGGGCGACCTCACGCTGATCAGCCTGACCTCGCTGGGGGCCGCCTCGCTGCTGAAGGCCAACCCGGCGGTGTTCGCGGTGGTCAAGTTCGGCGGCGCCGCCTACCTGCTGTGGATCGGGTTCGGGATGCTGCGGGCCGCCCGCCAGCTCTGGCGCGAGCGCCGGGCGGAGGCCGACCCGACGGCCGAGGCGGCACCGGAGGCGGGTGAGCGGCCGTTCCGGCGGGCGCTGGTGATCAGCCTGCTCAACCCGAAGGCGATCCTGTTCCTGCTGTCGTTCTTCACCCAGTTCGTCGACCCGTCCTACGGGCAGCCCGCGCTCTCCTTCGCCCTGCTCGGCGGCATCCTGCAGACATTCAGCCTGCTCTACCTCTCGCTGCTGATCTTCGCCGGCACCACGCTGGCCACCGCCTTCCACCGCCGCAGGCGCCTGTCCGCGACCCTGACCAGCGGTGTCGCCGTGCTGTTCGCGGGCTTCGCCGCGAAGCTGGCGGTCTCCTCCGCCTGACCGGCGACACGGCGGCGGGCTCGGCTACCGGTCGCAGCGCTTGCCCTGCTCCGGCGCCTCCCCGCTGAGCAGGAACCGGTTGACCGCGCCGTCCACGCAGGTGCTGCGCCGCCCGTACGCGGTGTGGCCGTCCCCGTCGTAGGTGAGCAGCCGGCCGGACTCGAGCTGCCCGGCCAGCGACCGGGCCCAGTCGTACGGGGTGGCCGGGTCGCGGGTGGTGCCGACGACGACGATCGGGGCGGCACCGGCGGCCCGGATGGTGTGCGCCGCGCCGGTGGCCCGGACCGGCCAGTAGGCGCAGGTCAGCGCCATCCAGGCCATGTCGCGCCCGAAGTGCGGCGAGGCCCGCTCGAAGTCCGGCACCGCCCGCTGGACGTCCTCCGGCGAACCGAACGGGGCGGGCAGGTCGAGGCAGTTCACCGCCGTGTTGGCGAACATCAGGTTGGGGTACGAGCCGTCCGCCTCGCGCCCGTAGTAGGCGTCGGAGAGCTTCAGCAACCCGGTGCCGTCACCCGCCTTCGCGTCGGTGAGCGCGGTGCGCAGCTTGGGCCACAGGAACTCGGCGTACATCGCCTGGACGACACCGGTGGTGGCCTGGGACTCGGTGAGCCGGCGCCCGTTGTCGGTGCTCGGCAGCGGGTTGGCGTGGACGGCCGCGAACAGCGCGGTGAGCTGGTCGCCGACCTGCTGCTCGGTGCGGCCGAACGGGCAGTCCTCGCGCTTGGCGCAGTCCTTGGCGAAGGCGGCCCAGGCGGTCTCGAAGCCGCCGGCCTGGGTGCGGTTGCCGGTGACCGAGTCGAGCGCCGGGTCCATCGCGCCGTCCAGCACCACCCGCCCGACCCGGCTCGGGAACAGCCCGGCGTAGGTGGCACCGAGGAAGGTGCCGTACGACTTGCCGACGAAGTTCAGCCGCTCGTCACCGAGCAGGGCGCGGAGCACGTCCATGTCGCGGGCCGCCTCGACGGTGCTGAGGTGGCCGAGCGCGGGCCCGGCCTGCTTGCGGCAGCCCTCGGCGAACTCCCGGTCGGCGGCGACCAGCGCATCGATCGCCCGCTGGTCGCCGGGGGCCAGGTCGGCGGCGGTGAAGGCGTCCATCCGCTCGCCGCTCAGGCAGCTGACGGGGGGGTTGCTGCGGCCCACCCCGCGCGGGTCGAGGCCGACCAGGTCGTAGCGGGCGCGCACCGCGCGGTCGTACGTCCCGGCGACGGCCTCCAGGTACTCGATCGCCGAGCCGCCGGGGCCGCCCGGGTTGAGCAGCAGCGAACCCAACCGGGAGTCACCGCCCGAGCCAGCCGGGACACCTGGGCCACCCGAACCGCGCGGGCCAGCGGAGCCGCCCTGCTCGGCGGCCGCGCGGGCGGCCGAGAGGGTGAGGTCCCCGCCGCCGGGGCGGTCGTAGTCCATCGGCACCCGGAAGGTGGCGCACTCGAACCCACCGTCGCACGGCTGCCAGGTCGGCCGCTGCGCGTAGTACGGCGCGAGCGCGGCCGGTACGGCGGCGGGCAGCGGCTCCAGCGGGGTGGCGGCCGAAGCCTCGCCGGGTCCGGTCGAGTCGGTCGAGTCGGACGAGCCGGGCTCACCGGACGCCACGGTCGGCCCCCCGCTGCACCCGGCCGCCGAGACCGCCACCAGCCCGGCCGCGAGCACCGCTGCCGCCACCCGCACCCGCACCCGAACCCGCATTCGCACCCGAACCCGGACCTGCACCCGCCCGAAGGCCCTCATCCGCTACCTCTCCACCGCTCGCTCCGGGAAATCCGAGAAAAGTACGAGAACGAAGAAACGCCGCTGCCCGGTACCCACCTCGGGTACCGGGCAGCGTAACGGCCCACTCGGCCGATGCTCAGGACGCCTTGGCCAGCGTCTCGGCCAGGAACTGCGCCGCCTGCCGGACCAGCCGCAGCCGCTCCCGGTCCGCGGAGTAGTCCTGCACGTTGTCCGAGATCCGCACCTCGGCCTTGGCGGCCGGACCCGGCCCGGCCTTGAGCGCGGTCTGGAGCTTGCGGGCCGCGTCCAGCCCCGCGGCGTCGCCCTTGGCGGCGGCCAGCAGCAACTTGGCCGAGCTGCCCGCCGGGGCCTCGGCGCCGGTCTGGGCGAGCGCGGCGGCGTCGTAGCGGCCGGAGATCGCGGCGGCCACGCCGTAGAGGTCCGGCCGGGCCAGCCCGGCGGCGGCCGCGCACGGCGCGCCGCCCTCGACCCCGAGGGCGCCCCAGGACGCCGGGCCGGGCGGAAGGGTGCGGAAGGAGGCCGCGATGGTGGCGCGCAGCGTCGCGTCGTCGGCGACGGCGGCCGGGGCGGCGGCGACCAGCTCGCAGGGGTGCGCGGTGCCGTTCGGCGCCTCGGGCACGACCAGGATGAACGGACGGACGCGGCCGGTCTGCAGGGCGGCGCCGACGCCTTCCAAGACGTCCGGCACCTCGGCGTCGGCGGTCTTGCCCGGGGTCGCGGCGTGCATCACCACGACCGGGAAGCGCGCGTTCGGCTCCTTGGCGTACTGCGGCGGCAGCCAGACCCGGACGTTGCGCGGCTTCCCGTCGGGGCCGAGCACGGCGGACTGCAGCAGCTCACCGCCGCCCGGGTGCCCGACGCTGTCGAAGCGGCTGGCCACGGCGGGCGCCCCGCTGGGCGCCGCACTCGCGGCCGGCGTCGCCGCGGCCGACCCGGTGGCCGTGGGCGGCGCCGCCTGCTGCCGGACCGCCGCACCCGGCGCCGACCCCGGCCAGGCCCCCGCCTCGGCCGCGTCCACGGCGGGCTCCGCACGGTCCGCCCCCGTTCCGCTCCTGCTCAGACCACCGAACGCCCCGAGCGCGGTGAGCACCGTCAAGGCGGTGACGCACACCCCGCACACCATCGCCCCGCCCGCCCGCACCAGCATCGGCCACCGTTCGCCCGCCAGCTCGTAGGTCGCGGCGGCCCGCAGGTCGCGCCAGCGCTGGAGCGCACCGCGCGCCAGCCAGATCCCGCCGACGGCGGCGACCAGCAGGGGGATGACGAGGAGCGGACGAACCACGGAACGCACCACCTCGGGAGGAGGGCCGACACCGGACCGAACCCGGTGCCGTACGGGAGCCGACCGCTCCGGCGGCGGGCCCTCCCGGACGGGGAGACCCGGGTACGGCCGGGGCACAGTCGGCCCCCAGCGTGCACAACGGGTGCGCCGTCACACGCAGGTGTGCCCGGCGAGTATCGCCTGTTCACTCGAAGGTGGGACGCCGGGCCGACTCCGGGAGGCCTACGGGAGACCTACGGGAGGCCTACAGGAGGCTTACGGGAGCGAACCGAAAGGGCGCGCAGGGAGAGCCGGGGACGACTCGGGGGGAGAGAGAACGAGGGACGGCCTCAGCCCGCCCGCAGCGCCACCGTCATCGCCTCGACCGCGAGCAGCGGGTCCACGTTGCGGTCCAGCGCCGTGCGGCAGGCGAGCACTGCCTCGATCCGGCGCAGCGTGCCCTCGGCCGGCCCGGCCTGGGCGACCCGGTTCAGCGCCTGCCGCTGGTCCTCGTTGGCGAGCGCGCCGGTCGAGCCGAGCTGGATCGCCAGCACGTCCCGGTAGAAGCCGAGCAGGTCGAGCAGCGCGACCCCGAGGGTCTCCCGGCGGGTCCGGGTGGCGCGACTCTTCTGCCGCTTCTCCAGCTCCTTGACCGCCCCGGCCATGCCGCGCGGCGCCTTGCCGCCCTCGGAGGCGCCGTAGGCGGCCTTCAGGTCGCCCGTCTCCTTGGCGTCCTGGGTCTCGGCGAGCGCCTCGGCGTCGGCCTTGGCGGTGTCGACCAGTCGCTGGGCGGCGGTCAGGCAGCCGCCGATGTCGGCGACCTCCAGCGGGATCCGCAGCACCTCGGCGCGGCGGCTGCGGGCCTGCTCGTCCACGGCGAGACGGCGCGCGCGCTCGATGTCACCCTGCCCGGCGAGCGCGGCCAGCCGGGCGCTTTCCGGGTCGACGCCGTCGCGGCGGACCAGCATGTCGGCGACCGCATCGGCGGCGGGGGTGCGCAGCACCAGCAGGCGGCAGCGCGAGCGGATGGTCGGCAGCACGTCCTGGACGGAGGGGGCGCAGAGCAGCCAGACGGTGCGCGGGGAGGGCTCCTCCACACCCTTGAGCAGCGCGTTCGCGGCGGCCTCGGTGAGCCGGTGGGCGGCGTCCACCAGGATCACCGACCAGCGGCCGCCGGTCGGGTAGCTGGAGGCGCGCAGCACCAGCTCGCGCATGTCGCCGACGCCGATGGAGAGGCCGTCGGTCCGCACGTACTTGACGTCGGCGTGGCTGCCGGCCAGCACGGTGTGGCAGCCGTCGCAGAACCCGCAGCCGGGCGTGCCGCCGAGCGCGAGGTCGGGGCTGGTGCACTGGAGGGCGGCCGCGAAGGCGCGCGCCGCGGTGACCTGCCCGGCGCCGGGCGGGCCGGTGAACAGCCAGGCGTGCGTCATCAGGGAGGCGTTCCCGCCCTGGCCCGGAGCGGCGCCGCGGCCGGCCTCGACCGTCGCCCCGGCCGCCCGGGCCGCGGCGGTCAGCTGGTCGACCACCCGATCCTGGCCCACCAGGTCGTCCCAGACGGCCACTGCTGCTCCCAAGCTCCGTACGGCAGCGCTCCCGGCGCCGATTCCCCGCCGTCGAGCATACGTCTCCGCTCCGACAGCCACTGCTCCGTCCGGGTCACCCGGCCTCGCGGCTACGCGGCTATGCGGCTATGCGGCTATGCGGCCAACAGTACGGCGACGGGCGGCGCCCCCGGAGACCACTGCCCCGACGACACCGCCCGCCCGCCCGTCCGGCATCCGCCGGCTCAGCCCCGGCGACCCCAGCGCCGGCCCTTGGCCTTGCCGCCGCCCTCGCCGCGGTCGTCCCCGCCGCGCCGGTCGCCGCCGTCGCGCGGGTCCGTCGCCCCCTGGTCGCCGTCGCTCTGCTCCCAGCGCGCCCACTCGTCGCGCGAGCCGAGCAGGGTGTCGGTCAGGCTCGGCAGGTCGTCCATCGGGGTCTCCTCGGCCCACTCCGGCCGGGGCCGCTCGGCAGTGGGCTGCGGGTCGACCGCGGGCGGGGCAGCGAGCGGTTCGGCGGCGGACCGACCGTCCACCACCGGCAGCTCGCGGGTGCTGTCCGCCGGCTCCCCGGAACGCCCCGGCTCGACCCGCGGCAGCACCGCGGTCTCGTCCGCGGCGGGCACCTTCGGCAGTACGGCAGTGTCGTCGGCCGCCGGCACCTTCGGCAGCACCGCAGTCTCGTCCGCCGCCGGCACCCTGGGCAGCCGGGCGGTCGCGTCGGCGGTCTCAGCCGCCCGGACGGCCGCCTGCCGGTCACGCGGCGTCAGCTCGCGGGTCGCCTCGTCGCCGAGGCCCTCCGCCGCGCCCCGCGGAGTCTCCGGGACCGCCCGCAGCTCCGCCGTGGCCGCGTCCCCCGCCGAGGAACCCGAACCCGACCGATCCGAAACCGAACCCGACTCAGACCGATCGGAACCCGCCCGGTCCGAAGCCGTCTCGGCCGCCGCAGCAGCCGCTGCGAGGGCCGCCGCCTGCGCCAGCCGGGCCTCCTCGGCCCGCTGGAGCGCCTCCTCCGCCCGGCGCCGCTGCTCCTCGCGCGCCAGCTCCCGCTGCCGCTGCAGCTCCGCCTGGGCGGCCGCCTCGTCGGCGATCCGCTTGCGCTCGGCGGCCTCGGCGGCCAGCCGGGCCTCTTCCTCCGCCCGCAGGCGGGCCTCCTCCTCGGCGCGGCGGCGCGCTTCCTCCTCCGCCCGGCGGCGGGCCTCCTGCTCGGCCTTGCGCCGGGCCTCGGCGGCGGCCCGCTCCGCCTCCACCTTGGCCAGTCGCTCCTGCTCGGCCTGCTCGGCCCGCAGCTGCGCCAGCACCTCCTGCCGCTTGCGCTCGGCGGCCTCCTCCTCGGCCTTCTTGCGGGCCTCCTCGGCGGCGCGCCGCTCGGCCTCCTCCTTGGCCAGCCGCTCCTGCTCGGCGCGGGCGGCCTTCTCCTGCTCGGAGAGCGGCAGCTCGCGGTCGAGCCGGTGCCGGATGGCGGTGGTGACGAAGCCGGGGGCCTGGCTGCCGTCCACGACCAGGTAGCGCGCCGGGTCGGCGGCCGCGAGGGCGAGGAAGCCGGCCCGGACCCGCTGGTGGAACTCGGTGGGCTCGGACTCCAGCCGGTCCAACGCCTCGGTGAAGCGCTCCCGGGCCCTGGTCGGGTCGACGTCCAGCACCACGGTCAGGTCGGGCAGCAGCCCGCCGGTCGCCCAGCGGGAGATCCGGGCGACCTCGGTGGCGGCCAGGTCGCGTCCGGCGCCCTGGTAGGCGACGGAAGAGTCCATGTACCGGTCGGTGATCACCACGGCGCCGCGGGCGAGGGCGGGCCGGATGACGCTCTCGACGTGCTCGGCGCGGTCGGCGGCGTAGATCAGCGCCTCGGCGCGGTGCGACAGGCCGGTGTTGCCGACGTCCAGGACGAGACCGCGCAGCCGCTGGCCGACCGGGCTGCCGCCGGGCTCGCGGGTGAGCACGACCTCGTGCCCCTTGCCGCGGATCCACTCGGCGAGCGCCTGGGCCTGGGTGGACTTGCCGGCGCCGTCGCCGCCCTCCAGGGCGATGAAGAAGCCGGTGCCCGCGCCCCGGTGCGGCACCGGGGCGCTGCCGCCGCGCACCGCGTCCACCAGGTCCCGGGCGAACGGCACGGTGCCGCGCCGGTCGTCGGTGCGCAGCAGCACGACGGCGGCGAGCACCAGGGTGAGCAGCCCCGAGGTGGCGACGGCGAGGGCGGCCCCGCTGTGGATGAAGGTGAAGGAGCCGGGCTCGACGGTGCCGTACTCGACGTCCCCGTAGGCCGCGGCGATCAGCGGGACGGCGACCAGCGCGGCGGCGACCACGGCCCGCAGCACCGCGTGCAGGTGCTCGGCGACCTTGGGCAGCCGGGCCTCCTCGACCTCCTGGGCGAGCAGGGTGCGCCCGGCCGAGACGACGATCCCGGCGGCCAGCCCGGCCAGCACGGTGAGCAGCAGGACCAGCACGAAGTCCAGCACCAGCCCGGCCAGGATCAGCGCGACGCCCTCGGTGAGCAGCGCCAGCGCGAGCAGCCGTCGGCGGGAGAGCGACGGCAGGGTGGCCCGGGTGAGCCCGGCGCCGAGCGCGGGGGCGCCGGCCGCGGCGAGCACGATCAGGCCGTAGCCGATCGGCCCGGCCCGGTGCTCGGCGGCGGTGAGCAGCGCCAGCGCGGCGACGCCCGCCATCGAGGCGAAGCCGGCCGCGACGGCGAAGGTGAAGTACGGGGCGCTGCCGGTGCGGCCCTTGCTCAGGGCGGGGCCGGGGGTCGCGTCGGTCGGGGCGCGCAGGCCGGTCAGCGGCGAGTGCGGGGCGACGGCCACCGGACCGCCGGGCAGCTGCTGGAGGTAGCCGCGGACGGCCGCGGCGACGAACAGGCCGGCCGCGCCGAGCGCCGCGAAGGTCAGCTGGTGGGCGCGCAGCCAGTCCGAGCCGAGCGCCGCGCCGATGTTGTTGGCCAGGGTGAAGACGACCAGGCCGACGGCGCCGAGCGCCACGGTGACCCAGCCGGTGAACCGGTCGATGCTCCGGACGGTGTCCAGGTTGGCGGCGGCCGGCCGCTGCTCGGCGGCGGGCGCGTACGGGTTGGCCGGCGGCAGCAGGCCGGGGACGGCGGCGGCCCCGGCGATCCCCCACACCCGCTCGGCGGCACCGGTGAGGAACACCGTGGCGAGCAGCACGTAGGTGGCCCCGCCGGAGGGCTTCGGGCCGGAGCCCAGCCAGACCGTCCACCAGGGCGCGATGCCGATCAGCAGGGCGCGCAGCGCGTCCGCGCCGAACAGCGTCCAGCGCCGGTCGAGCTTCCCGGCGACCAGCTGGTGCACCGGCCCCAGCAGCGCCACGCCGACCAGACCGGTGGCCGCCACCCGGACGGCCAGGACGGCCGCGGTGGCGAAGGCGAGGCTGCGCGGCAGGTCGCCGAGCTGGCCGCCCTGGGCGGCGGCGATCACGGTGAGCGCGAGCAGCACCAGCAGCCCGAGCCGGTCGGCGGTGCCGCCGATCAGCTGAGTGGTCCACAGTCGCCGGTAGGGCTTGGTCCGCAACAGTGCCCGGGCCCGGTCCACAGGGGTTCCGGCGGGCGCGACCTCGGGCAGGTCGGGCCCGGTGGCTCTGGCGGCCGGGGCGGCGCTGGGGGTGGGCTGCTCCTCGCTCGTCATACGGTCAGCGTAGCGGTCTGGGCTTTGCCCGATTGAGACGAACGGGGTTCCGGTTCCCCCTCATCACCGGCCTGTGACGATCCCCGCACAGACCCGGGGGCGGCCCTGCGCGGGCTCGGGGCCGCCCCGTACCCGTCCCGCGCCGCCCCTGGACGGACCTCGGGCCCGTGCCCCCGGACGGGGGGCACGGGCCCGAGTGCCGCTGTCGGAGGATCAGCCCTCGTCGGTGGCGGTGGCCTTGCCGGCCGCGGTCTTCTTCGCGGCCGTCTTCTTGGCCGTCGCCGTCTTGGCGGTGGTGGTCTTCTTCGCGGCCGTCTTCTTGGCGGCGGTCTTGGTCGCCGCCGTCTTGGTGGTGGTCGTCTTCTTGGCCGCCGCCTTCTTCGCCGGGGCCTTCTTCGCCGCCTTCTTCACCGGCCCGCGCGCCCGCTTCTCGGCGAGCAGCTCGTAGCCGCGCTCCGGCGTGATGGTCTCGACGTCGTCGTCCTTGCGCAGCGTGGCGTTGGTCTCGCCGTCGGTCACGTACGGGCCGAACCGGCCGTCCTTGACCACCACCGGGCGCTCGCTGACCGGGTCGGTGCCCAGCTCCTTGAGCGGCGGTGCGGCGGCGGCCCGGCCGCGCTGCTTGGGCTGGGCGTAGATCGCCAGCGCCTCGTCGAGGGTGATCGTGAAGAGCTGGTCCTCGCTGGTGAGCGAGCGCGAGTCGGTGCCGCGCTTGAGGTACGGGCCGTAGCGGCCGTTCTGCGCGGTGATCTCCGCGCCCTCGGCGTCGGTGCCGACCACGCGCGGCAGCGAGAGCAGCCGCAGCGCGTCCTCCAGGGTGACGGTGTCCAGCGACATCGTCTTGAACAGCGAGGCGGTGCGCGGCTTGACCGCGTTCTTGCCGGTCTTCGGCGTGCCCTCGGGCAGGATCTCGGTCACGTACGGGCCGTAGCGGCCGTCCTTGGCGACCAGCATGTTGCCGCTGACCGGGTCCGGGCCGAGCTCGAAGTCGCCGCTGGGCTTGGCCAGCAGCTCCTCGGCCAGCTCGACGGTCAGCTCGTCCGGCGGCAGCTCGTCCGGGATGTCGGCGCGCTGGCCGGGCTCGCCCTCGACGGCGGAGGCGCGCTCGACGTACGGGCCGTAGCGGCCGACCCGCAGGGTGATGTCCTCGCTGATCCGGAACGAGCTGATCTCCCGGGCGTCGATCGCGCCGAGGTCGGTGACCAGCTCCTTCAGACCGCCCAGGTGGTCGCCGTCGCCGTTGCCGGCCTCGGCGGCGGCGCCGGCCGCGCCCTCGCCCTCGCCGAAGTAGAAGCGCTTCAGCCACGGCACGGACTGCGCCTCACCGGCGGCGATCCGGTCGAGGTCGTCCTCCATCTTGGCGGTGAAGTCGTAGTCGACCAGCCGGCCGAAGTGCTTCTCCAGCAGGTTGACCACGGCGAAGGAGAGGAAGGACGGGACGAGCGCCGTGCCCTTCTTGAACACGTACCTGCGCTGGATGATCGTGTCGATGATCGACGCGTAGGTGGAGGGGCGGCCGATCTCCCGGTCCTCCAGCTCCTTGACCAGCGAGGCCTCGGTGTAGCGGGCCGGCGGCTTGGTGGCGTGGCCCTCCGGGGTGATCCGGTCGGCGGCCAGCGGGTCGCCCTGGGCGACCTGCGGCAGCCGGCGCTCGCGGTCGTCGAGCTCGGCGTTCGGGTCGTCGGCGCCCTCGACGTAGGCCTTGAGGAAGCCGTGGAAGGTGATGATCTTGCCGGAGGCGGAGAACTCGACGTCCCGGCCGTCGGCGGAGGCGCCGCCGACCCGGACGGTGACCGACTGGCCGACCGCGTCCTTCATCTGGGAGGCGACGGTGCGCATCCAGATCAGCTCGTACAGCCTGAAGTCGTCGCCGCTCAGCCCGGTCTCGGCGGGGGTGCGGAAGCGGTCGCCGGAGGGTCGGACGGCCTCGTGCGCCTCCTGCGCGTTCTTGACCTTGCTGGCGTAGGTGCGCGGGGCGTCCGGCAGGTAGTCGGCGCCGTACAGCTGGGTGACCTGCGCCCGGGCCGCGGCGATCGCGGTGTCCGACAGCGTGGTGGAGTCGGTACGCATATAGGTGATGAAGCCGTTCTCGTACAGCTTCTGGGCCACCTGCATGGTCCGCTTGGCGCCGAAGCCCAGCTTGCGGCTGGCCTCCTGCTGGAGCGTGGTGGTGCGGAACGGCGCGTACGGCGAGCGGCGGTAGGGCTTGGACTCGACGCTGCGGACGCTGAACGCGGTCTGCGCGAGGGCGGCGGCCAGCTGGCGGGCGGCCTGCTCGTCCAGGTGCATGGTGTTGGTGCTGCCGGCCTTGAGCCGACCGTCCGAACCGAAGTCGCGGCCGCTGGCGATCCGCTTGCCGTCGACCGAGGCCAGCCGGGCGCCGAAGGTCTCCGGGTTGGCGGCGTCGGCCGGGGTGCGGCCGGTGTCGAAGGTGCCGACCAGGTCCCAGTACGAGGCGGTGCGGAAGGCCATCCGCTCGCGCTCCCGCTCGACCACCAGACGGGTCGCCACGGACTGCACCCGGCCCGCCGACAGCTTCGGCATGACCTTCTTCCACAGCACCGGCGAGACCTCGAAGCCGTAGAGACGGTCGAGGATGCGGCGGGTCTCCTGGGCGTCGACCAGGCGCTGGTTCAGCTCGCGCGGGTTGGCCACGGCCTCCTGGATCGCCGACTTGGTGATCTCGTGGAACACCATCCGGTGCACCGGCACCTTGGGCTTGAGCACCTGCTGGAGGTGCCACGCGATGGCCTCGCCCTCGCGGTCCTCATCGGTCGCGAGGAAGAGCTCGTCGGACTCCGCGAGCAGCGACTTCAACTTGCTGACCTGGGACTTCTTGTCCGCGTTGACCACGTAGATGGGCGCGAAGTCGTGGTCGACGTCCACCCCGAGCCGGCGCACCTCGCCGGTGTACTTGTCCGGCACCTCGGCCGCGGTGCTGGGGAGGTCGCGGATGTGCCCGACGCTCGCCTCGACGATGTAGCCGGGGCCAAGGTAGCCCTTGATCGTCTTCGCCTTGGCCGGCGACTCGACAATGACGAGTCGCTGTCCGTGCGCGGTCTCGCTGCTCGGGGACACCTTCGCTCTTCTCTCCCGGTCCTTATTGGCTGGTCGGCGCTGGCAGCACGGGCTGCGCTCCGCCCGACCCCTCCACCGTCCCGGGGCCGCCGCTGCACGACACCCCACCAGCGGAGTGTGACCGTACCCCGGCCACCCTTGTCAAACGGACGGATCCCGCTCTTTCGCTTGCCGCGCTCACCGACGCCACTCGAACGGTAACCCGATGACGGAGGTTCGCGCCCCGTGGAGGGGGGCTTCGGCAGGTTCCGGAGGATGGAATGACGGATTTCAAGATCTGTCAACGGATAAATCGGCGCCCTTGCGGTATCGCGCTCCCCGGATCGCGCCGGGGCCTCAGCGGCCGACCGCCACCAGCAGCCCGGCGCCCGCCACCAGACAGGCCACGCCCAGGGCGCTCCACAGCAGGTCGGCGACCGTCGCCCGGCCGACCTCCCCCGCCGCCAGCACGGCCCGGCAGGGGCGGTCCGGGTCGTAGCAGATCCGCACCGGGGCGCCGGGGGCGAAACGCTCCGGGCGGCGCAGCGGGGTGTGCCCGCGCGGCCGGGTGAGCACGAGTTCCGCGATCCGGCCGGCGCCGGAGCCGTCGGCCCCACCCGCCGGCGGCAGCACGGAGAAGGAGAGCAGCGGCGCGCTGTCGAGCTGGCCGTGCGCGTCGTTCTCGGCCACGACCGTGGCCACCGCCGGCACCCCCAGTCGGCGCACCCGGTCGCGAAGGCGCACTTCGGCGGCGCACCACAGCAGCAGCACGCCACCGAAGACGGCGAGCACGAGCCCGCTCACGGTCCCCGTCGTCGCGTCCACCCCTGGCCCCCGGCTCCCCAGCTCTGTCCACAGCCTGTGGACAGAGCCTCACAGCATCCGACCAACAAGGGGCAGCCGGACGGGGACCACCGGACGAACCAGGGGGTACGGGCGGGTGAACCAGGGGGACTTCGCGCGGGGCCTCAGCGAACCGGGTCGATGAACCCCTGCTCGGTCAGCAGCCGCAGCGACTCCGGCACCCGGTCCCGCAGCACCACCCGGTCCTCGCCCAATAGTTGCGCGATGGCGTCCACGATCTCGCCCGCCGACAGCGTCCCGTCACAGACCCCGACGAACCCTGCGCCGACGGTGTCCACCTTGGTGGCCCGTCGCATGCCCCGGTTGTGTCGCAGCACCACGTGCTCCGGGTCCTCCGCCCCCGGCGCGCCGATCTGCTCCTGGACGACCTCGTCGGCCAGCACGTAGCGGGCCGCGAGCAGGCCCGCGTCGTCGTGGGAACGCAGGAAGTCCTGCCGGTCGAACCACTCGTCGATGTGCGGGCCGAGCGGCTGCTCCACCGGGTGCGGCCACTCCTCCACCCGGACGGTCGGACGCTCGGCGCCGCTCGCCCGCAGGGTGATCCAGCCCATCCCGATGCCCTCGACCCGGCCCGCCTCGAAGGCGTCCAGCCACTCGCCGTACCGGGCCTGGTAGTCACCGCCCGGACCGCGGTGGTCACCGCCGTCGCGCAGCCACAACTCGGCGTACTGGGCCACGTCCTGGACCTCGCGCTGGACGATCCAGGCGTCCAGCCCGGTGCCCGCCACCCAGCCGGCCAGCCGCTCGCGCCAGTCCTCGCCCCTGACGTGCTGCCAGTTGGCGAGCAACTGGCAGTAGCCGCCCGGCTCCAGGTGCTCGGCGGCCGAGCGCACCAGGCTGCGGCACAGGTCGTCCCCGGCCATGCCGCCGTCACGGTAGGTGAACCGGCCGGCCGGCGAGATGACGAACGGCGGGTTGGAGACGATCAGGTCGAACTTCCGCTCCCCGACCGGCTCGAAGAGGCTCCCGGTGAGCGCCTCCGTGTTCTCGAACCCGGACAGCGCCAGGGTCAGTTCGGTGAACCGCAGCGCGCGCGGGTTGAGGTCGGTGGCGGTGACGCTGCGGGCGTGCCGGGCCGCGTGCAGCGCCTGCACGCCGGAGCCCGAACCGAGGTCCAGCGCCGCCCGGACGGGCCGGCGCACGGTGATGTTGGCCAGCGTCGTGGACGCCCCGCCGACCCCCAGCACCAGATCCTTGCGGGCCACCCCGTGGGCGGTCTCGCCGGAGCCGATCCCGCCCGCGCCGCCCACCGCGCACCCCAGGTCGGAGACCACCCAGGCATCCGAACTGGGCATCCCGGCAACCTCGTTGGCGTACGGCCGGACGTCCACCGTGGCGCGCACCAGATCGCCGTCCGGGCGCAGCCAGCCGTCCGCCAGGCAGTCCTCCACCGGCAGCGCGGCGGCCGCCGCCTTGTACGGCACCGGCTGCTGCAGCAGGAACAGCCGCACCAGCGTCTCCAGCGGGCTGCCGCCGCGCGTCGCACGCAGCGCCGGAACCGCCTCGCTACGGGCCAACGCCGCGTAGCCGGTGGGGCCCAGCAGGTCCAGGCAGCCGTCGGCGGTGAACGAGGCGGCCAGCAGCGCTTCGCGCAGCTTGGCCAGACGGGTCGGGTCGAGAACGGGACTACTGATCACCCCGCCATTGTCCCCCGCCCCACCCCGCCCCGGCCCCACCGGCCCGCACGGAACGGGCGAACCACCACCTCGTACCAGGTCCAGAGGCCGCAACCCTCACCAGGAGCGCGCCCTCATCCACACGCCCCCTGCCACGGCCGGGGCGCCCCACGACCCGGACCAGAACGCCTCCCAGCGCCATCCCGCAGCCCCGATGCCGCCCGCGGACGCGGGCGGCATCGGGGCTGCGGGCGGCATCGGGGCCCCTCCTGCGAGCGGCCCCGACCCTGTGCTGCTTCCCGGACTCTTCCCGCCTTGTCCCCCGTCTTCTCCCCGCCCTCGCTTCGCCTTCTCTCCGCCTTCTCTCCGCCTTCTCTCCGCCCTCGATCAGCTCGCGCTGGGTGCCGGAGTGGCCGGGGTCGTGGCCGGGGCCGCCGGGGTGGTGGTGGCGCCCGCCGCGGGGGTGGCCGCCGGACTCTCGGTGTCCGTCGCGCCAGGCGTGGGGGTGCCGCTTGGGGCGCCTGCCGAGGCGGAAGCGCCAGCGCTCGGGGTCGCGCTCGCGCCCCCGGTGGCCGGGGAACTGCCTGCGCTGCCGCTCGCACCAGCGCTCGGGGTCACCTGGGTGGGCTTGCAGCCCTCCTGCTTGGCCATCGCCGCGCCGAGGTCACCGCGCTGCAGCTTGGCCTGCGCCTGGGTGGACAGCGAGGACAGCTGCTGCAGCTGGTCGGCGACGCTGTGCAGCGCGTCCGCGAACTTCGCCTGGTCGTTGTTGGGCAGCGCGTCCAGCTTCTTCTGGACGTCCAGGTAGCCGTCGGACGCCTTCTTCAGCTCGTCGACGGTGTCCTTCTGCAGCGTCGCGCCGTTGTCCACCTTGGGCGCACCGGCCGCGTCGATGGCGGCCGCGATGTCCTGGTTGGTCTTGGCGAGTCGCCCGATGTCCGTCGAGAGCCGCTTCTGCAGGTCGGCCGGGGACTCGCCGGTCTTCACCTGGCCGGTGTCGGCGAGGGCGGTCTGCGCCTGGGCGATCGGGTCCTTGGCCGCGCCGCAGACGTTCGACGCCCAGGACTCCAGCTGCTTGCTGTTGTCGTCGCCGCCGCAGCCGACGGCTCCGAACGCGAGCAGCACGCCGAGGGCGGGTACGGCCAGCAGTCGCTTGTTCACCGGGAGAAGCCTTTCGGTTTCGGTCGTCTTCGGTCGTCGAACCTACACGGCCGTCACCGGGCACCCGGTTCCCGGCTGCCCAGCTCCCGCCACTGGGCACCCGGTGCTCGACTCCCGGACAGCCCCCGCCCCGAACTCCCGCTCCGGCCAAGGCTCAGACCACGCCTCCGCCGCCGCTCAGGCCCGCTCGACCCTGATCGGATCGCCCGGCCGGACGGTGCGCAGCACCCGGGCGTCCCCGTCCAGTGCACCAATGACGTTGCAGGGGCTGGCCAGTCGGCACTCGCCGCCGTGCGAGATCGGGGTCGGGCCGTACGGCAGCGCGAGGCTGTCGCCGTCGGTCCAGAACGCGACCGTGCCCGGCTCGACCACCTGCCGGGCACCGTCCTCGCGCGGCACGCTGACAGGCGTGCCGAAGTAGACCTCCTCGCCCCAGGTGCTGGCCGTCGAACTGATCGGCAGCTCGGCCCAGAGCGCGTCGGCGGTGGGGGTGGCCGCCAGCGTGGCGGTGGCCTGCCCGGCCGGCCACAGGATGCGTATCCGCATGTGCTTCCTCTTCCGCGACAGGTCCGATCGAGGATCGGACCCGGTCGTGCCGGAAGCAGCGAACCGCCGGGCTCAACAATTTGTCAACGACTGCCCGAGGAGCGGAATCCCGGGTATGCCCAAGAAACGGTCCACGGACCGCGCCGAAGTCACGCCGGACCGCACCAGGGCCCGTCGGGCCCGCTCTCGGATCCCCTAAGGCCCGTAGGGCCGCTCTCGGATCCCTTAAGGCCCGTTCGGCGACGTCAGACCGCGACGGAGGCGACCGAGACCGGCCAGCTCATCCGGATCACGCCGCCATCGGCGCCGCTGGTGACCTCCAGGTCCTCGACCAGACCGGTGATCACGGCGAGGCCCAGGGTGTCTTCGTCCGGGTCGCCGCCCTCGGCAGCCCCGGGGGCCGGGACCGCGGCGGGACCCGCCTCGTCCTCGACCTCGATGAGGAAACGCTTCTCCTGGTCGGTCAGCGCGACCCGCACCGTGCCGCCGATGCCACCGCGCTGGTGCAGACCGACCGCACGCGAGCACGCCTCACCGACCGCGAGCCGCACCTCGTCGAGCACCGACTCGTCGACCCCGGCCCGTCTGGCGACGGCCGCGGCGACCAGCCTGGCCGTCCGCACGTGCTCGGGAAGCGCGCTGAATCGAAGTTCGACGGTTGCCATCTCTCCCCTTCGGGGTGCTCCGACCGGAGCCGACGATGCGGCCCCGTGGGCCGGCACTCGACCGGCCCTGAGGCGTCCGGGGAGCACGGGGCCTCGCGGGCCCCTGCGCCCCGGACACATGGAACGGGCGGGCCGGCCGCGTGGACCGGCCCGGACGCGTCAGTCGGTCGCGGCGACCGCGTCGTCCACCGAGGTGTGGATCGGGAAGACCTTGGTCAGACCGGTGATCCGGAAGATCTTGAGAATGCGCTCCTGGTTGCACACCAGGCGCAGCGAGCCCTCGTGGGCACGGACCCGCTTCAGGCCACCGACCAGCACGCCCAGGCCGGTCGAGTCGAGGAAGTCGACGCCCTCCATGTCGACGACGAGGTGGTACTTGCCGTCGTTGACGAGCTCGACCAGCTGCTCCCGCAGCTTCGGGGCGGTGTACACATCGATCTCGCCGCCTACCTCGACGACCGTACGATCGCCGACTGCACGGGTCGACAGGGACAGGTCCACGGAACCTCCAGCACCTTGCCTTGCTACGTCATGTGCGATCCTCGGCCGGACGGCCGCCACCGCATGGTCGCGAACCCGGGGCGCGCCAAACCAAACGCGTGGCAAGCCTCAGCGCTGCGACCCACGACCGTACGGCCGTCACGGCCACATTCAACCACCTGCGACCATGCCCGCACGATGGCTTACGACGATTCTCCGTCACGCCGGTGACACACTGGGTCCTCATGCCGCCCCGACACAGCCTGCCCGAGGCACTGCTCACGACCCTGTCCACCAGTCGGGGGCGGGCCGATAGGCTCACCCATACGGAGCACCTTCCCGCCCGACCTGCCCGTTATTCGCCGTGGCCCGACTCGATCCGACCGGAGATCGTCGCCTCGGCCCTGGACGTCGGAGTGGAACAGCCCTGGGCGCACCAGGCGGAAGCGATGAACCTGGCCAAAAGCGGCCAGACTGTGGTCATCGCCACAGGCACCGCCTCGGGCAAGTCGCTGGGCTATCTGGCTCCGGTGCTCAGCGATCTGCTGGAGGGCACCGAGGCCCGCAACGGCCGCGGCGCCACCGCGCTCTACCTGGCCCCGACCAAGGCGCTGGCCGCCGACCAGCGCCGCCGCGCCGCCGAACTCGCCCCGCCGAGGGTCCGAGCCGCCCTGTACGACGGCGACACCCCGCCCGAGGAGCGCGAGTGGGTCCGCCAGTACGCCTCCTACGTGCTCACCAACCCGGACATGCTGCACCGGGGCATCCTGCCCGCGCACGCCCGCTGGTCCTCCTTCCTCAAGGTGCTGCGCTACGTGGTCGTCGACGAGTGCCACAGCTACCGGGGCGTGTTCGGCTCGCACGTCGCCCAGGTACTGCGGCGGCTGCGCCGCATCTGCGCCCGTTACGGTTCGTCACCCACCTTCCTGCTCGCCTCCGCCACCACCGCCGACCCGGCCGTGACCGCCCGGCGGCTGACCGGCCTGCCCGCCGTGGCCGTCACCGAGGACGCCTCGCCGCGCGGACCGATGGTCTTCGGCCTCTGGGAGCCGCCGCTGACCGAGAACGTCGGCGAGCACGGCGCACCGGTGCGCCGCACCGCCACCGCCGAGGCCGCACACCTGCTGACCGACCTGGTCGAACGGCAGACCCGGACGGTCGTGTTCGTCCGCTCCCGCCGCGCCGCCGAACTCGTGGCCCTGCAGACCCAGGACCAGCTCGGCCGGCCGCTCGCCGACCGGGTGGCCGCCTACCGCGGCGGCTACCTCGCCGACGAACGCCGGGCCCTGGAGCGCGATCTGCACTCCGGCCGACTGCTCGGACTCGCCTCCACCTCCGCTCTCGAACTCGGCGTCGACATCTCCGGACTCGACGCCGTCCTGATGGCCGGCTACCCCGGCACCCGGGCCTCGCTCTGGCAGCAGGCGGGCCGGGCGGGCCGCGAGGCCCAGGGCGCGCTGGCCGTCCTGATCGCCCGGGACGACCCGCTGGACACCTACCTGGTGCACCACCCGGAGGCGCTGTTCGCGACGCCCGTCGAGGCCACCGTGCTCGACCCCGACAACCCTCACGTGCTCGCCCCGCACCTGTGCGCGGCCGCGGCCGAACTACCGCTCACCGACGCCGACCTGGAGCTGTTCGGCCCCTCCACCGCACCGCTGCTGCCGGTGCTGGAGCGGCGCGGCCTGCTGCGCCGGCGCACCGACGGCTCCTGGTACTGGACCCGCCGGGAGCGCGCCGCCGACGCCGTCGACCTGCGCGGCAGCGGTGGCAGCCCAGTGCAGATCGTCGAGGCCGACACCGGCCGGCTGCTCGGCACGGTGGACGCCGCGGCCGCCCACACCACCGTCCACACCGGGGCCGTCCACCTCCACCAGGGCCGCACCTACCTGGTCCGGGAGCTCGACCTGGAGGACTCGGTCGCCCTGGTCGAACCGGCCGACCCGCCGTACACGACAGCCGCCCGTGACATCACCTCCATCTCCGTCCTCGACACCGACACCACCGTCCCGTGGGGCGAGGGCCGACTCAGCTTCGGCTCGGTGGAGGTGGTCAACCAGGTGGTCGGCTACCTCCGCAAGCGGATCTCCACCGGGGAGATCATGGGCGAGAGCAAGCTCGACCTCCCGCCCCGCACACTGCGCACCCGCGCGGTCTGGTGGTCCGTCACCGAGGACCAACTGCTCGACGCGGACCTCCCGCTCGACCGGCTGCCCGGCGCCGCCCACGCCGCCGAGCACGCCTCGATCGGCCTGCTGCCGCTGTTCGCCACCTGCGACCGGTGGGACATCGGCGGCGTCTCCCTCCCGCTGCACCCCGACACCGGGCTGCCCACGGTGTTCGTCTACGACGGCCACCCGGGCGGGGCCGGCTTCGCGGAACGCGGCTTCCAGCGGGCCGTCCCGTGGCTGACCGCCACCCGCGCCGCGATCGCCTCCTGCGAGTGCGAGCGCGGCTGCCCCTCCTGCGTCCAGTCACCCAAGTGCGGCAACGGGAACGACCCACTGGACAAGGCTGCAGCCGTCCGGCTGCTGGACGTCCTGCTGGCCGGGGCGCCGGAGGCCGGCTCCGCAGCGGGCCCGGACGGTGGAGCACCGGCCGCCTCATGACACCGCCGCCGCACCGCTCGTGCTGCTCGTGCTGCTCGTGCTGCTCGTGCTGCTCGGAACGACACCGGCATCGACGCCGGCACTGGCACCGGCACCGGCACCGTCCTCGGCCGCGGTGACCGGAGTCCGAACCGGTCCGGCCCGAGCCCTCGCCCGCGCCGGACCGACCGACAGCCGCAGCGGGAGCCCGCCGACCGGCACCTCGGCCACCACCTCGACGGCGTCCGCCGCCCGGTCCACCGTGCAGGACGCCAGAGCGGCACCCTGCGTCGCGGCGATCCCGGCGGCCCGACCGCAGCCGCCGTCCGGGTCCAGCAGCAGCCGGTCCGCTGCCGCGAGGGCCGCCAGGTCCGCGGCCGACTCGGCCCGGTGCCGGGCGGCCACCACCGCACCGACCGCGATCGTCGCGGCGAAGACCACCGTGCCCAGCATCGCCAGGGTGAGCAGCCAGACCGTCGCCGAGCCCGCGTCCGCCCCGTACCCGTGCCGGCCCGCCGCAGCGGCCCGAGCGGCGCGGACCCGCGCCAGCCACTCCGCCGCCCGCCAGGAGCCGGTCAGGCGGGCCATGGGCCTCCACCTCCCTCCGTGGTGCTGCCCAGGACGTCCTCCCGAGCGGCCACGGCCATCGCACCGACCTGCACCGCCAGCAGACCGCCCAGCCTGCCCGGCGCCGCGCACGGGGCCTCCACGTCGACCCGCACCGTGTCCGCCGCGACCGACAACCGCACCCGCGCTCCCGGCGGGGCCGCCGCGCGGGCGAGCTCTACGGCGTCCGCCTCCCCGCGCGCGGCCGCCCTGGCTCCGATCCGGGCCGCGTCCACGCAGGTGATCTGCGCGGCCGCCGCGAGCACGCCCCAGATCAGCATCGCCGCGAGCAGGACGAGCGCCGGCAGCACCACCGCCGTCTCCGCCGTAACGAAGCCCCCGTCCCCACGCCGCACCGGCCGCACCGGCAGCACCACTCGGCCACACCCTGCCGCCGAACTCCCGCCGGCCGCCCGGAGGGCGGGCACGGCGGGGGTTCCCGGCCTACCCCTACGTCGCATGGAGTGCCCGTTCCAGCATCTCGGTCAGCGCCCCGGTGATGGCCGTGCTGGTCACCACCTTGTAGAGCCCGGCGGCGAGGGCACACGCGCCCAGAGTTCCCACTGCGTATTCGGCGGTGGTCATTCCGGCGTCCGACCGGCCCCGGCGCCGGACCACCTTGCGCACCCGGCCCTCGGGCCCACGACTCCTCCGTCGCCACACCCCGAGCAACTGCCGGAGCGGCTGCCCGGTCCCAGCCTTGATCATCAGCACTGCAGCCATCGTTCTCTCCTGTCTGGATCTTCTTCCGGTTTGTTCCGGTCTTTTCCGTGGCTCCGGCGGTCCGGAGCCGATGCCAACTCACATGGCCTGGGCGAAGCGGCTGGTGAGGCCGATCACCACCGGCACCACCCCGATCAGGACGAAGGCCGGGAGGAAGCACAGTCCGAGCGGCGCGGTGGCGAGCACCGCGGCCCGGCGGACCCGGGCGTGGGCCGCCCGGGCGGCGGCCGTCCGCTGCGCCTGGGCCAGTCCGATCAGCGGGCCGGCCGCGGGAGCCCCGCCGAGGCTCGTCCGCACCAGGCAGTGCGCCAGTGGCGCCAGCGACGGATGCTGTTCGCCGAGCCTGGTCCAGCACAGCTCCGGCGGTGCCCCCAGGGCCAGTTCGGCCCCGATCGCCGCCAGCCTCGGCCCCAGCGGTGCGCCCACGCTCCGGCCCACCGCCGACACCGCCGCCGAGGGCAGCGCCGCCGCCCCGAGACAGGCCGCCAACAGTTCCGCACTCAGCGGGAGTTGCCTGGTCAGCAACTCTTCCTCCAGCGCCGCCCGGCGATCCGTCGGCGACCGGGCCCGAGCCGACCACCGATGGACGCCCACCGCCGCCAGCACCCCGGCCACCGCCCCGGCGCCACCGCCGACCAGCACCGCCACCGCCACCCCGGCACCAACCGCCGAGACCACTCGCCGCCGGGGTCCAACGCCCCGCCACCCCGGCCCCGTTCGCCGTCGCGCCGCCTCCCGTTCCCGCGCCCAGGCCAACGCCCGCCGCCCGGCCCTGCGCCGCGCCGACCCCACCGCCATGACCGCCGCGATCACCGCCGCCGCGACCAGGGGCCCGGCCGCCACCCATCCGACGCCCCGCATCACGCCGCCCCCGCTCCGGCGCCGAGCGCCCGCGTCCACAGGAGCCCTCTCCGCCCACCACTGCCCTTACCCGGCCCCTCGGCGCCCCGCGGAGGCTCCAGCGCTCCTCGGGCCGCCGCCCGGACGATGCGGGCCGTCCAGAGCACCCCCAGCCCCTCCAGGACCGCCCCCGCCCCGAGGCAGCCCAGTCCGGCCGGTGTGTGCAGTAGGACTTCCAGCGGACGGGCCCCGAGCCCGCCGCCCAGGACCAGGCCCGCGCCCGGCAGGGCGGCCAGGACCGCGATCGTCGTACGCGGCCCGGCCAGCTCCCCGGCAATCTCCTCCGCCAGCGCCCGTTCGCTGCGCAGCGCCTCCGCGACCCGGTCCAGCGCGGCGGCCAACCCCGACCCGCCGTCGGAGGTGACCCGCCAGCAGGCCGCGATCGCCGCCGCCCCGCTGCCACCAGGCAGTTCGGCTAGCAGCTGGAGCGCGGCGGGGACGTCCCCGCCGTAACGGCCCGCCGCCAAACGGGCCACCGGCTCGGCTCCGAGCCGGCGCAGCCCGTCCGGATCCGCGGCGAGCCGCGCGGTGACCAGGTGCAGCGCCTGCTCCGGCGTCGCACCGCTGCGCAACTCCCCCGCCAGCGCGGCACAGAGCTCCACCACCGCCGCGGCCCGCTGCCCGGCCTCCACGGCCAGGCGCCGTCTCAGCCGCCACCGCCGCAGCGGCAGGACGGCCAGCACGGCCGCGAGCACCGGCACCGGCGAGGCGGTGACCCGCCCGAAGACCAACCCCGCGGGCAGGAGCAGCAGTTCGGGTGCCAGCAACCCCGGAAGCCGAGCCCGTCCCCGTCGCACCGCCTGCGGACCCGGCCCGCACACCGGAGGCCCACTGCCCGCCAGCACCAGCCTGGAGCGCCGCCCACCCGGCAACTGCTCCTGGACGGCGCGCCACCCGGCGACGGCCAGCAGGCAGAGCACCGTCACCCAGCAGAACGCGATCTGACTTTGCGTCATGTCATTCATCTCCACGTCATCGCCCCTTCCGGCCCCATGAGCCGAGCAGCACCAGAGCGCCCGTCGCGCACGCAGCGAGCAGCAGCACGAACCCGATCTCCACCAACCGCAGCTCTCGTGCCGCCCGGACTGCCGAGGCCATCGACACCGCCACCGCCGCCGCACTCATGGCGCCCCCGCCCCGAGCACCACCCCGCGCGCCGCCAGCAGTCTGACCAGCCGCTCCCAGCCCGCCCCGGGCACCAAACCGCCCGCCGCGGGGAACTCCACCGCCGGGATGGTCACGGCCAGCCCGTCGCGGTCCCCGGTCAGCGTGTGGATCTCCGCCACCCGGCGGCGTCCCGAGCCCGGATCCCGGACCAGGTGCACCACCACGTCGAGCGCGGCGCGCAGTTGGCTGTGCAGCGCCGGCCGGTCGAGCCCGGCGAGCGAGCCCAGCGCCTCCAGCCGGACCGGCACGTCCGCCGCCGTGTTCGCGTGGACGGTGCCGCAGCCGCCCTCGTGCCCGGTGTTGAGCGCGGCCAGCAGGTCCGACACCTCGGCCCCGCGGACCTCGCCGATCACCAGCCGGTCCGGCCGCATCCGCAGCGCCTGCCGGACGAGGTCGCGCAGGGTGAACTCGCCCAGCCCCTCCTGGTTCGGCGGCCGGCTCTGCAGCCGGACCACATGGGGGTGGGCCGGTCGCAGCTCGGCGGAGTCCTCGGCGACCACGATCCGTTCGTCCGGCCCGACCAGGCCGAGCAACGCCGCGAGCAGGGTCGTCTTGCCCGAGCCCGTCCCGCCGGAGACCAGCAGCGACAGCCGCGCCCGCACGATGCCGGCCAGCAGCTCGGCGCCCTCCGGCGGCAGCGCTCCGCCCGCCGTCAACTCGTCGAGCGTGAACGGCCGGGGCCGGCACACCCGCAGCGAGATGTGCGTGCAGCCGGCCGCGATCGGCGGCAGCACCGCGTGCAGCCTGGTGCCGTCCGGCAGCCGGGCGTCCACCCAGGGTCTGGCGTCGTCCAGGCGCCGCCCGGCCGCGGTGGCCAGCCGGTGGGCGAGCCGCCGCACCGCCTCGGCGTCGGCGAACCGGATTCCGGTGGCTCGGTGCAGGCCGCCGCCACGGTCGACCCACACCTCCTCCGGACCGTTCACCAGCACGTCCGTGACGTCCGGCGCCGCCAGCAGCCGCTCCAGCGGGCCCGCACCCACCAGTTCGGCGCGCAGCGAGCGCACGGTGTCCAGCACCTCGTCCCCGCCGAGCGGCGGCCGGGTGGCCCGCAGCACGGCCGCGACCGAGCCCGCCGTCGGCGCGGCCCCGGACTCGGCCAGCCGCAGCCGCACCGCGTCCACCAGCTCCGCCGTCCGCTCCTCGCGGGCCGTCCGGCCGTACGGGCAGGGCCCGTGGTCGGCCGACGGCGGACCGCCGGGCGGCGGCACGCTCCTGAGCGGCCGGTGCTCCCGCCCACCGTCGCCCGGGCCCGGGGCACCGCCCCGAAGAACTGTTCTGCGCAGACGGCCCATCAGTACACACCTCCTCCGACCGCCGACACCGGCGGCAGCACTTCGTTCAGGAAGGTCGCGCAGAAGCGCGCGAGCGGGCCGCCGTCCCGCATGCCGGGCGGGACGCCCTTCTCGACGTCCTCGGCCAGGCCCGGCTCCGGTTCCAACTCCCCGGCCAGCTCCAGCCGTAGCCCGCGGGCGATCCGGTGCGCCGGGAGCCCGCCGGGCCGCATCGGCCGGACCACGGCCCGGACGTCCCCGAGCCGCATCCGGGCCGCCGCCGCGACCCGGTCGGCGGCCGCCACCGCGCGCAGCTCGGCCGGGACCACCAGCAGCGCCAGGTCGGACTGCTGCAGCGCCTGCCCGGCGGCCGCGTCGAGATGGCGCGGCACGTCGACCACCACCAGCCCACCGCGCCGCCGGGCGGCGGCCAGCACGCTGCGCATGGCCTCCGGCGGCACCGTCAGGGTGTCGCCGCGATCCCAGGAGAGGCAGGACAGCGCGGAGAGCCGTTTGAGGGCCGGCAGTGCCCGGGCCAGCTCGGCCCCGCTGACCCGCCCGCGCGCACCGGCCAGGTCGGGCCAGCGCAGCCCGCGGGCGGTCTCGCCGCCGAGCAGGACGTCCAGGCCGCCGCCCAGCGGATCACCGTCGAGGAGTATCGTCCGCCGCCCCGTCCGCGCGGCCGTGACCGCGAGGGCGCAGGCCAACGTCGAGGCTCCGGCCCCGCCCCGGCCGCCGAGCACGGCGACGGTGACCGCCGGCGAGCCGACGCCCTCGGCCGCGTCCGCGATCCGGTCCAGCAGCCAGGCCTCGGCGTCGGGCAGGAACAGCACGTGCTCGGCGCCGAGTTGGACGGCTCTGACCCACACCCCGGGGTCGTCGAGGTCCAGCCCGAGCAGCAGCACCCCGGTGCGCCTGCCCAGCCCGGCGCAGCGCTCCGCCTGGTCGTCCCCGACCAGGACCAGCGGAGCGGCCTCCCACAGCTCGCGCGGCGGCGCGCCCCTGATCAACCTGGGCTCGGTGCCCGCCGCCGCACAGAGCCGCAGCAGGTGCTCGGCCAGGCCCTCGTCCTCGGTGACGACCAGCGGCCCGGCGGCCGCGGGGCCCTCGGCGGTGACGTGGTCGGCGATCGGCGTCGACATGGTGTTCTCCCCTCTGCGCCGCAGACCACCGGGGGTGGCCACGGCGCGCGTCGGACGGTTCCGACGGACGGCCGCCAGGCAGACCTCTTGGAAGGGGGATGAGGCCCTGCCCGGCGACCGCCGCCGACCATCACGGTGGGGGGAGATCCGGATTCCGTCATCCACGTTCCGATTGCCTGTGGATAACTCGGGGGCTGTGGATGAAAACGTTCACCCGGGCGGGGGGCTATTCGGCGAAGAATTGACGAAAGGGGGTCACGGAGATGAACCGGCCATCCGTCGGCCCTCGCCCGACCGTCTTCCCGACACCCCCGCACCGGCTCGCCCGCACCCCGTCGGAGCGGCCCGCGGCGCAGATCGGAACCAGCCGTGCCCGCCGCGCCCGCCATGAGCAAACGGCGACGCAGAGTGACGAAAGGTGGTGGACGGACGGAGCTGCCGACACCCCCTGCACACCGTCGACGAGGTCTTCGCGGAAGCCGCGGCAACCTTCAAGCCCTGAAAATGGCCCCGGACGTGCGACGACCCCCGCCGGGGGGGAGAGCGGGGGTCGTCTATCCACAGCCCGACTCGGGGGGGAGGAGCCGGACCGGGTTAGCACGGTCGCGAACGATCCGTGACTTCCATGGTGTACCCGAGCGGCCAGAAACACAAACCCGCGCGCCCGCGAGTACGCCGAATGGCGGGGTGTTTTGTGGCTCCCTCTATCCTCGGTTCCCGTGGACACCACCGAGAACGCCGACGACCACGCCGACGAGTCCCAGGGCGACCCCACCGGGCCCGATGAGCCGACCGCAGCCGCCCGCCCCCGGCCGAACGGACTGCGCACGGCCGCCTTCTTCGACCTCGACAAGACCATCATCGCCAAGTCGAGCGCGCTGGCCTTCAGCCGCCCGTTCTACCAGGGCGGCCTGATCAACCGTCGGGCCGTACTGCGCAGCGCGTACGCCCAGTTCGTCTTCCTGGTCGGCGGCGCGGACCACGACCAGATGGAGAAGATGCGCGAGTACCTCTCCGCGCTCACCCGGGGCTGGAACGTCCAGCAGGTCCGCGAGATCGTCGCCGAGACGCTGCACAACCTGATCGACCCGATCATCTACGACGAGGCCGCCTCGCTGATCGAGCAGCACCACGCGGCCGGCCGGGACGTGGTGATCGTCAGCAGCTCCGGCTCCGAGGTGGTCGAGCCGATCGGCGCCCTGCTCGGCGCGGACCACGTGATCGCCACCCGGCTCAAGGTCGAGGACGGCTGCTACACCGGCGAGATCGAGTACTACGCCTACGCCGAGAACAAGGCCGCCGCCATCCGGGAGTTGGCCGGGGCGGAGGGCTACGACCTGACCGAGTCCTACGCCTACAGCGATTCCTCGACCGACCTGCCGCTACTGGAGGCGGTCGGCCACCCCTCGGCCGTCAACCCCGACCGCGCGCTGCGCAAGGAGGCGCAGGCCCGGGAGTGGCCGGTGCTGGTCTTCGACCGGCCGGTGCAACTGCGACGGCGGCTGCCCGAGTTCTCCGCGCCGAGCGGCTCGGTGCTGACCGCCGTGGCGCTCGGGACGGCCGTGGTGACCGCCGGGGTCATCTGGTACCTGGCCCGCCGACGCCGCCCCACCACCTGAGACTCCCGACAGAAGTCGTGATCTAGCACGAAGACCGCCAAAACGGGCAATCGACACAGACTTCTCATTTCGGGTTCCCCTTTCGGCCGAAACGCGATACAAATGAAGCACGGCCCGCGAGACCCGGTCAGGACCGAAGAGGTCAAACCGACAACGCAGTTCAGGCCCCACGGACCGCAGTACAGATATCCGAGCACCCACATGCAGCCGACCCGCTGTCGGGCCGCCGGACCAGACGAACGGGCAGGATCCCCGTCTGATCGGCACTTCCGGTGCATGCTTGGTCACCCGGTATCTGCACCAGCGGCGGCACCCAGCAGGATCAGGTGCCGCCGCATCTCTGTGTCCGCGCTGCCGGCGATGCCCGCAGTCCCCACAGCGCCCGCCAGGCCCGAAGCGCCCTCGGGCCGGGCCGCTCAGACCATGCCGCGCTGCATCGCCTCGCAGACCGCCGTGCTCTCCCGCACGCCGAGCCGCAGCGCCCGCCCGCAGTGCGCGATCCAGGCCGCCATCCCTTCGGGCGTGCCCGCCAGGTAGCCCGCCAGGGCGCGGCGGTAGGTGTCGGTGCCCAGCTCGGCCAGGCCGACCTCGGCGGGGCAGATCGACTTCGGGTCGAGGCCCTCGGCGATCAGCACGATCCGCTGGGCGGCCCTCGCGATCAGCCCGTTGTGGGTGCCGAACGGCCGCAGGGCGAGCAGTTCGCCGTGCACCACCGCGGCGACCACCAGGGCCGGCGTGCCCACGCCGTGGCCCTCCGCGCGGGCCACCAGCAGCCGGGAGAGCTGGTCCAGCCGGGCCGCGACCTCCTCCGCGTCCGGGGCGGGCGGCAGCACCGGCAGCGGCCCGACCCCGGCGTCGACCTCGACGCTCTCCACCGGCTTGAGCTCCAGCGGGAACAGCTCCTCGGCTCGCTCCCCCGCCCGGCGCGGCCGACCGGCGGCCGGGTCCGCGTCGCCGACCGCGAGCAGGTGCAGCCGGGCCAGCACCTGCAGCGGCGAGTGCCGCCAGACACTGAGTAGCTGCCCCGCCTCGGCGGCGATCCGCAGGGCCGCGCCGACCGTGCGGGCCTCGGCGTCCAGGCTGAAGTCGGTGCGGCGCCGGACCTCCTCCAGCGGCCAGTCGGCCCCGGCGACGGCCGCCGACGCACGGGCGCCGCGCAGCGCGGACTCGGAGGTGACCTCGGCCGCGCGGCGGCGCATCACCCGGTGGCCGTAGAGCCGGTCGACGGCCTTGCGCACCTCGGCCACGGCGTCGGGCACCCCGGGGAGCTGGGCAAGCGGGGCGAGGGGATCTGTTCCAGTGCTCACCTACCCGAGAGTAATGAACAGGCCGCCCTGACCGGAACAGCAACCCCGCATCACCCGTTCGAGGCAATCCTCACTTCCCTCCCCCGACGGGACCCAAACCCCGGCTAGCATGACCACTATCGGAGACGATAACGATTTCCAGTTAGGGCGTCCCCACACACGCCCCTGAGCACGCGGCCCGCCCCCAGGGCCCAGAGCGAGAGCCGGAGCCCCAGATGAAGATCGCCTTCGTCGGCAAGGGCGGCAGCGGGAAGACCACGCTGTCCGCACTGTTCATCCGCCACCTGGCCGCCATCGGCCGACCGGTCATCGCCGTCGACGCCGACATCAACCAGCACCTGGGCCCCGCCCTCGGCCTGACGGACGCTCAATCGGCCGATCTGCCCTCGCTCGGCGGGCACCTGTCGGAGATCAAGGAGTACCTGCGCGGCGCCAACCCGCTGATCCGCTCGGCCGACGAGATGATCAAAACCACGCCGCCCGGCCGTGGTTCGCGCCTGCTGCGGATCGTCGAGGAGAACCCGGTCTACGCCGCCTGCGCCCGCCCGATCGCACTGGACGAGGGCTCGGTCCGGCTGCTGGCGACCGGCGCGTTCACCGAGGAGGACCTCGGGGTGGCCTGCTACCACTCCAAGGTCGGCGCGGTGGAGCTGCTGCTCAACCACCTGCTGGACGGCCCGGACGAGTACCTGGTCACCGACATGACAGCCGGTTCGGACTCCTTCGCATCCGGCCTGTTCACCCGGTTCGACCTCACCTTCCTGGTGGCCGAGCCGACCCGCAAAGGCGTCTCGGTCTACCGCCAGTACAAGGACTACGCGCGGGACTTCGGCGTCCAGCTGCGGGTGATCGGCAACAAGGTGCAGGGCCCGGACGACCTGGCGTTCCTGCGCCGCGAGGTCGGCGACGACCTGCTCGCGACCTTCGGACAGTCGGACTGGGTGCGCCGGCTGGAGCAGGGCGCCGAGCCGCCGCTGAAGTCGCTGGAGCCGGCGAACCGGGCCGTGCTGGAGGAGCTGCGGACCGAAGCCGAGGCGGCGTACGGGCTGCGCGACGCCCGCCGCTACACCGAGCAGGCCGTGCTCTTCCACCGGCGCAACGCGGAGAGTTGGGCCAACGCCAAGGTCGGCATCGACCTCGCGACCCAGGTGGACGAGGACTTCGTGCTCGGCGGGTTCCCGGGCGAGTTCGCGGCCGACGCGCCGGCCGCCCCGGCGGGAGCCACCGCCTGACCCACCGCGAACGGCGCCGCCACCGACCGGACGGGCCGCGGCCTCCCCTCCACCCCGGGGGAGGCCGCAGCCCGTCCGCCGTGTCGGCGCGAGCCGCCCACCTGCAGATTCCTGCCAGTTCGAACACCACCCAATGGGGTGAACCGGGGATTTTCCGCTTCCCTCCGGGAACGGCGCTGTGCAAAGCTTTCATTACCCTCGGTTTACCGAGTCTTGATGGCCCGTCCCGACGGCCCTCGGCGAGACATCCCGCACCCTCGCCCTGGCCCTTGGCGGGCCAGATGGTCGATGCCGGCCGGTGACACCCGCACTCCCCGCCGCGCCCACGCCATCCCGCCACACCGTCGCGACCCACGACAGCCGATCCGCCCCGGAGCCCGACCCCGGACTCACCACCGGACCTGACTGCGTTCGTTCCCCCGGACAGACGGGAAGACCATGACCCTCGACATCTCCAGCGCCCCCATCGCCTCCGACACCACCGACCACGCGCCACCGGGCCCCGGCCCCCGGGCCCGCTGGGCCCACGACCTCTCCGCCTCCCTGGTGGTCTTCCTGATCGCGGTGCCGTTCTCCCTCGGCATCGCACTCGCCACCGGCGCCCCACTCACCGCCGGACTGGCCGCCGCGGCCGTGGGCGGCATCGTGGTCGGGCTGTCCGGCGGCACCCCGCTCATGGTCAGCGGCCCCTCCGCCGCGCTGACCGTGATCACCGCCGGACTGATCGCCCAGTACGGCTGGCGGGCCACCTGCGCCGTCACCGTCGCCGCCGGACTGCTCCAACTCCTGCTCGGCGCACGCCGGGTGGCCCGGACGGCACTCGCCGTCTCGCCCGCGATCGTGCACGGCATGCTGGCCGGGGTCGGACTCACCATCGCCATCGCGCAGCTGCACGTCGTCCTCGGCGGCTCCCCGCAGAGCTCGGCGATCGCCAACCTCCTCGCACTGCCGGAGCAGTTGGCCGGTCCGCACCCACCCGCACTGCTGGCCGGCACGGTGACCGTGACCGTGCTGCTGGGCTGGCCCCGGCTCGACCGGCTCCCCGGCCGCGTGGGCGAGTTCGGCGCCCGCCTGACCAAGGTGCCAGGCCCGCTGGCCGCCGTGGCCGTCGCCACCGCGCTCGCCCTCGCCCTGGACCTGCGGCTCGCCCACATCGAACTGCCCGCCTGGCAGCCGCACTCGCTCGTGCCCGCGCTGCCGCACGGTTCGCTCGCCGGGGTGCTCGCCGCCGTCCTCACCGTCACCGCCGTCGCGAGCGTGGAGTCGCTGCTGTCCGCCGTGGCCGTGGACCGGATGTCCCAGCGCACCGGTGACCTCGACCGCGAGCTGCGTGGACAGGGCCTCGCCAACCTGGTCAGCGGGCTGGTCGGCGGGCTGCCGATCGCCGGGGGCGCCGTGCGCAGCACCGCCAACGTCCGGGCCGGCGGGCAGACCAGGTGGGCCTCGGTACTGCACGGCGTCTGGGTGCTCGCCGCCGCACTGGCGCTGGCCGGTGGTCTGCGCCGGATCCCGCTGGCCGCCCTGGCCGCGCTGGTGCTGGTGGTCGGACTGCAGATGGTGAGCTTCGCGCACATCCGCAACGTGCACCGGCACCGCGAGTTCCCGGTCTACCTGACCACCATGCTCTCCGTGGTCGCCCTCGGCGTGCTGTGGGGCGTCGGCCTCGGCGCCGCCACCGCCGTACTGCTGGCGCTCTACCGGCTGACCCGCGCCCACGTGGACGTCGAGACCGGCTCCGACGGCACCATCACCGTCCAGACCCACGGGCCGCTCACCTTCACCGCCGTCCCCCGGCTGAGCCGGGCGCTGGCCGGGATCCCCGCGGCCGCCGAGGTCACCGTGATGCACGACGGCTCCTTCCTGGACCACGCCGCGTACGAGACGCTGCACGACTGGCGGACGGGGTACCAGGCCGCGGGCGGGCGGGTCTCGCTGGTGACGCGGCGCCAGGACGACGAGGTGCTCGACCCCGACGGCACGGTCCGCACGGGCAGTTCGCCGGGCCCGCACCGCTGCCGGGCCTGGACGCCCTGGGCCGGCCACCACTGCATCGAGCAGCAGGAGGACCCGCACGGCCGGCTGCTGGACGGCGTCCGGGTGTTCCAGCGGCACACCGCCCCGCTGATCAGGCCCGAGCTCGCCCGGCTGGCGCGGGAGGGGCAGACGCCCTCCCAGCTCTTCCTGACCTGCGCGGACTCCCGGATGGTGACCAGCATGATCACCAACAGCGGCCCGGGCGACCTGTTCACCGTCCGGAACGTGGGCAACCTGGTGCCGGCCCCGTTCGAGCCCGGCGCGGCCGACGACTCGGTGGCCGCCGCGGTGCAGTACGCGGTCGAGGCGCTGGAGGTGCGCTCGATCACGGTCTGCGGCCACTCCGGCTGCGGCGCGATGAAGGCCCTGCTGGACGGCGTGCACGAGCGCCCCGGGCCGCCCACCCCGCTGACCCGCTGGCTGCGCAACGGTCGCGGCTCGCTGGACAGACTGCGACGGGCCCCGGCCGAGTTCGCCGACCGGCCGGTGGTGGACCTCGTGGAGCAGCTCTGCATCACCAATGTGGTGCAGCAGTTGGACCAGCTGATGGCGAATCCGGCGGTGGAGCGCCGGGTCGAGGAGGGCAGCCTGCGGCTGGTCGGGATGTACTTCGACTTCGCCACCGCCCAGGCCTACGTCCTCGACCGCGCCGCCGGGACGTTCAGTCCGGTCGAGGCCCGAACCGAAACCCGGCCGGACGCCCGCACCGAGGCCCGCACCGAAACCCGGCCGGACGAGCGGCCGGACGAGCGGCCGGACGGGGAATCGGCCGAACGGGTGAGAAAGGACGGCCGGGTTCCGACCGGCGGCAGCGAGGAGGGCCCCCAGCTGGCCGCCTGAAAGCCGGGTCCGTGTCCCCGCCGGGCGGGCCGGGGCGCGGGCCCACCGGCCGCCGTGCGGTCTGCCGCCCCGCGCGGCGGACCGCACGGCGGCCGTTCGATGTTCGGTCAAAGGTCTACACCAATTCCAAGGAGCCTCTTGTCAACTGACCCGTTTGCCTGGTGAGCTTGTGCGCTGGGACACACGGGACGATCCCCACGCACGGGATCGCCCCAGATCATGACTCGATGAGGAGTGCGCGTTGAGCAACGAGAGCCTGGCCAACCTGCTCAAGGAGGAGCGGCGTTTCGCCCCGCCGACAGAGCTCGCCGCGGCCGCCAACGTCACCGCGGCCGCGTACGCTCAGGCCTCCGAGGATCGGCTGGGGTTCTGGGCCGAGCAGGCCCGCCGGCTCAACTGGGCCGTCGAGCCGACCGAGACGCTCGACTGGTCCAACCCGCCTTTCGCCAAGTGGTTCGCCGACGGCAAGCTCAACGTGGCGTACAACTGCGTCGACCGCCACGTCGAGAACGGCCTCGGTGACCGGGTCGCCATCCACTTCGAGGGCGAGCCCGGCGACAGCCGCTCGATCACCTACGCCCAGCTCAAGGACGAGGTCTCGCAGGCCGCCAACGCGCTGCTGGAGCTCGGCGTCCGCAAGGGCGACCGGGTGGCCGTCTACCTGCCGATGATCGCCGAGGCGGTCGTCGCGATGCTCGCCTGCGCCCGGATCGGCGCCACCCACTCGGTGGTCTTCGGCGGCTTCTCCGCCGACGCCGTCGCCTCCCGCATCCAGGACGCCCAGGCCAAGCTCGTCATCACCGCCGACGGCGGCTACCGCCGCGGCAAGCCCTCCGCCCTCAAGCCGGCCATCGACGAGGCACTCACCAAGGTCGACGGCATCGACCACGTCCTGGTGATCCGCCGCACCGAGCAGGAGATCCCCTGGACCGAGGGCCGCGACGTCTGGTGGCACGAGATCACCGCCCGCCAGTCCACCGAGCACACCCCCGAGGCGCACGAGGCCGAGCACCCGCTGTTCATCCTCTACACCTCGGGCACCACCGGTAAGCCCAAGGGCATCCTGCACACCTCGGGCGGCTACCTCACCCAGGCCAGCTACACCCACCACGCGGTCTTCGACCTCAAGCCGGAGACCGACGTCTACTGGTGCACCGCCGACATCGGCTGGGTCACCGGCCACTCGTACATCGTCTACGGCCCGCTCTCCAACGGCGCCACCCAGGTCATCTACGAGGGCACCCCGGACACCCCGCACCAGGGCCGGTTCTGGGAGATCGTCCAGAAGTACGGCGTGACGATCCTCTACACCGCGCCGACCGCGATCCGCACCTTCATGAAGTGGGGCGACGACATCCCCGCGAAGTTCGACCTGTCCTCGCTGCGGGTGCTGGGCAGTGTGGGCGAGCCGATCAACCCCGAGGCGTGGATCTGGTACCGCGAGCACATCGGCGGCGGCAAGTGCCCGATCGTGGACACCTGGTGGCAGACCGAGACCGGCGCCATCATGATCAGCCCGCTGCCGGGCGTCACCGAGACCAAGCCGGGCTCGGCCCAGCGCGCCCTGCCGGGCATCGCGGCCACCGTGGTGGACGACGAGGCCAACGAGGTCCCGAACGGCTCCGGCGGCTACCTGGTGCTCACCGAGCCGTGGCCGTCCATGCTCCGCACCATCTGGGGCGACGACCAGCGCTACATCGACACCTACTGGTCGCGCTTCCAGGGCCGCTACTTCGCCGGTGACGGTGCCAAGAAGGACGAGGACGGCGACATCTGGCTGCTCGGCCGGGTGGACGACGTCATGCTGGTCTCGGGTCACAACATCTCCACCACCGAGGTCGAGTCGGCCCTGGTCGGTCACCCGTCCGTGGCCGAGTCCGCCGTGGTCGGCGCCACCGACGTCACCACCGGCCAGGCCATCGTCGCCTTCGTGATCCTGCGCGGCGGCGCCACCGAGAGCCCCGAGCTGGTCGAGGAGCTGCGGGCGCACGTCGGCCGCACGCTCGGCCCGATCGCCAAGCCGAAGCAGATCAAGGTGGTCGGCGAGCTGCCGAAGACCCGCTCCGGCAAGATCATGCGCCGCCTGCTGCGCGACATCGCCGAGGGCCGCGAGGTCGGTGACACCACCACCCTCGCCGACAGCACGGTGATGAGCCAGATCCAGGCCCAGCTGCCGCCGAACGGCAACAACGGCTGAGTACGGCGCTGACGGCGGAGCGCGCAGCAGGCTCGGCGCGCTGAAGCAGTGCCGGGGCCCCGGGCGGTGTTCACCGCCCGGGGCCCCGTCATGCCCGCGAAGGCGGTCACACCCCCCTCGGCCGCCGTACCCGTTGCACCGGGCGCGGCGGCGGTCGTACCCGTTGCACCGGGCGTGCCCCGGCCAGCACTGCCAGCCCGACCTGGGCCCGCGGGCTGAACCCGACGAAGGCGCTGAAGGGCCCCCCGGCGTGCCGCGCCCCCGGACGGGGGTCCGCAGCAGGGCCCTGAGCAGATGCGCGGGGCCGAGGGTGCCGTACGGGCAGGTGAACCAGCGGGGGGTCATGGTCGGCAGCAGGCCGACCGGCAGCTGGGGCAGGCCCGAGGTGTGGGTGGCCAGGGGTCCTGACGGGAGATGCGCCGGCCCGGACCGGGCGGCGTCTGCGACCGACGAGGGGGAGGCGTCCACCCGACCGCACTCGGCCTGGGCCGTTCGGGTGCCGGTCCGCTGCTCCTCGGGAGTGCAGAACCGGCCTGCAGGGCTTAAGTCCTTTAATAGGACAATCCCGATGTCACCCGAAAGTCCCGTTAGACTGCTAAGGACGCATCAAGACCCTTGAGTAGGAGTCGCGGGCGTCACAGGGCGCGCCGGGAAGTCTGGTCGGCAACTGCACCACCCGTGCATCCGTTGCCGCTCCCAGCCCCCAGGAGGTCCCACGTGACCGACCAGCCGCCCGTCCACGAGCCGACGACCCGCCGCCGGCAGTTCCTCGGCCGGCTGTCACTGCCCGAGCGCACCTTCATCACCGACGCCCTGCGCACCGAGACCGTCGGCGGCATGCTGCTGCTGGCCGCCGCCGTGGTCGCACTGATCTGGGCCAACATCTGGCCGCACGCGTACGAGACCGTGCTCGACTACCGGATCGGCCCGTCCGCCCCGCTCCACCTCGACCTCACCCTGGCCACCTGGGCCAAGGACGGCCTGCTGACGATCTTCTTCTTCGTGGCCGGCATCGAGCTCAAGCGCGAGTTCGTCGCGGGCGAACTGCGCACCCCGAGCGCGGCCCTGCTGCCGGTGATCGCCGCCGTCTGCGGCGTCGCCATGCCCGCGATCCTGTTCGCCCTGGTGAACTCCGGCAGCGGCGGCCACCCCGGCGGCTGGGCCATCCCGACCGCCACCGACATCGCCTTCGCGCTCGGTGTGCTGGCCGTGGTCGGCAGCCATCTGCCCTCGGCGCTGCGCGCCTTCCTGCTCACCCTGGCCGTGGTCGACGACCTGATCGCGATCCTGATCATCGCGATCTTCTACAGCTCCGGGATCAGGTTCTGGGCGCTCGGCCTGGCCTTCGCCGGCCTGGTGCTGTTCTGGTTCCTGCACCGGCGCGGGGTGAAGGGCTGGTACCTGTTCGTGCCGCTGGCCGTCGTGGTCTGGGCGCTGATGCACGAGAGCGGCATCCACGCCACGGTGGCGGGCGTCGCGATGGGCCTGATGCTGCGCTGCCACCGGGAGGGCGACGAGAAGCACTCCCCCGGCGAGCACATCGAACACCTGGTCCGCCCGCTCTCGGCCGGGCTGGCCGTCCCGGTGTTCGCGCTGTTCGCGGCCGGGGTGACGATCTCCGCCCCGGCGCTGCGCGAGGTGTTCACCCAGGCCACCCCGCTCGGCATCGTGACCGGTCTGCTGGTCGGCAAGACGGTGGGCATATTCGGCGGCACCCGGCTGGCCGCCCGGTTCACCCGGGCCGAGCTGAATCCGCGGCTCAAGTGGGCCGACCTGTTCGCCGTATCGGTGCTCGCCGGGATCGGCTTCACCGTCTCGCTGCTGATCAGCGAGCTGGCCTTCCCGCACGACCTGGCGCTCGCCGACCGCTCCAAGACCGCCGTCCTGGTCGGCTCTCTGCTCTGCGCGACGGTCGCCACCGTGCTGCTCAAGCTGCGCAACCGGCACTACCGCGCACTGTGCGACGAGGACGACCGGGACGTGGACGGCGACGGCGTGCCGGACGTCTACCAGCAGGACGACCCGGCCTGGCAGGCTCGGGCCACCGACGCGGCGCCGACCGCCGAACCGGCCCGGAACCTGCCCGGCGACGGGTCCGAGACCGACGGCTGAGGCCCTCCGAGAAGGCCCCGCAGGCCCCTCCGAGAAGGCCCCGCGGGCCTTCCGAAGCCCGGACACGTCCCTCCGCCGGGGCCCCGGAGTGGTGTCCGACTGACCGGTAGGGGCATGATTCTGAGCTGTCGACAAACCACTGACGCCTCCGGACCCCCCACCGGCCCCGGAACCGCACACCGCGACGGCGTCACGCCGTAACAGCCGCAGAGGAGAACCGCTGATGCCCACAGGAGCCGCAGACCCGTCCAGCAACGGCCGGGCGCCCTACGAGGGCGAGCGTTCGGTGGGGCAGCTGTTCGCGGCGGCCACCGCCGACCTGTCCGCGCTGGTCCACGACGAGATCGCGCTCGCCAAGGCCGAGATCAAGTCGGACGTCAAGCGCGGCGCCGCCGGCAGCATCTTCTTCGTCGTGGCCGGCGTGATCGGCCTGGCCGGCATTCCGATGGCGAGCATCGCGATCGCCTTCTTCTTCCACTGGCTGGGCGCGCCGCTGGGCTGGTCGTTCGCGATCTCGTTCCTCCTCCACGTGCTCGTCGCGCTGCTGGTCGCGTTCGTGGCCGTGCGCATCTTCAAGAAGATGAGCAAGCCGGAGCGCACCATCGAGGGCGTCCAGAAGACCGCCGAGGTACTGAAGAACGCCCGACCGCGGCCGGCCACCCAGGAGGAGATCGACCGGGGTCTGGGCCGCATCCCGTAACCACGGGAGGGGTGCTCGGACCCGCCGACAGCGAGTGCCGGGCACGTGTCCGGCTCGCCGATATGACACGCTCTCGGTATGCCGCTTGACCAGACGCCCGTGACCGCGCAGCCGTCCGCCGACTCCGGCCCCGACTCCGGCCCCGGCTCCGGCCCCGAGCCGGCCGCCGAACGGCACAGCGGCGGCGCTGCCGAGGCCTGGAGCATCCGGCAGCCCGGCCCGTGGACGCACCGCGACCTCGCGGCCAACGGCGCCCGTTTCCACATCACCGAGCTGGGTTCCGGCCCGCTGGTGCTGCTGGTGCACGGCTGGCCCGAGTACTGGTGGGCGTGGCGCCACCAGCTGACCGCGCTGGCCGCGGCCGGCTACCGCGCGGTGGCGCTCGACCTGCGGGGCATCGGCGGCAGCGACCGCACCCCGCGCGGCTACGACCCGGGCAACCTCGCCCTGGACATCACCGGCGTGATCCGCTCGCTCGGCGAGCGCCGGGCGCACCTGGTCGGGCACGCCTCCGGCGGCACCCTGGCCTGGGTGGCGGCTGTGATGCGCCCGTCGGTGATCCAGAGCCTCACCGTGGTCTCCGCGGCGCACCCCCGGGACCTGCGCCGGGCGCTGCTGACGGACCGCAAGCAGGTGGCGGCCTTCGACCACGTGCTGGGCTTCCAGCGGCCGTGGATACCGGAACGCCGCCTGGTCGCCGACGACGCCGCGCTGGTCGGCCGCTACCTGGACGAGTGGACCGGGCCGGACAAGCTGGACGAGGCGGCCGTGCACGCGTACCGGCAGGCCATTCAGATCCCCAGCACCGCGCACTGCTCGATCGAGCCGTACCGCTGGCTGCTGCGCTCGATGGCGCGCCCGGACGGCATCCAGTTCGCCCGGCGGATGAAGAAGCCGATCACCGCACCGACCCTGCACGTCCAGGGCGCCTCGGACCCGGTGCTGCTGTCGCACACCGCGCTGGGCGGCGGCGAGTACGTGGCGGCGCCGTACCGCTGGCGGCTGATGCCGGGGGTGGGGCACTTCCCGCACGAGGAGGCGCCGGAGGAGTTCACCGCCGAGCTGCTGGACTGGGTCGGCCGCCACAAGGAGTGACGGCCGGAGGGCCCGGCGGAGGGCCTTCGGAAAAGGGCTGGACGGCCCAACTCCCTTGATGTTGCGCTCATATGACAAATGCATAGGCCAGTTTCGGCGAACCCGGGCGGTTACTCCCACCGGCCCAGGGGCATCCATTCCGGTATGACCTGGATGCCCGATCGCGACGACGCCCCGCGCGGCCGACGCCACAACAGTCCCCAGCGCTCCGCACACCGCCCGGACCGGGCGGAGGACCTCGGCTTCGACGGCCTCGACCGCCGTCAGCGCGGGGTGCAAAGGCAGATGGGCATCCGGCGCATCCTCGGCCGGCGCGCCCGGTGGGTGGGCGCACGGCTGCGGGGGGGGGGGCGGGGGGGGGCGCCCCCCCCGGGGGGGGGGCGCCCCCCCCGGGGGGGGGGCCCCAACCGGGTGCCAAAACCCCCCCGCCCGGCGGCCGCCCGCCCCCGAGCCGACAGGCGGGCCC